>NZ_NBCN01000008.1:0-308902 GCF_002099185.1 Streptomyces sp. CB03238 | reverse complement strand
TCATAGTGTTTCGGTGGTCATAGCGTTAGGGAAACGCCCGGTTACATTCCGAACCCGGAAGCTAAGCCTTTCAGCGCCGATGGTACTGCAGGGGGGACCCTGTGGGAGAGTAGGACACCGCCGAACAATTATTGAGCCTCAGGTCCCGGACTTTGTCCGGGGCCTGAGGCTCTTTTGCGTTTCAACGGTGTTCTATGAGGTCCGCTGTCCGTTGTCTTCCCACCGCGCTGCCGATCCGTCCCAGCAGGAAAGCGGCGGGCAGCGACACGAGGACGACCGTCTGGAGCGGGAACCAGTCGATGTTCCATTCGGGGAACAGCGAGAAGGGGCTGCCGGAGAAGGCCGGCCCCGACACCTGGAGCCCGACGGCGGAGCCGAGCCCTCCGTACAAAGTCCACAGCAGTCCGGTCCTGGTGAAGCCGCGCCAGAAGAGGGAATAGACCAGCGCCGGGAGAAGGGCCGAGGCCGCAACCGCGAGGGAGAGGGCCGACAGGATCAGGACGTTCCAGCCCTGGACCCCGACCGCCATGGCGATGCTGAGAGCTCCGACGCCGGCGGAGGCCCAGCGGGCGGCGGCCACTTCGCGGCCCTCCGTAATGCGGCCACGGCGCAGGACATGCGTATAGAGATCGTGGGCGATGGACCCGGCGGCTGCCAGGGTGACGCTCGCTACGACCGCCAGGGTGGTGAGGAACACCGCGGAGGAGACGAGGACGACGAGAAGTGCCCCGTTCGTATCGGTGGACGGGCCGCCCGCCAGTTCGCCGGTGAGCATGAGCAGGGCGCTACTGCCTCCGGGATCGGCGGCCATGATGGCCGGGGCGCCGATCAGCGCGGCGGCCCCCAGCCCCATCAGGGCGGTGAGGAGGCAGAACGCGGCGACAATGCCGAGGGTGTGGCGTACCGTACGGCGCGCGGCCGACGGGGTGGGGGAGGCGCCGAGCTGCATGGTGACGTGTGGCAGGCAGGCGACTCCGAGCACGATGGTGATCATCAGGCCGATGAAGTCCAGGGTGCCTTCCGGTGTGGCGCTGTCGGCGAACCGGAGGCCTGGGCGCAGATGGCCGGCGGGTCGGCCGCTGCCCTGCGCGGCGGCGTCGATCAGGGAGTCGGTGCCCCAGTGGAAGCGGTGGAGCAGTACGGCCGTTACGGCGAGCCCGGCGGCCAGCAGCACCACCGTTTTGATCACCTGGATGACGATCGTGCCGCGCATGCCACCGAAGACCGTGGCGCACACGACCAGGGCGCCGATCATGACGATGGCCGTCTGCTCGGCGCCGGGACCGGCCAGTCCCAGCAGCGTCGCCGTGGTCACCCCCGCTCCGGAGAGCTGCACCACGAGGTACGGCACGCACGCGCTCAGGGTCACGACGGCGACCGCGATCCGTACCGCCGGCCCGGGAGCCCTCAGGGCGAGGGTGTCGCCCAGGGTGTAGCCGGCGCGTTCGCGGAGGGGGCGGGCCAGCAGGAGGAGCACGCCGAGCGACAGCACCGTACACAGGGCGATGAACAGGCCGTCGTAGCCGAAGACCGCGACGCTTCCCGTCGTACCGAGCACCGTGGCCGTGGACAGGTAGACGCCGGACAGGACGAGGGCACCGCGCAGGGGGCTGAGCCCGCGGCCGGCCGTGTAGAAGTCGTCGACCCGGTCCCGCTCGGGGCCGCTGAGGACGCAGATGAACAGGATGGGCACGATGAACATCAGGAAGCCCACGAGCACCAGGGCCCGCGTGTCCTTGTCCAGGGCGCCGGGTGGCGCGGCGAGGAGGAACTCCGGGCGCAGCAGTAGCTCCGTACGCATCACAACTCCGGCTCCTCCGCGTGACGGTCGTACAGCGCCGCCGTGCCCACCAGGAGGGAGCCCTGGAGGAGGAGACCCAGCAGGCCCGTGGTGATCTCGCCCCGGACGGGGGTGGCCATGAAGTCCTCGGCGGCGCAGGCGAGCAGCAGGTGCAGGGCGAAGGCCGATCCATTGACCGCGGCGAAGGCCGCTCCTGGGCGGTGCCTTCGTGGTCGTTGATGAGAGTGATGCAGGCGTGGGGCGGGCGGGTAGGACATGGCGGTCTCCTGGTGGGCGTCGATGCGAGGCCCACCACAACAGTCGCGCTCGTACCGGTCCATGGCCGGTTTCCATACGGTTGTCCGTGCCCAATCGGGTTGTGCGCGCTTTGGGCTGATGCCCATTCAGCCGGGGGCGCTCACCGTTCGTCGTGTCCCAGCGCGGCGGCCGGTCCGAGCAGGCGGTGCGCGTCGAGCGCGAGGGTGAGCTGTACGAGGTCCCGGGGGCGGGTGAGCCAGAGGCCGGTGATCTGCTCCAGGCGGCGGAGGCGATTGAGCACCGTGTTGCGGTGGCAGAGCATCCGCCGTGCGGTGCGGACGGCGGAGCCGCCGGTCTCGATCCAGACGTCGACGGTGTCGAACAGGGTGTCGCGGTCGGCGGGCTCCAGGTCGTACAGGGGCCGCAGGACCCGGTGGGCGAGCTCGGCGGAGAGGTCGGGACGCGAGACCAGGAGCCCGTCGGGCAGACGGGAGTCGAGCCGGGCGGTCTCGCCGTCGGCCCGGCAGGTGCGCAGGGCGAGTCCGGCCATGTCATGGGCCCGCGCCACGTTCCCCAGCCCGTACGCGACCGGGCTGACGCCGATGCGGAGGGCACGCCCGGACGCCTGGGCGTCGAGGGCGGCGACGAGCGTGTCCAGGGGGTGGTCGGCCAGGTGGGCGACGAGCACATCGCGGTGTCCGGCGGCGTGCCGCAGGATCCGGATGCCGGGTACCTCCGGGACGGTGCCGGGTATGCGGCCGTACGGCGGTGTCGCCTCGACCACGGCCACGGCGAAGCGGCCGTCGGGCGGCAGGTCGAGGACGGCCGCCGCGTCCAGGGCGAAGGCCGGGTCGTCGCGGGTCTCCAGCAGGGCGGTGAGGATCAGCCGGACGCGTTCACCGTGCCGGCTGCCGATGCCTTCGGCGACCTGCCGGTAGGCGTCGGCGACCAGGACGGCGTCGCGGTCGTTGCTCTTCCACACCAGTTCGGCGACGTGGACCAGCTGGCTGGTGTCACCGAGCCGGTCCCGTTCGACCACTCTGACGATGCCGGTCCACACCTCGGAGCCGGCCACACGGAAGGCGTGCAGCACCTCGTCCAGGGGACGGCCCTGTTCCGCGCGTTTGATCCCGAGCTCCCGGGTGTACCGCTCGACGTCCACGATCCGGCCGGGGTCGAGGGCGGCGGCCAGGGCGTGGTGGATGCCGGTGCCCACGGTCTGCCGTACATCGGGCGGTGCGAGCACCGGGTCGGCGTAGTACGGCACCTCCGCGCGGATCCTGCGCACCACGGAGCCGGCGAATTCGGGGCCGTGGTGCAGCAGGCGCGTGCAGGCGCGGTGGAAGAGCGGAAGAGGGGAGGTGTCCGCGGCGTCGCCCTGGGGGAGCGGGCGAACGCCGCCGGTGACGGAACTGGTGTGCATGGACCCTCCAGGCGGATGGGGCGTGCGTGAACCACCGTGTGTGTCCGGGGCCACCATGCTAAGCAGTTGCTTAAGCATGGGGCGTGGTCTCAGCCGAACCGTGATGTTTCCGACGGGTAGCCATGCGTCCCCCGGGCAGGCGCCCCGGGCGCCCCGGGCGCGGATATTGCGTTGACCGGTGGGATGCGGGTGTTGACGATCGGGGCATGGAACACGTCATACGCCCCGTCCGCGCCGACGAGTGGCGCAAGGCCCGCGAGATCCGGCTCGCCGCCCTCCAGGACCCCGCCGCGCCCCTCGCCTTCCTCGATACGTACGAGGCGGCTGTCGCCCGGCCCGACGCGCACTGGCAGGAGCGGGCCGCCGGGGCGGCGGAGGACAGCGAGAGCGCCCATCAGTTCGTGGCCGAGGCGCCGGACGGGTCGTGGGAGGGCACGGTGACCGTGCTCGTGGAGCGGCCGGGCGGGGACATCCGGTTCGGTGAGGCGCCGGTGGTCGACCAGACGCACGTCGTCGGCGTGTACGTCCGCCCCGAGGCGCGGGGCGCCGGGCTGGCGGACGCGCTGTTCCGGGCGGCCGTGGAGTGGTCGTGGTCGCTGGGCGGGGCGCCGATCCAGCGCGTACGGCTGTACGTGCACGAGCGGAACGAGCGGGCGGCGGCCTTCTACCGGAAGGCCGGCTTCGTGCCGACCGGGCACAGTGAGCCCTTGGAGGGGGACAGCCGCGGGGCGCGGGAGCTGGAGTACGAGGTGCGGCGGCCCGTCACGGTGTGAGGAGCCGGTCCGGCCAGCGGGCGCGGCCCTGTTCGGCCGAGCGGAGCAGGACGTGTGCCGGCAGGCCGATGTCCTGACCCGTCGCCAACAGCTCGGGCAGCTCGGGCAGGGGCGCCACGGCCGCGACGTCGTCGAAGACGAGCGTGAGTGGTGGGTCGAGCCGACCGTCGGATGACCGTGCGGCCATGCGGCGGCCGTGCTCGACCACGTCTGAGGCGAGCGCGGTCAGCAGGGGCATCGCGCCCGGGCGGGTCCTCGGGTCTTCGATCGGTTCACCCACCACATAAAGGGTGCCCCCTTCGGCGATGAATGATTCCAGGGCCAGCGAATCAGTTCGATTGGCCGTGCAGGCCTCACGGATGTGGACCGAGGACAGCGACGACAGCGCCCGTACGGTCAACTCCTGCGCGACCTCACGCCGTTCGGGGTACCCGGTGAGGGCCGATTCGAGCAGGCCGGCGTGGCTGTTCGTGGCCTTGGGGTGCGTACGGAGCAGGCGTACGGGCTCATGGGCGCCGTTGTTCTGCGCCCAGCGCTGGACCTGCTTGAACGGGCGTCCGTCCACGGCCGCGGCGTGCAGCCAGCAGCGCAGGAGCGTTTCGGCGGTGTCGGCGACGGCGGCGTCCATACGGGCCCGGGGGCGTACGGGCGCGAGGAGCGAGGCGGCGCGGGCGGCTGCGGTTTCGGTGTCCTCGCAGCCCTGGGTGGGCGACCAGTGCAGCCGGGCGGGCGTGTCGCACAGGTGGCCAGGGTCGTAGACGAGAACGGGGCCGAGCTTGGCGCGGGCGTCCTTGGTGTCGGCCCACAGGGCCGGGTCGGAGGTGACGACCAGGGCGGGGCCGTCGGCCTCCTCGATGGCCTGGCGGGCGACGGGGCGGCGGGCGGCGGCGTCGCCGTGGAGGAGGCGGGGCGCGGGGGCTGCCTCGGGTGCGGGTGGGGGTGCAGGAGTAGGCGTCGGCATGGGCGCGGGTACGTGCGCGGTCGGCGGGGTGGCGACCGGAACGTCCTGACGTACCGCGTCCTGACGTACCGCGTCCTGCCGTACCGGATCGGGCTGGGCCGGATCGGGCTGGGCCGGATCGGGCTGGGCCGGCGCCTGGGCCGGGACCCGCGCCGGGTCCCTCCGTACAGCCGCTGCCCCTGTACGTGCCGCGCCCGCCGCCCGTACCGCACGCCACCGGGCCAGCGTCCCGAGCACGAAGACGGCCAGCACCACCAGCACCAGCAGCTCGCTGATGAACAGGCCCCAGAACAGCCCGTACCCCGACAACTGCCCCGCCGGTGTCCCCGGCCACGCCCCGGCCAGGTCATGGGGCTGCGACACCAGGTGCCGTATGGCGAGCGGCGTCTGAGAGAACGTCACCCCGTTCGGCCACGCCCCGTGCGCGAACAGCCCGGCAAGCCCGGTCGCCGTCCACACCAGCAGCGTTATGCCCAGCAGGAACCCCAGCAGCCCCACCAGCAGACCGTCGGGGATGCCCCGTTCCGCGCCGCGTTCCTCAGCCCTTCGCTCCATCTCACGCCACCGTCGACTGTGAGGACTCGTTCATCTGCTGCTCGATGAGCGCCGCGCGCTGCTCCGCCTCCCATTCCGCGGCCTGGATGTCCTCCGGCACGGAGGACTCCGTCATGGCGCGGTCCGTGTAGACCAGTGGCCGTTCCGCCTCCGTGACCAGGTGTTTGACCACCTGCACATTGCCGTTGACGTCCCACACCGCGATACCGGGCGTGAGCGTGGGGATGATCTCCACCGCCCAGCGGGGCAGCCCCAGCACCCGCCCGGTCGCTCTCGCCTCGTCGGCCTTCTGGGCGTAGATGGTCCGAGTGGACGCCATCTTCAGGATCGCCGCGGCCTCGCGCGCCGCCGCCCCGTCCACGACGTCCGACAGGTGGTGCACCACCGCCACGAACGACAGGCCGAGCCGCCGCCCGAACTTCAGCAGCCGCTGGAAGAGCTGGGCGACGAACGGGCTGTTGATGATGTGCCACGCCTCCTCCACCAGGAAGATGCGCTTCTTGCGGTCCGGCCGGATCCAGGTGTGCTCCAGCCACACCCCGACGATCGCCATCAGGATCGGCATCGCGATCGAGTTGCGGTCGATGTGCGACAGGTCGAAGACGATGAGCGGGGCGTCGAGGTCGATCCCGACCGTCGTCGGCCCGTCGAACATGCCCCGCAGGTCACCGTCGACGAGCCGGTCCAGGACGAGGGCGACGTCCAGACCCCATGCCCGTACGTCGTCTATGTCGACGTTCATCGCGGCCGCCGACTCGGGCTCCGGGTGGCGCAGCTGCTCCACGATGTCGGTGAGGACCGGCTGGCGGTCGGTGATGGTGTCGTTGACGTACGCGTGCGCGACCTTGAGGGCGAAGCCGGACCGTTCGTCCAGGCCGTGCCCCATCGCGACCTCGATGATCGTGCGGAGCAGCGCCAGCTGACCAGTCGTGGTGATCGACGGGTCGAGCGGGTTGAGCCGGATGCCTCCGTCGAGGGCGGCCATCGGGTCCAGGCGGATGGGAGTTATCCCCAGCTCTTGCGCGATCAGGTTCCACTCGCCCACCCCGTCCTCGCCCTGGGCGTCGAGGACGACGACCTGGCGGTCGCGGAAGCGGAGTTGGCGCAGCACGTACGTCTTCTCCAGCGCCGACTTGCCGTTGCCGGACTCGCCGAGCACCAGCCAGTGCGGGGCGGGGAGCTGCTGCCCGTACAGCTGGAACGGGTCGTAGATGTACCCCTTGCCGCTGTACACCTCGCGCCCGATGATCACCCCGGAGTCGCCGAGGCCCGGCGCGGCGGTCGGCAGGTAGACGGCCTGGGCCTGGCCCGTCGACGTACGGACGGGAAGCCGGGTCGTCTCGACCTTCCCGAAGAGGAAGGAGGTGAAGGCCTCGGTGAGGACTGACAGCGAGTCTCGCATCAGGATCAGGCGCCCCTATCGGCGGATGCCGGTCGCGAACGGCAAGGTGTTCACAAAGGCCCGGTGGTGCTCGCGGTCGCACCACTCCAGCTTCAGATACGACTTGCCGGCCGAGGCCCTGATCGTCCGCTTGTCCCTGGCCAGGGCTTCGGGCGTACGAGACGACACAGTGATGTACCCGACAAGATTCACTCCTGCCGCGCCGCTGGCGAGATCTTCACCCCGCTGGTCGAGCCGGCCGTGGGCGGCGATGTCGCGCGGGTCGACGGTGCGGTTCATCTTGGCGGCGCGGCTGGCCTCCGCCTCGTCGTTGGTCTTCTCGGTCAGCATGCGCTCGATGGCGACCTCGGTGGGCTCGAGGTCCATGCAGACGGCGACGGTACGGATGACGTCGGGGGTGTGGACGAGGAGGGGCGCGAGGAAGTTGACGCCGACGGGGGTCATCGGCCACTCCTTCACCCAGGCGGTGGCGTGGCACCAGGGCGCGCGGGTGGACGACTCCCTCGTCTTCGCCTGGAGGTACGTCGGCTCGACGGCGTCCAGCTCGGCGGGCCAAGCGTTTCGTTTCGTCATCGCCTGGATGTGGTCGATGGGGTGGTCCGGGTCGTACATGGAGTGCACGAGGGACGCGAGCCGGGACTGCCCGAGGGGCTGCCGGACCCGGATGTCCGCCTCTGCCAGCCGGGCGCAGATGTCGGTCAGCTCGCGGGCCATGACGACCGCGAGGCCGGCGTCCTTGTCGAGCTTGCGGCCGCCGGTGGCCTGGCGGGCGGCGCGGGCCATGGCGTGGGCCTCGGCGGCCAGTTCGCGGGTGTAGTGCATGCAGGCGACGAGGTACGCGCGGTGCTGCTCGCTGGACGTCGACACCATCGACTGGAGCTGCTCGTACGACTCCTGGAGCCAGCCGGGGGCGTGCGGGTCGCCGCGCTGGGCGACGTCCTTGGCGTGCGCGTCGGGGTCGGCGGGGAGGGTACGGGCGAGCATCTGGAGGCGGGTCACGAAGCCGTCGCCGTTGGCGACGTGCTTGAGGAGGGTGCCGAAACGGTCCACCAGCGCCTCCTGGTCCTCGCTGTCGCGCAGGCCGACGCCGGGGCCCTCGATCTCGATGGCGGCGGTGACGGTGCGGCGGTCGGCGTGGAGGAGGACGGCGATCTCGTCGGGCCCGAACGGCGCCGCGAGCCAGTTGATACGGCCGATCCCGGGCGGCGGGCCGACCTCGACCTCACGGCCGTCGAGCTTGGTGCCCGCCTCCATGACGGAGGACCGGTAGGTGGTGCCCTGGCGGAGGGTGCGCTTATAGCTGCGGTTGATTTCAAACCACTTGTAGAAGGTGCGGCCCTTGTACGGGACGTACACGGCGGCGAGCGCCAGCATGGGGAAGCCCATGAGCGACACGATCCGCAGGGACAGGACGGGGACCAGCAGCCCGCTCATCATGCCGAGGAACGCGCCGGCGATGATCAGCGCGATCTCGCCGGTCTCACGGTTCTTGCCGACGATCGCGTTCGGCCGGGCCCGGCCGATGAGATACGTGCGGCGGGGCGTGATCGGTTGGGACTGGGTCGTCAACGCCCTCCACCCCCTGTGTTTCCTGTGCCTGTGTTACCTGTGCTGCCTGTGGTCCTGCGGTGGGTGTGCGGCGTGCCGCTCGTACCGGGGCTGCGGGGCGGGGGCGCGGCGGAGGGGACGGTTCCGCCGCCGGCCGCGCCGCCTCCGGAGGGCTGGCTACGGGAACTGTGAGCAGCCACGCCCCCGGACACGGCGTTGGCCGGCTGGGGCGTACCGCCGCCGCTCCCCCTCTGATGGTTGCGGCTGCTGTGGGTCTTGATGCCCTGGGAGACGAGTGCGGCGGGGGAGGAGATGACGGCGGCGGCCTGGGCACCGTCGGTGGCCTGCTTGCGGTTCGTACGGGCGGAGGCGATCTCGTCGCCGAAGCCGGGGACGAAGCGGTAGATCATCGCGGATGCGAAGATCGCCAGCAGGATGATGGCCAGGCCGGACACGACCGCCGAGAAGGCGTCCGGTCCGTCGTCGGAGGACAGCGCCCCGGCGAGACCCAGGACGATGACGATGACCGGCTTCACCAGGATCACCGCGATCATGATCCCGGCCCAGCGGCGGACGTGCCCCCACATGTTCTTGTCGACCAGCCCCGCGTACACGACCGTGCCGAGCAGCGCGCCGACGTACAGCAGGGCGGCCCGGATGACGAGCTCCAGCCACAGGATCCCGGCCGCGAGGATCGACACCAGGGACACGACGATCAACATGATCGGCCCGCCGCCGATCCCTTCGCCCTTCTTGAGCGCCTCGGCGAACGTCCCGAAGAACACGTCCGTCTGCCCGCCGCTGCCACTCGCGATCACCTCGGTGACACCGTCGGTCGCCGAGACGACGGTGTAGAGGATGAGCGGCGTGAACGCGGACGCCAGGACCGTCAGCCACAGGAACCCGATGGCCTCGGAGATGGCCGTGGCAAGGGGCACGCCCCGGATGGCGCGCTTGGCGACGGCCAGGAGCCACAGGACGAGCGTCAGGACGGTGGAGGCGGCGAAGACGACGGCGTACTGCTGCAGGAACGTGGGGTTGGTGAAGTCCACCTCCGCGGTGCTCTTCACCGCCTCGCTCAGCTTCCCCACAATCCACGCGGCCGCATCCGCGCACCCGCGCGCCAGGGAGGCCAGCGGGTCGAGGGCGGTGGCGGGGTCGGCAGGGGTGGAGCGGGCGGCGCCGCCGGGCGCGCTGTTGTCGCAGTAGTCGCGTGCGGGGCCATGAATGAGATCGCACGGATCGTTGCTCCCAGTAGGGGAGGGTGTTGGCGTCGGAGCGGCGTAGGCCCGAGAAGCGACGAGCCATACCAGCGCCTGGACCGCCGCCAGCAAGGTGCCTACCGCGGTGGCTCGCCTCTGACTGCTACCGGGCATAGGTGAACCCTCCGTACCCGTTGACCGCGCCAGTGATCTCCTCGGCGCTGGACGCCCGGGTGTCACCGCCTACCGGTGCCGGGCCGTCCTTTTGGGAATGGGTAATGACCTTCCAGTCATTGTCGACCCACTCCAGCTCCATCGTGATCGTGAACCATCCATTGGTGACGGGCTTGGTGGATCCCTCGCCGGCGAGCCCGACGAGCCCGGCGCACCAAACCTCGACCGTCGCCTTGTTGCCCGAGAAGAGCGTGGCCTTCGTACCGATAGGTGCCGTGCGTGACACGAAGGTGAAACCGGTCGGGGTAGATCCGTCCTCGTTGAGCCCGACGTTCTTGAAGAAGGACGCCGAGTACGCCTTGTCCAGGGTGGCGCGGAACCTGTCGACGTTCGACGGGGCAATGACGGACGAGAGGATGCTGTCCCGCTTGGCTTTGTCGAACATCTCGGCAGAACCCAGCGCCACCGCGTAATTCGCCGCCGCGCTCTGCGCCCCCTGCTCGTCTCGCGCGTACCCCGACGGGATCGTGCCGTTCTTGCCCGTCACGGGCTTGACGCCCGTCGCCGCCGTCGGGGCGGCGGCGTCGCGGTTGGCCGAGGCGTCCGAGGGGGAGTCGTCGCCGCCACCGCTTCTGTTCGCGAAGGCGATGGCGGCGATCAGCAGCACCACCACGCCCACCACCGTGATCAGCGACCGCGAGTTGCGGGCCGGGCGGCGCGCGCCGCCGTAGACGCCGCCGTAGACGTCACCGGCGCCGCTGTCGGGCAGGCGGGTACGGGTCTGCCCCGTACCGCCGCCTCCCGTGCCGCTAGCGCCGTCGTGCTCGTCGCCGAGGCTCATGACGGGTACGCCCCCTCAACCGTTTGCTGATCTGTATGGTGACTGGACATCAGGTGACGCGACCTCAAGGGGAGAGCCGGGGGTGGAGCGACTGACGGGGCTAAACGGCCATCCCGTACACGATGGTGAACAGCGTTCCCAGCGATCCGATGATGAAGACCCCTGTCAGGCCGGCCACGATCAGACCCTTGCCCTGTTCGGCGCTGAACGTGTCCCGGAGTGCGGTCGCGCCGATGCGCTGCTTGGCCGCACCCCAGATCGCGATGCCGAGGCACAGCAGGATGGCCACGGCCATCACCACCTCGATCATCACGCGGGCCTCGTTCCCCAGGCTCCCGAAGGGCCCCCAGTTGGGGGCGATTCCGCCAATGATGGTGGTGATGTCGCCTTTTTCGGCCGCCAGGTACATGTAACTCACCGCCCCTGTTGGGTAGTTCGACACCCCTGCCCCATGGCACGGGTCACCGCACTATCTTCGCTGATGAAACCGCCCATGTGCGCCGACTTGGCTGGTCTCTTTACCCGATCCCCGCACGTTTGACCGGTCCGGGCGCCCTGACCTGCGCAGGCGGCGAATCGGGTGTATGCGAGTGCGCGTATCGTCACTCTGTGTATCACGGAGGGTGACTCCGGGCAATGACTGTCGTTGGTGCACTCTTGGGGGTCAGCGGTACGTCGCGACCAGCCGCGCCAAGTGCCGGCCGGCCTGCAGCAGCGGTTCCTCGCTCCGGGTGACCTGGGCCGTCACCTCCGCGCCCTCCAGCGTGCTGATCACCGTGCCGGCCAGTTCGCGGGCGTCGGTGGCGGCGAGGCCGGTGCGCAGCAGTTTGTCGGCGACCAGGTCCTGCCAGCCGCGCAGCGCGGCGACGCAGGCGCCCTGGATCTCCGAGTCGGTGTCGCCGAGCGTCTCCAGGGCGGCGGCCGTGACCGGGCAGCCGTCGACCCAGCCCGACTCGCGCAGCGCCCCGGCGAGCAGGCGGGCGCAGGCGTCGACCGCCGCGGCCGGGTCGTCCTCGCTGTCCAGCGCCTCACGCAGGATCGCCGCGAACTCCTCGTCACTGTGCTTGATCGCGGCGACGGCGACGGCCTCCTTCCCGCCCGGGAAGAAGTGGTAGACGGAGCCGAGGGTCGCGCCCGCCTCCTTGGCGATCTGCTTGATGCCCGTGCCGACGTATCCCTGCCGCTGTACGAGGCGGGCGGCGGCGACGACGATCCGGTCGCGGGTGCCAAGGGGGGCGCTGGTCTGCATGCGCCGATCCTACCGAGCCGGTAAGTAGAGCGTTCGTTCTAGAGCTGTGCTACGGTCGGGCCCGTGCTCTGGATAGAGCGTTCGTTCTAGTCCAGTCCGAGCCCTGGAGGGCCCCATGAGCAGCAGCGCCACCACCCCCGTTACCGTCATCGGCCTCGGTCCCATGGGCCACGCCATGGCGAGCACGTACCTCGACCACGGCCACCGCGTCACGGTCTTCAACCGCACGCCCTCCCGCGCCGATGCCCTCGTCGCGCGCGGCGCACACCTCGCCGCCACCGTCGACGAGGCCCTGACCGCCACCGAGCTGGTGGTCCTGAGCCTCACCGACTACGACGCGATGTACGCCCTCCTCGGCGCTGCCGACCCCGCCGCCCTCGCCGGCCGCGTCCTCGTCAACCTCAGCTCCGACACCCCCGACAAGGCGCGCGCGGCCGCCGCCTGGGCCGCGGAACGGGGCGCCACACAGCTCACCGGCGGCGTACTGACCCCGCCCTCCGGCATCGGCAGCCCCGACACGTCCACCGTCTACAGCGGCCCGCGCGCCGCCTTCGACGCCCACCGCGCCACCCTGGAGGTCCTGACCGCCGCCGACCACCGGGGCGAGGACCCGGGCCTCGCCGCGCTGCTCTACCAGCTCAACATGACGATGTTCTGGACGGCCCTGACGAGCTATTGGCAGGCCGTCGCCATGGCCGACGCCCACGGCCTGAAGGCCGCCGACATCCTGCCCCTCGCCGTCGACGCCCTGAACCTGCGCCAGTTCCTGGAGTTCTACACGCCCCGCGTCGACGCCGGCGACCACACCGGCGACGTCGACCGGCTCACCATGGGCGCGGCCAGCATCGAGCACGTGCTGCACACCGCAACGGACGCGGGCGTCGACGGCGCCCTCCCCGCCGCCGTCCGCGGCATCTTCCGGCGCGGCGTCGCCGCCGGCCACGGCGCCGACAGCGCATCCAGCCTCGTCGAGATACTGAAGAGGCCGACGGCGTAGCTCAGTTGCTCTACGTTGGTGACGTGACCGACATCGAATCGAGGATCGACACCACCCGGCCCCACACCGCCCGCATCTGGAACTACTGGACCGGCGGCAAGGACAACTACCCCGTCGACCGGGAAGCCGGCGACCGGATCCGCGAGCTCCACCCCGGCATCGGCGAGTACGCCCGGGCCGACCGCCTTTTCCTGGGCCGCGCCGTGCGGCACCTGGCGGCGGAGGCGGGTATCCGCCAGTTCCTGGACATCGGCACCGGCCTGCCGAGCGCCGACAACACCCACGAGGTCGCCCAGCGCGTCGCCCCGGACGCCCGCATCGTGTACGTCGACAACGACCCGCTCGTCCTCGCCCACGCCCGCGCCCTCCTCGTCGGCACCCCCGAGGGCCGCACGGACTACATCGACGCCGACCTCCGTGACGTCGACACCATCCTGGAGGCGGCCGCCAAGACCCTCGACCTGGACCGGCCGGTCGCCCTCATGCTGCTCGGCGTCGTCATCTTCATCGAGGACGACGCCGAGTCGTACGCCATCGTCCGCCGCCTCATGGACGCCCTGGCCCCGGGCAGCCACCTCGTCCTCTCCCACACGGTCGTCCACCCCTCCATGCCGGACGTCGACGCGGCGGTCGCCTTCTGGAACGAGCACGGCACCCCCAAGCTCACCCAGCGCACCCCGGAGGCCATCACCCACTACTTCGACGGCCTGGAGCTCCTCGACCCCGGCGTCGTCCCCTGCTCGCAGTGGCGCCCGGAGGCACCAGCCGACGCGGTCGCCATGTACGCGGGCGTGGGCCGCAAGGCTGAGTAGACGGTCCCGCACGAGCTGAGTACCCGCACCGAGGCGGCGCGCCGCCCCGGTGCGGTGAACTGGGCCCATGAAGGCACTTGAGACGATCCACGCGTACTTCCAGCGCCCGGGGCTCGCCGGCATCGACGGCGACGGCGAGGGTGACGGCGGCCGGGACCGTACGGCCTGGCGGCCGGCCGCGACGGCCGCCGTGGTGGCGCTGGTCACGTACCCCTTGTGCCTGCTCATCGTGGGCCTCGCCACGATGAGCACCGACAGCTGCGGCCCCCGCGACTGCGGGCCCGGCACCAGGGGACCCCTCGCCGTGATGTACGTCGCCTACCAGGCGCTCCCGTACGTGACTCTCGCGGCCCTCGCCGTCGCGACCGCGCTCCCCTGGCACCAGCGCTGGCGCCCCGCCCGTCGATGGGCTGCCCGTGCCGCACTGCTGCCCCAAGCCACGATCCTCACCGCGCTGGTCGTGCTTCTGGCCTTCGGCGGGTGAACGCCCTGGTCATGGTGGGAGTGTGGGCCGCCCTCTCTCCGAGTGTGGCGGGCTCCGGCGCCCCCTCAAGGGCGCTCCCTTCGGTCGCGTCGCTTCGCGATGTCGCTGCGCTCCACCCTTGACCGGCCGCCTCCGCCCGCCTTTTCCCACTCGGAGGGCGGCCCGGGGGGATGGGTCCAGGAGGGGCGCCCCTTGGCCGGTGCCGTTCGTGGCCGGGAGGCGGGCGGCGGAGGGGGCGCGGCAGTGGAATGGGGCGGTGCTGCTTGGCTTGGCGGCGGGCGGCCGTCTGTCGGCTGCGGTACAGGACCTCGCTCCTGCCGGTGGTGGGTGCGCGGCAGTGGTGTGGGGTTTCTGGGCTCGGTTCGGCGGCTGCGGGTGGGTGGGGGGGGTTGGGGTTCAGGCGGGTGGCTGGGGTGGGGTGGTGGCTGGGCCTGGGTGTTGCCCTGACGAAGGGGTGCCCGGTTGCCCGGCCTGTTGGCTCACGGGCCCGGTCCAATCCTCTGCTGCCCGTGGTTGCTCCCGGGCACCTCACCGGCCGCGCCTGCCACACAGACAGACCTCACCCGTCGCCTTGGTCACGCCAGCACCGGGTTCGGGGGTGTTGTGTGCGGTGTGGGACACCTTCTCGCCGTGGTGTGCGGGCTGTGGGTGTCCGATCCCGCCCACAACTCTGGCAGGGCGATACGGCTGGGACTGGAGGGGCCGGAGGGGCCCGCCCTGTGGGTCCGATGACGTGTCCGGGGCCTCGGGGCTGCCACAGCGCAGCAGTGGGGCCCGGAAGGCCGCGCCCCAGGCAGGTGCCGGGTGCCGGGCTGACCTGGTCCTGTGACGGGGCACGACGGTCGGCGTCTGGCGTCACGCGGGCGCGGCGTGCCGGGCTTGAGAGTCCCCCTGGCCCCGCCTGCCTCACCAGGACGCCTCGCCAGCCCCTACCGTCACACCGGCACCTGGCCGGGGAGTTGTGTGCGGTGTAGGACACCTTGCCGCCGTGGATGTCCGGCTCTGGGTGTCCTATTGCGCCCACAACTCCGGTGGTCCGATACGGGTGTGACCTGAGGGACCGGAGAGGCCGCCCCTTCCCGGACTTCCCCGGGCAGGGGAGCGGCGGGGGTGCCCCGGCGGCCGGTGTCGGTGGCCGGACCGACCTGGCCGCGCGCCCGACTGTCCGGGAGGCCGCGCCCCGGCCCTGCCGTCCCGGCGGCCGGGTGCCTGCCGTGCCCTGACCGGGTGGGGCTCCGCCCCGGCCCAACCCCGCACTCACCCCAGCCACCTGCCTGAACCCCGACCCCTCACCCGCCCGCAGTCGCCGGACCGAGCCCGGAAGCCCCATCGCACTCCCGCGCACCCACCACCCACCGAAGCGAGGTCTTGTACCGCAACCCAGAGACAGCCGACAGCCGCCAAGCCCACCAGCCACCGCCCCATTCCACTGCCGCGCCTGCCCCGGCTGGGCCGCCTCGGCCACGAGCGCCGGCAAAGCAGTGCGCCCTCCGGATGCCTGCTCCCCGGGGCCGCCCTCCGAGAGAAAACGCGCGGGTGGAGGCGGCCTGTCAAGGGTGGCCGTAGGCCATCGGCGAAGCCGACGCGAAGCGCCCTTGACAGGGTGCCGGAGCCCGCGACTCTCGGGAGGGAGGGCGGCCCGGAACGGTGACCAATACCGGTCGGCCCCGCCCCGGGGCGTGGGGGGGCGAGGACCCGCTGGGCCGGTGGGGCTGGGGCGGTCGGTTCCGGGGCGCGGGCGGACCCCCGGAGCCGGGGTAGGTGCCGGGGCGTGGGGCGCGCCCTTCGCCGTGGCTCGTTGCGCGTGACGGCGTGACGGCGTGACGGCGTGACGGCGTGACGGCGTGACGGCGTGAAGGGCGCCCGTGGGGACGTACGCCCCCGTTCCGGCCGTACGCCGACACCTCGGCCGCCCTGGGCGTCCACCCCCTGAACGGCCGGCCCGCCGCCTACACTGGCGCTCGGTGGACTGCCATGTCGTGAGGGGTGGTTGACGGTGCGTAAGGCGTGGCTGGTCGCCGGGGTGTCCGTAGGGGCGTGCCTGAGCTTCGTCGCGCTGCTCGTCGTCGGGACGTACTCCGCCGCCGCCGGTCTGCTCGGCGGGGCCGGGGGTGCCCTCCATGGGGCTGTCGGGCTGGCGAAGGGGGCCGTGCCGGCGGCGTACCAGCCGCTCGTGCAGCGGTGGGGGAACCTGTGCCCCGCCATCAACCCCGCTCTGCTCGCCGCGCAGTTGTACCAGGAGAGTGGCTGGAACCCGAAGGCCGTGAGCCATGCCGACGCGCGCGGTATCGCGCAGTTCATCCCCGGGACGTGGGCCACGCACGGGATCGACGGGGACAAGGACGGCGACCGGGACGTGTGGGACCCGGCGGACGCCATTCCGTCGGCCGCCTCGTACGACTGCGAGCTCGCCGGGTATGTGAAGGACGTGCCGGGCGACCGGACGAACAACATGCTCGCCGCCTACAACGCCGGTGCGTACCGGGTGATAAAGGCCGGTGGCGTGCCCGGGATCAGCGAGACGCAGAACTACGTCCGGATCATCCGCACCCTGGAGAAGAGCTTCGCGCGGCCCGTCGGCCGGGTCGAGCCGTCGCGGCAGGCGGCCGGGGCGATCTACTTCGCGCAGAAGAAGCTCGGCACGCCCTACCTGTGGGGCGGCAACGGGACGCCGGAGCAGCAGGGGCGCTTCGACTGCTCGGGGCTGACGCAGGCCGCGTACCGGACGGTGGGCATCGAGCTGCCGCGCGTCGCCAACGATCAGTACAACGCGGGTCCGCATCCGTCGCGGGACGAGCTGCTGCCGGGAGATCTCGTCTTCTTCTCGGACGACTTGACCAATTCGCGCGCCATCCGGCACGTGGGGCTGTACGTCGGCGGCGGGTACATGATCAACGCCCCGTACACCGGGGCCGTCATCCGGTTCGACAAGATCGATACGCCGGACTACTTCGGCGCCACCCGCGTCACCGAGGATGGCGCGAAAGCGCTCCCCACGGCGCGGCCCTGAGCTGCGCGTACGTATCACTCTTCGATAACGTCATGGTGATCGTTCCGTGGAGAGTGGAACGTACCCCTCCCGTGGGTCGTTCCCTGCACTGACGATGACGACACTGACCAGACGACGACACTGACCGGGTGACACAAGGCAAGGGGCCGCAGGAGATGGCTGGACTCGCATCGGACGGTTCGAACCCCGATGTCGGCCTGCTCTACGACATCAACGGCCTGGCGAAGGACGCCCCTTCGTGGTTCGACCGCGTCATGGGGTTCACCGGCGAGTACGGGATCATGCTGGCGATGGTGCTGGCCGTGCTCTGGTGCTGGTGGAGCGTGCGCCGGCGCGGCAGCATGGAGGACTCCGTCGCCGCCGTCGCCGGTCTGATCTGGGCTCCGCTCGCCGCCGGTGTGGCCCTCCTCGTCAACATCCCGATCCGTGGGTTCGTGGAGCGGCCCCGGCCCTTCCTGGACCACCAAGGGCTTGAGGTGCTCGTCGACGGGAAGACGGACTTCTCGTTCGTGAGCGACCACGCCACCATGGCGATGGCCATCGGCGTGGGCGTCTTCGTCGCCAACCGCCGCTTCGGCCTCGCCGCGATCGGTCTCGCCCTCGTCGAGGGCTTCTGCCGCGTCTACATGGGCGTGCACTACCCGACGGACGTCGTCGGCGGGTTTGCGCTCGGTACGGCGGTGGCGCTGCTCCTCGCCCCGGTCGCCCTCGCGCTGCTGACGCCGCTGGTGTCGGCGGTGGCGCGTTCCGGGCGGGCCGGGTGGCTCGTACGGTCGCGCAAGGCGCCCGCGCGGGAGCGGCACGAGACGCTGGACATCGCCGAGCCGCGCCTCGGCTCGGGCTCCGCGACGGGCGCGGGCTCGGGCGAGAACGACCTGGCGGCCTAGGGTGCCCGGCGGATCTTGCTGGGCTCGCGACGCCCTGCGAATCCGTCTCCGGCGTTGTCGTCGGTCGCCGACGCTCCGTGTCGACTCCCTCCTCCGCTCCGCCTTGGATCCGAAGCCGCATGACGCCGCTCGCTGATCCAGCCTGATCCGCCGGGCATCCCCTAGCCCGCCGGGAGCCCTCGGCCGCGGTTGGGAGGCGGTGCCGCCATGTGTGCCGCCGCGTCCGTCCGCGCCCGGTCCCGTGACCGTCTCGCAGGTCCTGCCCAGCCGCAGGTGCAGCGGGCCACGGAGAACGAACCCCGCTCGGTGGTCGTGGCGTTGTGGACGTCCGGGACGGCGGGTGTCTGGTCATGCGCGTGCACAGCTCCACGGTACCGGCGTGACGGTGCGCCCGTGCGGTCGTTATCAGGGGCGGGTGGGGGTCTCGGGCAGCCAGCGGCACAGTGTTGGGGGTTGGCAGGCGATGGTGGTGCAGCAGAGGCGCAGGAGCGGCGCGTTCGCCGTCGCGGCCGCCGTGGTGGGCGCGATGGTCACCGGATGTTCGGCGGCGGCCGATGCCTCGCCCGGCGTGGACCCGGGCGATGCGGTACGCGGGGCTCCTGACGCGCTGACGCGGGCGGGGACGTCCAAGGCGCGTACGTCCATGGAGATGGCGACCGGCGGGACGCGGGTGACGATCCGGGGCGAGGGCGCGTACGACTTCGTCAAGCGGCACGGGCAGCTCAAGGTCGTCCTGCCCGAGGACCCCTCCGGCACCGACGGGCACCGCCCGATCACCGAGCTCCTTGCCCCCGGCGCGCTCTACATGAAGAACCGGGGCGCCGGCGTGCCCGCCGACAAGTGGGTCCGCGTCGACACCACCACCCTGGAGGACGGCAACCTCGTCACCGGCGGCGCGACCGATCCGGCGGCCGCCGCCGAGCTGCTGCGCGGCGCCGAGGACGTGACGTACGTCGGCGAGGAGGAGCTCGCGGGGGTGCCGGTCACCCACTACCGCGGGGTCAGCGACCTGGGACGGGCGGCGCGGGCGGCGTCGCCGCAGGTGCGCGGGGCGCTCGCGGCGGCGGCGAAAGGGTTCGCCAGGGACGCGGTGCCGTTCGACGCGTATCTGGACCGCGAGGGGCGGCTGCGCAAGGTGCGCCACCAGTTCAGCTTCGCCAACCAGGGGCGTACGGTCGCGGTCGCGTCGACGACGCTGCTGTACGAGTTCGGTGTCCCCGTCGTCGTGCAACTGCCGCCCGGCAAGGACATCTATGCGGGGAAGGTCAAGGCCTGACCATCGCAGAATGGTCCGGACGTGCCATGCGCGGTGCGTGTCGCGCTCCCTACGCTAGGAAGCCGGCACCGGCAGGAAGAGGTGATGCGCGTGGCCCCGCCCACTCCGACGACAGTCCAGGACCACGTGGCCCTCGCCGAGATCGAGCTGTGCGGTGAGTTGATGATCGCGGCGTCCGCCACGGACGGCGAGCGGCTCAGCGCGGACCTCATCGACGAGGTGCTGAACGTGATACCCGAGGGGCGCGGCGGGTCTGCCGCGCCCCGGTGACGCTTGACGCTTGACGCCTACGACTCCGGCGCGGTCACGTCCGCATCATGCGGGCGATCGCCTTCGTCGCCTCCTCGACCTTCGCGTCGATCTCGTCCCCGCCCTTGACGGCGGCGTCGGCGACGCAGTGGCGCAGGTGTTCCTCCAGGAGCTGGAGGGCGAAGGACTGGAGGGCCTTCGTGGACGCGGAGACCTGAGTGAGTATGTCGATGCAGTAGACGTCCTCGTCGACCATCCGCTGCAGGCCCCGGATCTGGCCCTCGATGCGGCGCAGGCGCTTGAGGTGTTCGGTCTTCTGCTGGTGGTACCCGTGCACGCCGTGGTCGTGGTCGGTGACCTCGAGGGCCTCGGTGGCCTCCGTGCCTTCTGGTTCCGTGACCGGAAGGCCGGCCGCCTCGGTGGTCGTCATCGCGTCCTCCCGTTGTCCATGGGGTTTTAGATACCCCTCGTGGGTATATGGTACCGATCCTTGGCCGAAGGTGGCGGGGGCCGGTTCTGTTCACTGTGCCTGATGGGCGACACTGAAGAACGCCGGTTAGCCGTGGCCGGATGATGCGCCTAGCATCAGCCTGACCGAAACCCATGCACCTAGAGGACCCCACGTGCGCTTTCGTCTGACCCCCAGGGAGACGAGCTTCTACGACATGTTCTCCGCATCCGCGGACAACATCGTCACGGGCTCCAAACTCCTGATGGAACTGCTCGGAGCGGATTCCTCCGCCCGGGCCGAGATCGCGGAGCGGATGCGGGCAGCGGAGCACGCGGGCGACGACGCGACCCACGCGATCTTCCACCAGCTGAACTCCTCCTTCATCACGCCGTTCGACCGCGAGGACATCTACAACCTCGCGTCGTCGCTCGACGACATCATGGACTTCATGGAGGAGGCCGTCGACCTGGTCGTCCTCTACAACGTGGAGGAGCTGCCGAAGGGTGTCGAGCAGCAGATCGAGGTGCTGGCGCGGGCGGCGGAGCTGACCGCCGAGGCGATGCCGCACCTGCGGACGATGGACAACCTCACCGAGTACTGGATCGAGGTCAACCGGCTGGAGAACCAGGCGGACCAGATCCACCGCAAGCTGCTTGCCCACCTCTTCAACGGCAAGTACGACGCCATCGAGGTGCTCAAGCTGAAGCAGATCGTGGACGTACTGGAAGAGGCCGCCGACGCCTTCGAGCACGTGGCCAACACGGTGGAGACCATCGCGGTCAAGGAGTCCTGAGCTTCGTGGACACCTTCGCACTGGTCGTGACCATCGGTGTCGCGCTCGGTTTCACGTATACGAACGGCTTCCACGACTCGGCGAACGCCATCGCCACGTCCGTCTCCACCCGGGCGCTGACCCCGCGTGCGGCGCTCGCGATGGCCGCGGTGATGAACCTCGCCGGCGCCTTCCTGGGCAGCGGCGTGGCCAAGACCGTCAGCGAGGGCCTGATCCAGACGCCCGAGGGCCAGCGGGGCATGGGCATCCTCTTCGCGGCGCTGGTCGGCGCGATCGTCTGGAACCTGATCACCTGGTACTTCGGCCTGCCCTCGTCGTCCTCGCACGCGCTGTTCGGCGGGATGGTCGGCGCGGCGCTGGCGGGCGGGACGACCGTCTACTGGGGCGGTGTCGTCGACAAGATCGTCATCCCGATGTTCGTGTCGCCGGTGGTCGGCCTGGTGGTCGGCTACCTGGTGATGTGCGGGATCATGTGGATCTTCCGCAAGTCGAACCCGCACAAGGCGAAGCGGGGCTTCCGTATCGCCCAGACCGTGTCGGCGGCGGGCATGGCGCTCGGCCACGGCCTCCAGGACGCCCAGAAGACGATGGGCATCGTGGTGATGGCGCTGGTCATCGCCGATGTCGAGCAGGCCGGTGACCCGATCCCGGTGTGGGTGAAGGTCGCGTGCGCGGTGATGCTGTCGCTGGGTACGTACGCGGGCGGCTGGCGCATCATGCGTACGCTGGGCCGCAAGATCATCGAGCTGGACCCGCCGCAGGGGTTCGCCGCGGAGACGACGGGTGCGTCGATCATGTTCGGCTCGGCGTTCCTCTTCCACGCGCCGATCTCGACGACGCACGTCATCACGTCGGCGATCATGGGCGTGGGCGCGACGAAGCGGGTGAACGCGGTGCGGTGGGGCGTCGCGAAGAACATCATCCTGGGGTGGTTCATCACCATGCCGGCGGCGGCGCTGGTCGCGGCGTCGAGCTTCTTCGTGGTGCGGTTGTTCTTCGGCTGACGGGGCCAATGTCCGGGGGCTCCGCCCCCGGACCCCCGCACAAAAGACGGATGGGCCCGCCCTCTGGGAGAGAGGGCGGGCCCTTGCCTTGCGGTGGCACCGCCATGCAGCACCGCAAGGAGTTCCGAGGGGGCGGGCCGGTCACCAGCGGCCTGGAGTGGCCACGGAGCGCGGTGGCGTGGTTGCCCCCGAGCGCACCACCCACTCACAGCAACCACCAACGCCCCCGGCCCGGGTTGACCCCGAGCGGGGCAACTATCCGAAGCGGCCGGAGATGTAGTCCTCCGTCGCCTGGACCGACGGGTTGGAGAAGATGCGCTCCGTGTCGTCGATTTCGATCAGCTTGCCGGGCTGGCCGACCGCGGCCAGGTTGAAGAAGGCGGTGCGGTCGGAGACGCGGGCGGCCTGCTGCATGTTGTGGGTCACGATGACGATCGTGAACCGTTCCTTCAGCTCGCTGATCAGGTCCTCGATGGCGAGCGTGGAGATCGGGTCGAGTGCCGAGCACGGCTCGTCCATCAGCAGCACGTCCGGCTCGACCGCGATCGCGCGGGCGATGCACAGGCGCTGCTGCTGACCGCCGGAGAGGCCGGAGCCGGGCTTGTTGAGGCGGTCCTTGACCTCGTTCCAGAGGTTCGCGCCCCTGAGGGAGCGCTCGACGACCTCCGCGAGCTCGGCCTTCTTGTACGAGCCGTTGAGGCGCAGCCCCGCCGCCACGTTGTCGAAGATCGACATCGTCGGGAAGGGGTTCGGGCGCTGGAAGACCATGCCGACCGTGCGGCGCACGGCGACGGGGTCGACGTCCTTGCCGTACAGGTTCTCGTCGTCCAGCATCACCTTGCCCTCGACGCGGCCACCGGGGGTGACCTCGTGCATACGGTTCAGGGTGCGCAGGAAGGTGGACTTGCCGCAGCCGGACGGGCCGATGAAGGCCGTCACGGAGCGGGGCTCGACGGTCATGGAGATGTCGTCGATCGCCTTGTGGGAGCCGTAGTAGGCGGTGAGGCCGCTGACGTCGATTCGCTTGGCCATTTCAATCACTTCCAGGTGGCCTTAGCGGCCGGTCTTCGGGGCCTTCCAGCGGGCGATGCCGCGGGCGACCAGGTTGAGGATCATGACGAAGGCGATCAGGACGAGGGCGGCGGCCCAGGCGCGGTCGTACGACGCCTCACTGCCGACCCTGTACTGCTCCCAGATATAGAAGGGGAGCGAGGACTGGGCACCTTCGAAGGGGTTGGTGTTGATCAGCTGGCTGCCGAAGACCAGCAGCATGATCGGGGCGGTCTCACCGGCGATACGGGCGATCGCGAGCATCACACCCGTGGTGATACCCCCGAGCGCGGTGGGGATGACCACCTTCAGGATGACGCGCCACTTCGGTACGCCGAGGGCGAGCGCGGCCTCCCGCAGCTCGTTCGGGACGAGCTTGAGCATCTCCTCCGTGGAGCGGACCACGACCGGGATCATCAGGATCGCCAGTGCCAGCGCGCCCATCAGGCCGGACGGCGCCAGGCCCGCGATCAGCATGATCGAGAGGATGAACAGACCGGCGACGATCGAGGGGATGCCCGTCATGACGTCGACGAAGAACGTCACGGCCTTGGCGAGCGCGCCCTTGCCGTACTCGACGAGGTAGACGGCGGTCAGCAGGCCGATCGGCGCGGAGACGAGGGTGGCGAGGCCGACCTGCTCCAGGGTGCCGATCAGCGCGTGGTAGACACCGCCGCCGACGTCGAAGCCGGGGACGCCGGCCATCGAGTGGGTGAGGAAGTACCCGTCGAGGACCTTGATGCCCCGGCTGACCGTCACCCAGATCAGGGACAGCAGCGGTACGACGGCGAGGACGAAGCACACCCAGACGACGCTGGTGGCGAGCCGGTCCTTGGCCTGACGCTGGTTCTCGACGGCCGAGGTCGCGATGTACGAGATGACGACGAACAGGGCGGCCGCGATCAGGCCCCACTGGATGCGGCTGTCGAGGCCGGTGGCGGCGCCGACGCCGATACCGAGGGCGATGGACACGGCGGCGAAGCCGGCCGGTGCCCAGCGCGGCATGCGGCGCGCGCTGAGGCTGCCCGGGCGGGGGCCGGGGGCGGCCTGCGCGGGGGTGGCGTCCTGGATCATGTTGCTCATCAGGCGTTCGCCCCCGAGTACTCCTTGCGGCGCGCGATGATCAGGCGGGCCGCGCCGTTGACCAGCAGGGTGAGGACGAAGAGCACCAGGCCGGAGGCGATCAGGGCGTCGCGCCCGAGTTCGTTGGCCTCGTCGAACTTCGCGGCGATGTTCTGGGCGAACGTACCGCCGCCCGGGTTGAGCAGGTGCAGCGAGATCACGAAGCTCGGGGAGAGGACCGTCGCGACGGCCATCGTCTCGCCGAGCGCGCGGCCGAGGCCCAGCATCGAGGCGGAGATGACGCCGGAGCGGCCGAAGGGCAGCACGGAGAGGCGGATGACCTCCCAGCGGGTCGCGCCGAGGGCCAGGGCGGCCTCCTCGTTCATGCGCGGCACCTGGAGGAAGACCTCACGGCTGACGCTCGTCACGATCGGCAGGATCATGATCGCGAGCAGGATGCCGACGGTGAACAGCGAGCGGGCGACGCCGACCTCGGTCTTCTCGAAGATGTACGTCCAGCCCAGGAACTGGTCCAGCCAGAGGTTCAGGCCCTCCAGGTACGGGACCAGGAAGAGGGCGCCCCAGATGCCGTAGATGATCGACGGCACGGCGGCCAGCAGATCGACGACGTACGCGAGGGGCGCGGCCAGCTTGCGGGGCGCGTAGTGCGAGATGAACAGCGCGATGCCGACGGCGATCGGGACCGCGATCACCATCGCGACGATCGAGCTCACGATCGTGCCGAAGAGCAGGACGGCGATGCCGAAGACGGGCGGGTTGCCGGCCGGGTTCCAGTCGAAGGTGGTGAGGAAGCTGCCTTCGTTCTCGGAGAGGGCGAGCGAGGCCCGGTAGGTGAGGAACACGGCGATCGACGCCATGATCACCAGGAGCAGGATGCCCGAGCCGCGGGAGAGGCCGAGGAAGATCTTGTCGCCCGCGCGGCCGGTGGACGTGGAACCCGTCTTCCCGGCGACCGGCGGAGCCGGTGCGTTGTCAGTGGTTATAGCCATGGTCTTTCCGGTCTGTGTGGGGGAAGTCCGCGGTGGCGGCTCCCCTGGCGGCGGTGCACCGGATGGGGTGGAGGCCGGCCCGGTCGTCGTGCCCCGGGCCGGCCGTTGCTCGTGCTTAGGAGAGGCCGTTGACGGTCTCGCGGACCTTGGCGTTGATCTCGGCCGGGATCGGGGCGTAGCCGGCCTCGGACAGGACCTTCTGGCCCTCCTCGGAGGCGGTGTAGGTCAGGAAGGACTTGACCGTGCCGAGGGTGTCGGGCTTGTTGCCGGTGTCGCAGACGACCTCGTAGGTCACCAGGACGATCGGGTACGCGCCCTCCGCCTTGGTGGCGTAGTCCAGCTCCAGGGCCAGGTCCTTGCCGGTGCCCTTGACCTTGGCGGCGGCGATGGCCTTGGAGGCGTTCTCCGAGGTGGCCGCGACCGGGGCGGCGGCGCCGGTGTTGATCTGGACGGTCGGGATGTTCTGCGAGGTGGCGTAGCTCAGCTCGAAGTAGCCGATGGCGCCCTCGGCCTGCTTCACCTGGGCGGCGACGCCGGAGGAGCCGGACGCGGCCTGGCCACCGGGGGCCGGCCACTTCTTCTCGGCCTCGTACGGCCAGTCCGCCTTGGCGGACTTGCCGAGGTACTTGCCGAGGTTCTGGGTGGTGCCGGAGTCCTCGGAGCGGTGGAACGCCTGGATCGAGGTGCTCGGAAGCTTGGCGTTCGGGTTGAGCTTGGCGATGTCCGGGTGGTCCCACTTCTTGATCTTGTCGTTGAAGATCTTGGCGATGGTGGGAGCGTCGAGGACCAGGTCCTTCACGCCGGGCACGTTGTAGCCGATGGCGATCGGGCCGCCGACCATGGGCAGGTTGATGCCCTGGCCGCTCTTGCAGATCTTCTTCGACTCGGCGACCTCCTCCGGCTTGAGCGCGGAGTCCGAGCCGGCGAAGCCGACGGTGCCCTGGTTGAAGGCGATGATGCCCTCACCGGAGGAGGAGGACTTGTAGTTGATCTCCACGCCCGGGCAGGCGGCCATGTAGTTCTTGACCCACAGGTCCATGGCGTTCTTCTGCGCGGAGGAGCCGGAGGCCAGGAGCTGGCCCTTGGCGTCGGCGCACTTGATGTTCGACGCGGCCCCGGTCTTCTTGCCGCCGGTGGAGGCGCCGGTGTTGTCGTCCGAACCACACGCCGTGAGGACCAGGGCGCCGGAGACGGCGAGGGCGCCGAGCGCGGTGGCGCGAAGCCCGTTCTTGCGCTGAAGCTTCACTTTCGGGTGTTCCTTCCAGGAGCCGCCGGTCCGGTGTGTGCAGGGCGGCGGCGTGTGTCGGGGAGTGGGTGGTGGGCGGCGCGTGCTCTTGCGAGTGGTGCGTCGTTCACCGTGCACGGCCGAAATTAGGCAGAACAGGTGAAGTGGCCGACGGGGGAGAGTGAACGGCAGGTGAACCGTGACGGAAGCCGCGGTGAGGGGCGGTGCGGCTCATTGTGCCGGGGCGCCGCGAGCGGGGGCGGTGCGGTTCATTGTGCGGGCGGGGGGCGGTGCCCTTTGCGCGGGGGCGCGGCCGTGTGCACGCGGGGCGGTGGCCCCTGCGGTGCGCGGCGGCCCGCCGCCGTGGGCGGCGTCGTGCGGGGTGGTGCGGGGTGGTGCGGCCCCGGGGGCGGGGGTCGTGCGCCGGTGCGCGCGGGACGCCGGGCGGCATCCGGACCACCCGAGCGGGGGGCGGGTACGGAGACGGAGGTACCCCGGAGGTGTGACACCGCCGGGCCTCCCGTTGTGGGCAGTCGTCCCGCTGGGGCGGGACGGGTGGGCACAACGGGACGGGGCGCTGCCCTTGTGGCGGCTCCACCCGCCGGTGGTGCGGTGCGGCTCGGCGCCTGCCGGCGGGTGGGGGGCGGGGCCCCTCCGGGCTCGTCTCTCCCTCAGAGGGGGTACCCCCCACGAGGCCGGCGGCCTTGGGTACGGGAAAAGGGGAGCCCACCAGGCGCCTCCCCCAAGCTCTGCGGGGACGACCCTGCACGGCCCCACCCCGGCCGGACGCCGGGTGCGGGGCTCCGTGGGTGGGGGTCAGCCCTTCTGCTTCAGGGCGGCCAGCGCCTCGGTGGTGTCCCTGATGAGCCAGTCCTTGAGGTCCTTCTCGTCCGGCCGCTCGACCTTGCTGTCGGGGCCGCCGCCGTACCAGGTCCACTCCATCTCGAAGGTGAACCAGCCGGATCGCACGGCGAGCAGCATGCTGCCGACCGTGTCCTTTCCCTCTCCGCGGTATTCGGTCACCAGGAACGCCTCGTCGCCGAGGTTGTCGATGGGGGCCGGCTGGTAGCGGTACCGGGACTTGTCGGTCGTCTTGTCGCGGTACGCCCAGTACGACGACGCGAACTCGGCCGACGGGTCGCCCGCCCTGTGCCACTCGGCCGACGTCCGGACGAACACGGTCTCGCCGTCCTTCTCGGTGGCCTGCAGGTCCTTCAGGTCCCGGTGGCAGTAGCTCTGGTCGAGACCCTCCTGCTGGGAGGTGTAGCGCGAGTCGGCCCCCGCGAGGCTGTAGCGCCCCCGGAAGGCGTTGAGCGGGGCGGCCCCGCACAGGTTCGCCTCGTACTCGTACCCGCCGAAGCCGGGCTTCGCGGGAGCGGCGGCGCCCTCCCTGTCGAAGACGCCCGTCACGAAGAGCGTCGTCGCCCACACTGCGGAGGCGACCACCGCGCCGGTGACGGCGAGCAGCCAGCCCGGTATCCGCTTCCCTCCGGTCCCTCCGGGCGCCGGGAACGGCTGCTGGAGGTACGGGTTGGGTGCCGGAGTGCCGTACTGCTGCGGATAGGCGGGCTGTTGGTACGGATTGGGCTGCTGAGCGGGCGTCGACATGAGCAGCAATGTATCCGGGTGGCTCAGCCCGGTACGCCGAGAGCGGCCAGGAGCGCCGGGACCAGGGGGTGGTCCTGGTGGTGGGACAGCCGGGTCAGGGCCGCCTGGGGTGGGAGCCACAGGAGGCGGTCCACTTCCCGGGTCGGGACGAACGTGCCGCCCGTCGCCTCCGCCTCCCAGTAGGTGACCTGCTTCGTACGGCCGTCGGCCATGACGTAGCGGACCGTCGGGAGGCGGGCGCCCGGGCGGCAGTGGTGGCCGGTTTCCTCCAGGACCTCGCGGACGGCCGTGGCCGGCAGGTCCTCGCCGCGCTTGGGCTTGCCCTTGGGGAAGGACCAGTCGTCGTACTTGGGGCGGTGGACCAGGCACAGCTCCAGGCCGCCGGGCACCCGCCGCCACAGGACGCAGCCGGCGGCCGGGACCACGGTCACCGCGCCGTCACCGCCGTACGCTGCCAGGCGCGCTGGAAGGCGTGCCGGGCCGCCTCCACCTCGTGCCGCTGGTCCGCGTGCAGCACCCCGAGCGCGTAGGCCGTCGCGGGGGCGATGCGCGGCGTACGCGCGGCGGTCGCGGCGGCGGCGGCCGCCTCCGCGGCGTCCCGGTGGCGGTCCAGCGCCCGGCCCGCCTCGTACAGCACGGGCTGCGCGCCCCGCACCTCGCCCGCGTACCGGTGCAGCCGCAGCAGGAGCCGCACCTGGTGCCAGGGCCCGTCCAGCTGCTCACCCCCCACCGCCGGGGCCATCGGCAGGGCGGCCACCGCGTCCAGGAGCCGGCGCTCGACGACCTCCGCGGGCGGGCCGAGCACCTCGGCGGCGGGCGCGGTGGCGGCGGGGCCCAGCGGCACCTCCGAGGCGAGCAGCGCGACCGCGTCGGCGACCGCGTGGAACCGGGAGGAGCCCAGCGACTGGAGGGCGGCGGAGTGGGCGCGCGTCCGGGCCAGGGTGAGCTGCCGCTCCAGCAGCGCCCCCGCCCGCGCCGCACCCACGGCCATGGCCTCCGCACCGGAGCCGGAGCCGCCGGACCGGGGCGACGGGACCGCGGAAGCGCCACCGCCCGACAGCCGGGCCAGCGCGTCGACGAGCCGGACGAGCCGCGACGTACAGGCGTGCTCGGCGGCCAGCGTGCCGGACAGCCACGCCAGTTCCGTACGCAACTGGTCCGCCCACGCGGCGTCCAGCAGCGGCCGGAAGGTGTGCAGCGTCCCGCTGATGCGGCGGGCGGCGGCGCGCAGCGCCCGGGCGGCCTCCTCGGCGCCCGCCGTGTCCGCGCCGCATTCGGTGTGGGACCGCAGGCTGCGCAGGAAGTCCGCCGCCCGGGCGTGGAGGTAGGGCGACAGGATCTCGCCCGCGGGGGTCCGGTCAGGGTTGTGCACGTCGGCGCCTCCGCGCGTCGATCAGCATCTCCTGGACGTGCCGCAGCGGCTGGCCGTCGTGGTCCGTCGCGTGCCGCGTCCAGTCCCCGTCCGGTCCGAGGTGCCAGGACGAGGTGGTGTCGGCCATGCCGGTGTCCAGCAGCCGGTTGAGGGCGGCGCGGTGGGCCGGGTCGGAGACCCGTACCAGGGCTTCTATGCGGCGGTCGAGGTTACGGTGCATCATGTCGGCGCTGCCGAACCAGACTTCGGGCTCGCCGCCGTTCCCGAACGCGAAGATCCGGGAGTGTTCCAGGAACCGTCCGAGAATCGAGCGGACCCGGATGTTCTCCGACAGGCCGGCGACTCCCGGCCGTACGGCGCAGATGCCGCGTACCCAGATGTCCACCGGTACGCCGGCCTGCGAGGCGCGGTAGCAGGCGTCGATGACGGCTTCGTCGACCATCGAGTTGACCTTGATGCGGACGTAGGCGGGCCGCCCGGCACGGTGGTGGACGATCTCCTTGTTGATCCGCGAGATCAGGCCGTCCCGCAGCGACTTGGGCGCGACGAGGAGGCGGCGGTAGGTCTCCCGGCGCGAGTAGCCGGACAGCCGGTTGAACAGGTCGGACAGGTCCGCGCCGACCTGCGGGTCGGCGGTCAGCAGGCCGAGGTCCTCGTACAGCCGGGCCGTCTTGGGGTGGTAGTTGCCGGTGCCGACGTGGCTGTAACGGCGCAGCGTGTCGCCCTCCTGGCGGACGACGAGCGACAGCTTGCAGTGGGTCTTCAGGCCGACCAGCCCGTACACGACGTGGCAGCCCGCCTCCTCCAGCTTGCGCGCCCACTTGATGTTGGCCTGCTCGTCGAAGCGGGCCTTGATCTCGACGAGGACGAGGACCTGCTTGCCGGACTCGGCCGCGTCGATGAGGGCGTCGACTATGGGGGAGTCGCCGGAGGTGCGGTAGAGGGTCTGCTTGATGGCGAGGACGTCGGGGTCACCGGCGGCCTGCTCCAGGAAGGCCTGGACGGAGGTGGAGAAGGAGTCGTACGGGTGGTGCAGCAGCACGTCCCGTTCGCGCAGCGCGGCGAAGATGTCGGGCGCGGACGCCGACTCGACCTCGGCCAGGTCGCGGTGCGTCCCGGCGACGAACTTGGGGTACTTCAGCTCGGGCCGGTCGAGGGCGGAGATGCCGAACAGGCCGGTCAGGTCCAGCGGGCCGGGCAGCGGGTAGACCTCGGCGTCGGAGACCTTCAGCTCGCGGACGAGGAGGTCGAGGACGTACGGGTCTATCGACTCCTCGACCTCCAGGCGCACCGGCGGCCCGAAGCGGCGGCGCATGAGCTCCTTCTCCAGCGCCTGGAGCAGGTTCTCGGCGTCGTCCTCCTCGACCTCCAGGTCCTCGTTGCGCGTGACGCGGAACATGTGGTGCGCCAGCACCTCCATGCCCGGGAACAGCTCCTCCAGGTGCGCGGCGATGACGTCCTCCAGCGGGACGTAGCGCTGCGGGGATGCTTCGAGGAACCGGGAGAGGAGCGGCGGGACCTTCACGCGTGCGAAGTGGCGGTGGCCGCTGACGGGGTTGCGGACGACGACGGCCAGGTTGAGGGAGAGGCCGGAGATGTACGGGAAGGGGTGGGCGGGGTCGACGGCGAGCGGGGTGAGGACGGGGAAGATCTGCTGGCGGAAGAGGGTGAAGAGGCGGGCCTGCTCCTTCTCGGTCAGTTCGGGCCAGCGGATCAGGTGGACGCCCTCGTCGGCCAGGGCGGGGCAGATGTCCTGCTGGAAGCAGGCCGCGTGCCGGGCCATGAGCTCCCGCGACCGGGTCCAGATCAGGTCGAGGACCTCGCGGGGCTGGAGTCCGGACGCGGACCGGGTGGCGACGCCGGTGGCGATCCGGCGCTTGAGGCCGGCGACCCGGACCATGAAGAACTCGTCCAGGTTCGAGGCGAAGATCGCGAGAAAGTTCGCTCGTTCGAGGAGGGGGGTGGCCGGGTCCTCGGCGAGCTCCAGCACCCGTTCGTTGAACGCCAGCCAGCTGCGTTCCCGGTCCAGGAACCGGCCGGTGGGCAGCTCGGCGCCCGCGCCGTCCTCCTCGTACGAGTCGAGATCGGCGTCGAGATCCGGCGCCAGGTCCGACACCGGGACGTGTGCCACGGTGTGCGGCCGGTGCGCGGCGATGGAGCCGACGGACGGCTGGGGGTGCGGGACCTGGACCTCGGCGGGCTGCTGGCTCATGGCACCATTCTTCCGCGCGATGGGCTGGTCAAGCGCGTCGGAGCGGGCCGCGGACACGGCGGGCTTCATTGAGTGAGCGTCGCAAGCGTGTCTGAATGGTTGGTAACGACGACATGACGTGCCGGGGGCGGACGGCCAGACCCCCGTCCAGGCCGTCCGCCCCCGGTACGTGCGGGTGCGTGCGCGGGCCGGTGCGCCGGGGGCGGGTTCCGGGACCGGCGCGCGGGGCGGGAGCCTTACGCGTGGTGGCGGCGCAGGACGCGGAACGCGGCGTACGTCGCGGCGGCGGTGAATGCGAGGACGATGCCCGCCTCCACGAGCTGGATGGGCCAGAAATGCGAGGCCGGGTGGTAGTCGAGGAAGTACGTCACGTCTTTGCGCTCGGCCGCGCACGGAGCGGGTGGCTGGGACGACGGGCCGACGAAACAGAAGTCTGGGCCGATGCGCTCGCCGGAGGGTGTGAGCATGCCTTCCTCGACGCGCCATGTCCGGGAGATCTTGACGGCGGGTGGCTCACCCAGGCCGGTCGTGGTCCTGATCGGCCACAGGTGCACGCGCATCTGGGACAGGAGGAGCAGAACTCCGCCGGTGAGCAGGACGGTCGCGCTCATCGCGAGCACGGTACGGCGTACGAGCAGTCCGACGAGCGTGCCCAGCGCGAGCCCCATCACCGCACAGACCGTGGGTATGACGCCGATCGAGGCGTACATCGTGGGCTCGTACCAGTACGTGGGGAAGTCGTGGGCGGGCCCGGTCGACCATGACCAGGAGAAGAGCAGCGTCAACAGTGCCGTGCCCGCGATGACGACGCCCATGGGCACGGTGAGCTTGGCCGCGAGCCAGCGGGCGGGGCTGGGGGACTGGGTCCACGCCAGCTTGTACGTTCCGGTCTCCAGCTCCCGGGCGATCATGGGCCCGGCCACGAACGCCCCCACGACGGCGGGCAGCGCCATCATGCCGAGCGCGGCGTACTCGATGAGGTGCCGGGCACTCCAGACGGAGTCCGTGTAGTCACGGGCCGGCTGGAAACAGCGCCGCTCCGTGCTGCTGACGGTGCAGTCCACGGCTCGCAGCGCCTCCGCCGCGCTGTCCGCCCAGACGCGGGAGGCGACCATCATCGCGCCGGCGGCCACGACCAGGCCCAGTACCGTCCACAGCGCCCGCCGGTGCTGGCGTACGACGAGCCAGCGGGGACCCGTCAGAAGCTGCGCGCTCACGCCGCCACCGCCCCGTCCGTGTCGACGGCCGCGCTCGGGGTGAGGAGCGGTGGGGCGTCCGGGGAGCGGAGATGGGCGAGCAACAGGTCCTCCAGGGACGGTTCCGTGGTGTGCCAGGGCGTGGGGGCGACGGGGCCGTCGTGGCGGACGAGTGCGGTGAGCTGGCGGCCCGTGACGCGCGATTCGACCACCGTGTGCGGGGCGAGGTCGCCGACCGGGCCGGTGAGCAGGGTGTGGGCGGCGAGGATGTCGTCGATGCCGCCGCCGAGGCGGACCCGGCCGCCGTCGACCAGGAACAGGTAGTCGCAGGCGCCCTCCAGCTCGCCGAGGATGTGCGACGACATCACGACGCTCGTGCCGCGTTCGGCCGCGTCCGCCATGAGCGTGCCCATCAGCTGGTGGCGGGCGAGCGGGTCGAGGTCGGCCATCGGCTCGTCGAGCAGGAGCAGTTCGGCGCGCTTGCCGAGGGCGAGGGCGAGCGCGACGCGGGTGCGCTGGCCGCCCGAGAGGGTGCGGACGCGGGCCGCCGGGTCGAGCTTCCCGGCCGCGACGATGCGGTCCGCCGCGTCGGCGTCCCAGCGGCCCGGGTTGAGTTCGGCGCCCATGCGGAGCGTGTCGGCGACCGTGAGCTGTGGGTACAGCGGCTTGTCCTGGGCGACGTACGCCACCCGGTGGCGGGCCGACGCGGGGTCGGTGCCGAGCACGCGTATGGTGCCCTCGCTGGGCCGCAGCAGCCCGGCCGCCAGCGCCAGGAGCGTCGACTTCCCGGCGCCGTTCGGGCCGGCCAGCGCGCAGATGCGGCCGGCGGGCAGCCGGAACGAGCAGTCCCGCAGCGCGGGTGCGTGCCGCCGTCCGTACCGTTTGCCGAGGCCGCGAGCCTCAAGTGCCGTGCTTGTCACGAGTCGTCCCCCTTGTAGACCTCGTCGCGTACGGAAGTGAAGAGCGCCGTCACGTCGTCCCGCTCCAGCCCGGCCGCGCGGGCGCGGGCGGCCCAGTCGGCGAGTTCGCCGCGCAGGGGGGAGTCGGCCGGGGCGCTGCCCAGGCTCTTCCGTACGAAGGTGCCGAGGCCGCGGCGGGCCTCGACGAGGCCCTCCCGTTCCAGTTCCCGGTAGGCCTTGAGCACCGTGTTCGGGTTGATGGCGGTGGCTTCGACGACCTCGCGTGCCGTGGGCAGCCTGTCTCCGGGTTCCAGCAGGCCCAGGCGGAGGGCCTGTTTGGTCTGCTGGACGATCTGGAGGTAGGTGGCGACGCCGCTGCGCCGGTCGATGCGGTACTCGACCACGTCCCTGGATCACCCTTTCACTAATCAAGTAGTGAAAGGGTGGTGCAAGAGAGGGCGAGGTGTCAACACCTCGCCCTCCCCGAGCTCCCCGCGTCACGTCTCCGAGCGGTACATCAGGTCCACCTCGTGCGTCGTGAACCCCATCCCCTCGTACACCCGCACCGCCGCCGTGTTGTCCGCGTCCACGTACAGCATCGCCGTCGGTACGCCCTCCGCCGCCAGGTGCCGCAGCCCGATCGCGGTCAGCGCCTTGCCGAGGCCGCCGCCCTGCGCCTCGGGGCTGACGCCGACGACGTACACCTCGCCCAACTGCTCCTCGGCGTGCACCTTCGTCCAGTGGAAGCCCACGAGCTCGCCGTCCGGCTCCCGTACGGCGAGGAAGAAGCCCTTCGGGTCGAACCACGGCTCGGCCTTGCGGTCGTCCAGGTCCCGCTGGGTCAGCGAACCCTGCTCGGGGTGGTGCGCGAACGCGGCGGCGTTGACGGCCAGCCAGGCCGCGTCGTCCTGGCCGGGCACGAACGTGCGGACGGTGATGCCGGGCGGGAACACCGGCTCGGGGACGTCCGACAGGTCGGTGAGCGGCCGGCGCATCTGCCGCAGCTCCCGGAACAGAGTCAGCCCGAGCACCTGCGACAGGTGGCGGGCGGCCGACTTGCCGCCGTGCGCCCACACCCGCAGCCGCTTGCCGGAGGCGGCCAGCAGCGCGGATCCGAGCGCCCGGCCGTGGCCGCGGCCCCGGTGCGCGGGGTGGACGACCAGCTCGGCGGCCGGGGCCTCGACCGGGTCGGTGTCCTCCAGCTGTGCGTAGCCGACGAGGTCGCCGTGGACGGTGAGCAGCAGGTGCGACACCCCTTCGCGCCGCCGGCCGCGCAGCTGGAGCCGCCCCTGTTCGGAGACGGCCTGCATCCCGTCGGTACGGGCCGCGTCGGCGAGGAGGGCGAGGACGGCCTGGGCCTGCTCGCGGGTGAGCTCGTCGAGGGTCTCGATACGGCGGCCGGGCTCAAGGGCCGGTACGGGGGCGTCAGTCGTCATGCGTACGAGCCTACGGCGGTCGATGGCAACCGGCTTGTAACCCTCCACCCCCTGTTGCGCTACGCGCGTTGACCCTAGGCTGCGCTGGGCCGTACACGACTTGTTGACCAACGAGGGGACAGATGTCAGCCACACCGAAGAAGAACCGCGCGGGGCGGCGGATACTCGCCACCGCCGCCGGCCTGGCCACCGTCGGCGCCCTGGTCGCCGCCCTCCCCGCCGGCGCCGACGACGGTGTGCGGACCGCCGCGCACACCGGCCGCACCGTCGACGTGCAGCTGCTCTCCTTCAACGACCTGCACGGCAACCTGGAGCCGCCGGCCGGCTCGTCCGGGCAGGTCACGCACCGGCATGAGGACGGTACGACCACGAAGATCGACGCGGGCGGTGTCGAGTACCTCGCCACGCACCTCCGTACGGCGCGCGAGGGCAACCCGTACTCCGTCACGGCCGCCGCGGGCGACATGATCGGCGGCTCGCCGATGCTGTCCGGGCTCTTCCACGACGAGCCGACCATCGAGGCGCTGAACAAGCTGAAGCTCGACGTGTCGTCCGTCGGCAACCACGAGTTCGACGAGGGCGCCAGGGAGCTGGCCCGGATGCAGAACGGCGGCTGCCACCCCACCGGCGGCTGTTACGAGGAGGGCAAGACCTTCCCCGGCGCCAACTTCCCCTACCTCGCGGCGAACGTGACGGACGAGAAGACCGGCAGGCCGATCCTCGACCCGTACTTCATCTGGGAGCGCAAGGGCGTCAAGATCGGTTTCATCGGGGTGACCCTGGAGGGCACCCCGAACATCGTCACCGCCGAGGGCGTCAAGGGCCTGAAGTTCGGCGACGAGGTCGAGACGATCGACAAGTACACCAAGATCCTGGAGCGCAAGGGCGTCAAATCGATCGTCGCGCTCATCCACGAGGGCGGGGCGCCGGCCTCCGCCTCGTACAACTACGACTGCGACAGCCCGGGCGCAGGCGACGGGATCTCCGGCCCGATCGTCGACATCGCCAAGAAGCTGAATCCGCAGGTCGACGCCCTGGTCACCGGCCACACCCACCAGGCGTACGTGTGCACGGTCCCGGACCCGTCCGGCAAGCCGCGCATGGTCACCTCGGCGTCCTCGTACGGCAAGCTGTACACGGACACGACGCTGACGTACGACCGGCGGACGAAGGACATCGTCCGTACGGCGGTGGAGTCCGCCAACCACGTCGTGTCGCGTGACGTGCCGAAGGCCGCCGACATGACCTCCCTGATCCAGCGGTGGAACACGCTCGCCGCGCCGATCGCCAACAAGCCGCAGGGCTTCATCTCCGCCGACATCAACGGCCGCGGTTCGACGGCGTACGAGAAGCCGCTCGGCGACCTGATCGCCGACGCGCAGCTCGCCGGGCTCTCCCCCGCCGACAAGGGCGGCGCGCAGATCGCGCTGATGAACCCGGGCGGTATCCGCGCCGATCTGGTCTACAAGGCGTCGGGCGGCGAGGGCGACGGGGTGGTGACGTACGGCGAGGCGTTCACCGTGCAGCCGTTCACCAACATGATGAACGTGGTCGACCTGACCGGCGCACAGCTGATCACCGGCCTCCAGCAGCAGGTCAGCGGCTCGAACGAGGCCTCCCCGAAGATCCTCCAGGTCTCGAAGGGCTTCACCTACACGCTCGACATGACCAAGTCGGGCGCGGCCCGGGTCGTGACCGGCTCGGTGAAGCTGAACGGTGAGCCGATCGACCCGGCGAAGACCTACCGGGTCGCGATGAACGAGTTTCTCGCGGGCGGCGGCGACGGCTTCCCGGCCCTCGCCCAGGGCAAGAACAAGCTGGTCGGCGCGTCCGACCTGGACGTCTTCAACGCCTACCTGTCGGCCAACTCCTCGGCGAGCGCCCCCATCGCGCCGCCGGCCGCCGACCGGATCACGGTCGTGAAGTAGTTCCTCGTACGCGGTACGCGGTACGAGGGCGGGGCGGCGGGCCGGCGAAACGGCTCCGCCGCCCCGCGCCGCGCGTCGGCGGGACGGGGCGTCCTAGACGGTGCCCTCGGCCGCCGCCCCGACGAACGCCGCGAAGGCGGTCGGCGTCACGCTGAAAACGGGGCCTTCGGGGCGCTTGGAGTCCCGGACGGCGATGTGGGCGGTGAGGTCGGCGACCTCGACGCACTCGCCGCCGCTCGTGCCGCTGTACGAGGACTTGCGCCAGGCGGCGGCGCCGAGGGGGGCGCACTCGACGCAGTCGCCGCCGCTCGTGCCGCTGTAGCTGGACTTACGCCACTCTGCTGTCGTCAGGTCCTGGCCGGTGCCCATAACGCTCCTCCATTACGCGCGCGATCAGCGCCGCCGAGTCCTCCAGGGAGAGGGCAGCGGCCTGCAAGCGAGCGTAGCCGAGGGAACGTTCCCTGATGGTGTGCGGATTGGCCGTCATCACGCCGCCGGATTCGTAGCCCTCGGCGTAGAACAGATCCGGGTCGTGGTCGAAGCGCAGCAGGGTGAACGAGCCCATCATGCCCGTGTGTTGCCCCTGGGCGAACGGCAGCACCTGGATCTGCACCCATTGGCGCTCCTGGAAGGTCAACAGGTGAGCCAGTTGATCGTGCATGACGTCCTGGCCGCCGACCTCCCGAAGCACCGCCGCTTCGTCCATCACCACCCACAAGACCGGCGCCTGCTCACGCTCCAGGATCCGCTGGCGGTGCAGCCGGGCAGCCACCATCTCCTCCACCTTGTCCGGGTGGTCAACCGCCAGCAGCGCACGGGCGTATCCCTCGGTTTGGAGGAGGCCGTACACCAACTGGGCCTGGAAGCTGGAGATGTACGTCGCCCGGGCCTCCATCTCCGCGTACGGCTGGAACCAGTGCGGCAACTGGTGTCGCATCACCAGCGCGTGGAGCCGCGTCAGTATGCCGTCCGTCATGAGCGCGGCGTCCACGCGTTCCGAGAACTCCCGCGTGGGGACGCGCCTCGCGCACTCGATCATGCCGATCAGTGAACCGGTGACGAAGATGCAGTCCCCGAGCTGCTTCTGGCTCATCCCCGCCGCCTCCCGCAGGCGGCGCAGTTCCGCCCCGTAGTAGGCCAGCGGCGACGCGCTCGGGTCCAAGTCGCGGATGTGCGTCATGGTGGCCGAGCGTAATGAGCCAGCTACATCGAGGGGTCGCAAATGGCCCAACTGGCTCGCTCACGCCAGGCCCGCCGGTGCGGGCGCGCTGGTCACGGTGGCCGTGTGGCCGCCCTCTCTCCGAGTGTGGCGGGCTCCGGTGTCCTGTAAAGGGCGCTCCCTTCGGTCGCGTCGCTTCGCGATGGCCTACGGCCACCCTTGACAGGCCACCTCCGCCCGCCCTTTTCCACTCGGAGGGCGGCCCGGGGGAACGGGTCCGCGGGGAGCCCGCCTTTCCCCTTGCGCCCTGGCCGTGAGGCGGGCGCCGCAGGGGGCGCGGCAGAGGAATGGGGTGCTCACTCCCGGCTCAGCGGCGGGCGGCCGTCTCCCGGCTGAGGTACAGGACCTCGCTTCTGCCGGTGGTGGGTGCGCGGCAGTGGCATGGGGCATCCGGGCTGGGTTCGGCGGGCGCGGCCCGACGGTGGTTGGGGTTCAGACAGGTGGCTGGGGTGCGTGGGGGCTTGGGCGGGTGGAGCCCTTCGGCCGGGACGCGGCACGGGTGCCGCGTTGGCGGTCGCAGGAGTCCCATCGCTGCTCCACGCCTCCCGGGATGCCTCACCGGCTCCACTCGTCACATCAGCATCAGACTCGGGGAGTCGTGGGTGGTACGAGACACCCAGTCCCAAGACCCACTGCCGGACGGTGTCCTACTCCGCCCACGACTGCTTGATGCTGGTGCCGGTGGGGCGAAACGGGCTGGTGGGGCGTCTCCGGGGGGTCGTGGGGCGGTAGGGATGCCTGGGAACAGCACAGTGCGACCCCGCCCAGGACGCCTCTGAGTCCCTTCAGTCCCACCCGTGTCGGCTCACTGGAGTTGTGGGCGGGATGGGGCATCCCCGACCCCGATACCCACTGCCGGGAGGTGTCCTACTCCGCCCACAACTCGCCGATCCCGGCGCCGGTGAGGTCAAGGAGGCTGGTGGGGCATCCCCGACAGGCAAGCGGAGCCGGTGAGACACCCGCAAGCCCCAGGAGGCCGGCAGGTGCCAGGCGCCGACCCGACCGCGCCACCTCCACCCCACGGACCGCCCCAGCAGCCCGCCCCCTGCCGCGTCCCGGCTGGGCGGCTCCACCCCGGCCCAGCCCCCGGCCCACGCCAGCCACCTGCCTGCACCCCAACCCACCCCCACCCGCAGGCGCCAAGCCGAGCCCGGATGCCCCATTGCACTGGGGCGCACCCACCACCGGCAGGAGCGAGGTCCTGTACCGCAACCAAAGGACGGCGGCCCGCCGCTTAGCCAAGCCGCACCGCCCCATTCCTCTGCCGCGCTCCCTGCGGCGCCCGCCTCCCGGCCACCACGGAAGGGGGACGGGGCGCCCGCCCTGGGCCCGTTCCCCCGGGCCGCCCTCCGAGTGGGATAAGGCGGGCGGAGGCGGCCGGTCAAGGGTGGGCGAAGCCCATCGGCGAAGCCGACGCGAAGCGCCCTTGAGGGGGCGCCGGAGCCCGCCACACTCGGAGAGAGGGCGGCCCACACGCCCACCATGAACGGGGCGTTCACCCCGGACGCCGGCGGCCGCCCACGCGCCCACCGTGACCAGCAGGTCCATACCGGCCGCCTGTGAATGTGCCCCGGGCGTTCCAGGGTTGACGTGTACGCGCCATACTCCCGCCCATGAGTATGGACCTGAGCCGACGGAGCTTCCTTGCCGGTGCTGCCGCCGCATCCGCCACCGCCCTGCTGGGCGCGGCCCCCGCCTCCCGGGCGCTCTCCACCCAGGACTGGATGGCCCGCTTCCCGGGCGACACCCCGCTGTGGGCCCTGACCATCCCCGGCACGCACAACTCCGGCGCCCCCGCCGGCGGGTTGTGGGTCGCCTGCCAGAACACCAGCATTGCCCAGCAGCTGGACAGCGGCATCCGCTTCCTGGACATCCGGTGCCGCGTCACCGGCGACGCCTTCGCGATCCACCACGGCGCCTACTACCAGAACCAGATGTTCGGCGACGTCCTCATCGCCTGCCGCGCCTTCCTCGCCGCGCACCCTTCCGAGACGGTCCTGATGCGTGTGAAGCAGGAGCACTCCGAGGACTCCGACGCCACCTTCCGGCGCGTCTTCGACCTCTACCTGGACGCCAAGGGCTGGCGCCCCCTCTTCCGCATCGGCGACGGGCTCCCGACGCTCGGCGAGGCACGCGGCAAGGTCGTGCTCCTCGCCGACAACGGCGGCCTGCCGGGAGTCCGGTACGGCGACGGCGCGCTGTTCGACATCCAGGACGACTACATGGCCGAGCCCTTCGCCAAGTACCCGAAGATCGAGGCGCACTTCCGGAAGGCCGCCACACAGCCCGGCAAGCTGTACGTCAACTACGTCTCCACCGCCGCGCTGCTCCCGCCCCGCTGGAACGCCGACCGGCTCAACCCGCGCGTGCACGGCTTCCTCGACGGCGCGGAGGCAAGCGGCTGGAAGGGGCTCGGCATCGTCCCGATGGACTTTCCCCACACCCGCGCCGGGCTCATCGAGGCCCTGATCCGCCACAACGCCTGAGGCGTCGCCCCCGCATGGGATTTCGCGGCCCGAGGTTCCCTCGGTGGCCGGTGAAAAACGTCATGGCGTGTTTCGGCCACTTCGGTTTGCGCCACGAGATCGTGGCCGGATAGCTATGGACGCACACCCCGGCCGGGGCCGAGGGGGAACCGGCCCCGGCCGGGGGATCAGACCGCCTCCGGGGACGACGGCGGCGGCGTCGGCGCGCCCGGGAGCCGGATCACCGCGCGCGTGCCGCCGCCCTCCGCCGCCGTGAGCGCCACCTCGCCGCCCGCCTGGCGCACCGTACGGGCCACGATCGACAGGCCGAGCCCCGACCCGGGCAGGCTGCGCGCCGACGGCGAGCGCCAGAACCGTTCGAAGACATGCGGAAGCTCCTCGGGCGCGATGCCCGGGCCGTGGTCCCGCACGGTCAGCTCGCCGTCCACCAGCGCCACCTCCACCGTCCCGCCCGGCGGGGAGAACTTCACCGCGTTGTCCAGGACGTTCACCAATGCGCGCTCCAGCCCGGCCGGCTCGGCCCGCACGTACCAGGGCCGCACGTCGTCCGCCGTGACCGTCAGCTCCGGGCCCCGCAGCCGCGCCCGCGCGAGCGCCGTGCCGAGGATGTCGTGCAGCGCGACCACCTCAAGGCGCCCGGGGCCCGCCGCGTCCGGCCGGGACAGCTCCTGCAAGTCGCCGATCAGCACCGCCAGTTCCGTCATCTGCGCCTTCACGGACGCCATCAGAGCCCGCCGGTCCTCGGGCGGGATCGCCCGGCCGGTCTCCTCACTGCGCGCCAGCAGCTCGATGTTCGTACGAAGCGAGGTCAGCGGCGTACGCAGCTCGTGCCCCGCGTCGGCGATCAACTGCGCCTGCCGGTCCCGGGAGGACGCCAGCGCGGCCGTCATCGCGTTGAACGACCGCGACAGGCGGGCGATCTCGTCCTCGCCCTCGACGGGGATGCGTACGGTCAGGTCCTCCGTCCGCGCCACGTGCTCCACCGCCCCGGTCAACCGGTCCACCGGCTTCAGCCCGGTCCGCGCCACCCACAGCCCGGCCGCGCCCGCGCCGACGACCCCGATGCCGGCCAGGGCGGTGAGCACCAGCGCGAGCTGGTTGAGGGCGCCGTCGATCTCCGCCAGCGGCCGGGCGACGGACACCGTGAATCCCGTCCGGTCCGTACGGGTGAGGACCCTGACCGGCTGACCGCTGTCGGTGACGGCGTCGTGCAGGGACTCGTCACTCAGCCGCGCGGCGACCGCCGTGTCGGAGGGCTGGACCACCACCGGCGTCGAGTTCGGTCCCACGCATCGCGTCCCGTCCGCCTGGACGATCTGGACGTACACGGTCCCCGGTGCCGTGCTCGTCCCGGTCACCGGCCCGGACTGCCGGCAGTCCAGGGCCGTCACCCGCAGATAGCTCTCCTGTACGGCCATGCCCTGCAACGACGTGTCCAGCTCGTCCCGCAGCTCCGCCCGGGTCAGCAACCAGCACGCCACCGACACCGCCGCCACCGCCACCGCGACCGCCGTCGCCGTCAGCAGGGCCAGGCGCGAGCGCAGCGGCAGCGCGCGGAAGCGGGAGAGCGGTCCGGTCACTCGGCGGCTCCGCTGCGCAGCACGTACCCGACGCCCCGCACCGTGTGCACCAGGCGCGGCTCGCCCGCCGCCTCCGTCTTGCGCCGCAGGTACATCACGTACACGTCCAGGGAGTTGGAGCTCGGTTCGAAGTCGAAGCCCCACACCGACTTGAGGATCTGCTCCCGCGTCAGCACCTGCCGCGGATGCGACAGGAACATCTCCAGGAGCGTGAATTCCGTACGGGTCAGCTCCACCGGCCGCCCGCCCCGCGTCACCTCGCGCGTCGCCAGGTCCATCCGCAGGTCCGCGAACGTCAGCACGTCACCCTCGGGCTCCTCGCCGCCCGAGGCCGCCGCGTACGAGCTGCGCCGCAGCAGCGCCCGGATGCGGGCGAACAGCTCGTCCAGCTCGAACGGCTTCACCAGGTAGTCGTCCGCCCCCGCGTCCAGCCCGGTCACGCGGTCGCCGACCGTGTCGCGGGCGGTGAGCATCAGGATGGGGACGGTCGAGCCGGCGGCGCGGATGCGGCGGGCGGCGGTCAGGCCGTCCATGCGGGGCATCTGCACGTCGAGGACGACGAGATCGGGGGTGTACGCGTCCATCTTCGCGAGTGCGTCGGCGCCGTCGACGGCGACGTCCGTCCCGTACCCCTCGAACGCGAGGCTGCGCTGGAGCGCCTCGCGGACGGCGGGCTCGTCGTCGACGATCAGGATGCGGTCGGCGTCAGTGTTCATGGGGCCAGCGTCGCACGCGTCACGTTCCGGATCCGGACCCGGACCGGAGGGCGTCCAGGTCGGCCTTGACCGTGTTGACCGGGATGGCGCAGCCGAGGCCGACGCTGCCGGCCGTGGAGCCGGTGGCGGCGCTCGGCGAGTACATGGCGGAGTTGATGCCGATGATCTCGCCGTTCATGTTGATCAGCGCGCCGCCGGAGTTGCCGGGGTTGAGCGAGGCGTCGGTCTGGATCGCCTTGTACGTCGTCTTCGAGTCGCCCGTGTCGCCGTTGAACTCCTGTCCGCCGAACTCGAAGGGCCAGCCCTGGCGCGGGTCCGGCCGCTGCCGCCCCTCGTCCTTGGCCACCGTCACGTCGCGGTCGAGCGCGGAGACGATGCCGCTGGTGACGGTGCCGGTCAGGCCCTCCGGCGACCCGATGGCCACGACCTGGTCGCCGACGCGGACCTTGCCGGAGTCGCCGAGCGTGGCGGCCTTCAGCCCGGACGCGCCCTGGAGCTTGATCAGCGCCAGGTCCTTGTCGGGGTCGGTGCCGACGACCTCGGCGTCGTACGTCTTGCCGTCGCTGAGCCGGACCTTGATCTCCGAGGCGCCCGCGATCACATGGTTGTTGGTGACGATCTCGCCGTCGCCCGTGATGATCACGCCGGACCCGGTGGACTTGCCGGAGGCCGACGTCGCGCTGATCTCCACGATGCTCGGCGACACCGCCTGGGCGACACCGGCGACCGTGCCCTTGCTGGACTGCGACACGCTGGTGCCGGTCACGCCGCCGGTGCCGGTCGGCGCCGGGTCGCCGCCGGTGAGCTCCTGGACCAGCGCGGAGGCGCCTCCGCCGACCAGGGCGGCGGCTACGGCGACCGCCACCACCAGCGCGACGGGGCGCTTGGCGCGGGGCTGCGCCGCCGGCGCGTACGCGGGGGGCGGCGGGTACGCGAAGGTCGGCTGCTGCTGGTCACCCTGGGTGTAGTCCGTCATGGGTACGACTTTCGGAGCCGTACATGAGAGCTGTCTGAGGGCGTCCTAAGAGTCCGGGCAAAGTCTTGTACGCCCCATGTAAAGAGTTACCGGCCGTCGCAGCCGCAGGACCGGCGCACTATCAGCGCCGACGGGAACTGCTTCACGCGCTCCCGGCGCGACCCCGCCACCCGCAGGCCGTCGTCCAGGACCAGGTCCACCGCCGCGCGGGCCATCGCCGGGCGGTCGGAGGAGACCGTCGTCAGCGGCGGGTCCGTCAGCGCGGCTTCCTTGACGTCGTCGAAGCCCGCCACCGCCAGGTCGCCCGGCACGTCCAGGCGCAGCTCGCGCGCCGCGCGCAGGACGCCGATCGCCTGGTCGTCGGTGGAGCAGAAGATCGCCGGCGGCCGGTCGGGGCCCGCGAGGATCTTCAGGGCCACCTGGTAGGCGTCGTAGCGGTTGTACGGGGCCTGGAACAGCCGGCCCTCCACCGAGCGGCCGGACTCCAGCATCGCGCGGCGCCAGCCCTCCTCGTGGTCGGCCACCGGGTCACCGACGGCGGGGGTGTTCTCCACGCCGCCGAGGCAGGCGACGTACGCGTGCCCGTGTTCCAGGAGGTGGCGGGTGGCGAGCTGCGCGCCGCCGATGTCGTCCGTGACGACCGCGACGTCGTCGATGGCCTCGGGCCGCTCGTGCAGCAGCACCACGCGCGCGTCCCACGCCTCGATCTCCTGCGCGGCGCGCTCGCTGGGGCCCTGGCTGACCAGGATCAGCCCGGCGACCCGCATGCCGAGGAAGGCGCGCAGGTAGTGCACCTCGCGGTCGTCGCGGTAGTCGGAGTTGCCGACGAGGACCATCTTCCCGCGGTCGGCGGCGGCCCGTTCGACCGCGTGCGCCATCTCCGCGAAGAACGGCTGCCGAGCGTCGGGGACGATCATGCCTATGAGGTCGGTGCGCCGCGAGGCCATGGCCTGCGCGACGCGGTCGGGCCGGTAGCCCAGCTCCTTGATCGCTGCGAGTACCCGCTCGCGCGTGGCCGGGGCGACCGGCCGGGGTCCGTTGTTGATGACGTAGCTCACGACCGCGGTAGAAGTACCCGCCAGTCGCGCCACATCGTCCCGCGTCACCTTGGCCACGCGCGGCAGTCTACGCGGGGTGACCTACCTCTGGGCAGGTCGTACGGCTGCTTCCTGCACCTCTTCGGTGTCCTCCGTACGGGTGGCGGCCGCCGCCTTTGCCGCCTTCGCCTCTTTCGTACGGGCCTCCTCGGCCGCGCGCTCCACCTTCTCGGGCGTCACGAAGCGGTAGCCGACGTTGCGGACGGTCCCGATCAGCGACTCGTGCTCGGGGCCCAGCTTGGCGCGCAGCCGCCGTACGTGGACGTCGACCGTGCGCGTACCGCCGAAGTAGTCGTACCCCCACACCTCCTGCAGGAGCTGGGCGCGGGTGAAGACCCGGCCGGGGTGCTGGGCCAGGTACTTCAGCAGCTCGAACTCCTTGAAGGTCAGGTCCAGGACCCGGCCCTTGAGCTTGGCGCTGTACGTCGCCTCGTCGACCGACAGGTCGCCGTTGCGGATCTCCATGGGGGAGTCGTCGGCGGTGATCTGCTGGCGGCCCGTCGCGAGCCGGAGCCGTGCCTCGACCTCGGCCGGACCGGCCGTGTCCAGCAGGACGTCGTCGATGCCCCAGTCGGCGGTGACGGCCGCGAGACCGCCCTCCGTGACGACCAGGATCAGCGGGCAGCCGGGCCCCGTGGAGCGCAGCAGTTGGCACAGCGACCGCACCTGCGGCAGGTCGCGGCGGCCGTCGACGAGGATCACGTCCGCGCCGGGGGTGTCCACGAGGGCCGGGCCCTCGGCGGGGGCCACGCGCACGTTGTGCAGCAGCAGTCCGAGGGCGGGAAGCACCTCCGTCGACGGCTGGAGGGCATTGGTCAGGAGCAGCAGAGAGCTCATCGCGCTCCACCTGCTCGTGTCGTCGTCCTATGGTCGTGCACGGTTCGCCGGCCCATAACGTCGGTTCCTCCTCGGTCCCTGCGAGGACGTTGCGGCACTGCTTCGTACGAGGCTCCCCGCGCCCTGAGAGCCTTTGTTCACCTGCCTGTAACAACGGGCGGAAAACACAAAAGGACCCGGGGGCTGCGTTGCCCGGATCCTCTGCCGAGCACAATAGCCCACATGAGTTCCGAGAAAGAGGGCGCATTTCACATCGTGGATGTTCCCTCGATCACTCCGGGCCCTCTGCGGGCAACGTTGCGTACATCGGACGGGGTCCGTGTCGAAGCGGTTCACGCGCCGTACAAAGCACCGCATACAGACAGTGTCACGGACACGGCCATTGTTGTCGCCCATGGATTCACGGGTTCGGTGGACCGGCCGGCGGTGCGGCGTGCGGCGCGCGCGTTCGGGCGGCGTGCCGGGGTCGTCACGTTCTCCTTCCGCGGGCACGGCCGGTCGGGCGGCCGCTCCACGGTCGGTGACCGGGAGGTGCTGGACCTGGCGGCGGCGGTCGCGTGGGCGCGTGAGCTGGGGTACGCGCGCGTGGCGACGGTCGGGTTCTCCATGGGCGGGTCGGTGGTACTGCGGCACGCGGCGCTCCACAAGGACCCGGCGGACGGGGCGCGTACGGACGCCGTGGTCGCCGTCAGTGCTCCCGCGCGCTGGTACTACCGGGGTACGGCGCCGATGCGGCGGCTGCACTGGGTGGTCACCCGGCCCGCCGGGCGGCTGGTGGGCCGCTACGGGCTGCGCACCCGCATCCACGACCGGGACTGGGACCCGGTTCCGATGCCGCCCGTCGAGGCGGTGCCGCTGATCGCCCCGACGCCGCTGCTGATCGTGCACGGCGACCGCGACCCGTACTTCCCGGTCGACCACCCGCGGATGCTGGCGGCGGCCGGACCGGCCGAACTGTGGATCGAGCCGGGCATGGGGCACGCCGAGAACGCGGCGGACGACGCCCTGCTCGCCCGCATCGCGGACTGGCTGTCGGTGCCATAGCTCATGATGGATGCCGACGAGGCCGACGAAAGGAGTGCCGCTATGGCAGCGGGGACCATCCGCTACTGGGCCGCGGCCAAGGCCGCCGCCGGGATCGCCGAGGAGCCGTACACCGCCGAGAACCTGGCCGAGGCGCTGGACGCCGTGCGCGAGCGGCACCCGGGCGAGCTGGTCCGAGTACTCCAGCGGTGTTCTTTCCTGGTCGACGGTGACCCCGTCGGGACCCGGAGCCATGAGACCGTACGGCTTGCCGAGGGCGGCACGGTCGAGGTGCTCCCGCCGTTCGCAGGAGGGTGAACCGCACAGCATGAGCAGCGATCAGCAGTATCCGTACGGACACGGGTACCAGGACCACCCGGACGTCGCGCAGACGTGGGAGGGCCAGACCTGGGACACCCAGTACCAGCCGCCCGTCCAGCAGCCCGTGCAGCCCGCTCAGCCGTACGCGGCGGACACCGCCCACCTCCCGGCGCAGGGGGCGGTCGGGGGCTCCGGCTCGTACCCGCTGCCCCCGGAGGTTCCGTACGACACCCCGACCACCCACCTGCGGCCGGTCGCCCCGGACCCCGCGCCCACCACCCACCTGCGGCCGGTCGCCCCCGACCCGGCCGCCCCCGGGCCGGTTTCCGGTCCGGCTCCAGGGCCCGAGTACAGCGCGCCCACGACCGCCGGGCACGTGCGGATGACCGACGCCCAGCGGGCCCGCGCCGAGGGCCGCTCGCCGGTCATCCAGCCGGGCATGCAGCCGGCCCTGCTGACGGCGCTCCTCGGGATCCTGATGGCGGCGGGCGCCGCCATCGGGTCGTACGGACTGCTCGTCCCGCTGGTCCTGCTCCAGGCCGTCACCGCAGCCGGCTGGTTCCGGCTCAACGGCATGTGGCCCGCCCGCCAGGGCATCGCGCTCGCCTTCGCGGGCGGCCTCACCGCGGACATCGCGCTGCTCGCCGCCGGCAAGGAGCACGCGCCCGCCGCGATCCTCGGCACGCTCGGCGTGTGGGTGCTCCTCGTCCTGGTCCTCCAGCTGCGCAGCCACGCCGGTTCCGACGAGCGCCAGTACGGCCTGATGGCCACCGTCGCCTCCTCCGCGCTCGCCGTCGTCGCGGCCGGGCACCTGGCCGCGGCGCCGGACGCGGTCGTCGTGGGCGGCCTCGCGGTCGCCGTCACGGTGGTGGCCCGCGCGCTGCCGCTGCCGGGCGCCGCGTCGCTCGTGGTGGCGCTGCTCGCGGCCGCCGGTGCCGGGGCCGCCGCCGGGGGGCTGACCGGCATGGGGGCGCAGGGCGCGCTGCTGGGGCTGGGCGCCGGGGTGTGCGCGCTGATCGGCCACCGGGTGGCCAGTTACGACTACCCGTCGCGCTTCGTCCATATGACGGCCGGGGTGGCGCTGCCGCTCGCCGTCGCCGCGCCCGCCGTCTACGTGCTGGGGCGCGCGCTGGCCTGAGTGGCGTAGGTGACTGACGGGGAACCAATGAGTAGCCTCGCGCGTCGATCATGATGTGACGGGGGGCGGGGCGCGACCACGCGCGCGAACAGGGTGGGGGAACACCGGGCAATGCGAGCACTGCGAATACTGCTGATCACCGCTGTGATCCTGGGTGGTCTCTTCACCATCGCGGACCGCTTGGCGGTGAACTACGCCGAGTCCGAGGCCGCCGAGCGCATACGGGCCAACCAGGGCCTGGCGGGTGCCCCGGACGTCTCGATCAAGGGCTTCCCGTTCCTGACCCAGGTCATGGGCAAGGAGCTGGACCAGGTCGACGTCACCCTCACGGGCGTGGAGGCGTCGGCCGGCGGCCGCAAGGTCCGCGTCACCGAGATGAAGGCCGCCCTGAAGAACGTACGGCTGAAGAACAACTTCTCCACCGCCGTCGCCGCCTCCGCATCGGGCACTGCCCGCATCTCCTACGCCGACCTCGGCAAGGCGTCCGGCGAGGACGTCACCGTCGGCTACGGCGGCAGCGGCAAAGTCAAGGTCACCGGCAGCGTCGACGTCCCGGTCCTCGGCAGCGTCACGCGCAGCGTGCTGTCCTCGGTCAGCCTCGTGGGCGGTGACACCATCCGCGTACGTGCCGACAAGGTGCCCGGCGAGGGCATCCCGGGCGTCGAGGAGCGCATCCGCGAGCGCACCGACTTCGACCGGCAGGTCGGCGGGCTGCCGGCCGGGCTGAAGCTGACGAAGGTCGAGGCGACCCCCGACGGTGTCGTGGTCACGGTCACCGGCACGGACGTCGTGCTGGCCGGCTGAAGCGCCGCCGTACGGCTCTATTCGGCCACATGGTGAGACGGGGTCGTCCGCTCCGCAGCTGACGGGGGGCAAAGCCCCGCGCGGCGGTCGGCCATCACCCTTCCGGGTGACTCCCCGTCCCACATCCCGGACGATCGTGTCTCACGATACGACACGCCGGTGACACGGCCACCGGTCCGTCCCTACGATCGGCGTCATGAAGCGACAGGCGGATCTCACGAAGCGGCGGGCAGTAGACCTGTGCCGCGTCGCCGCCATGCTCTGTCGCTCCGTCTGAGCGGGAGCCCGACCTCCCGTATTCCAGGGCCCGTTCCACCATCGAGGCCCGACCCGGTGCCGAACCCACCCGTTGAGCCCGTACCCCCCGTACGCGAAGACGCGAAGAGCATCCGGCACCACCCCGCCGCACCCCGCCGCACACTGCCCCGGAGGAGAACACACATGAGCCGCAGCGACGTCCTGGTAGACGCCGACTGGGTCGAGGCCCACATCGACGACCCGAAGGTCGTCATCGTCGAGGTCGACGAGGACACCTCGGCGTACGACAAGAACCACATCAAGAACGCCGTCCGGATCGACTGGAAGAAGGACCTCCAGGACCCGGTCCGCCGCGACTTCGTCGACCAGGAGGGCTTTGAGAACCTCCTCTCCGCGAAGGGCATCGCCAACGACGACACCGTCGTCCTCTACGGCGGCAACAACAACTGGTTCGCCTCGTACGCCTACTGGTACTTCAAGCTGTACGGCCACGAGAGCGTCAAGCTCCTCGACGGCGGCCGCAAGAAGTGGGAGCTCGACTCCCGCGACCTGGTCGACGGCTCCGAGGTCCCCAGCCGCCCGGCCACCCAGTACAAGGCCAAGCCGCAGGACACGTCCATCCGTGCCTTCCGTGACGACGTGGTCGCCGCGATCGGCAGCCTGAACCTGGTCGACGTGCGGTCTCCCGACGAGTTCAGCGGCAAGCTCCTCGCCCCGGCGCACCTCCCGCAGGAGCAGTCGCAGCGCCCCGGCCACGTGCCGAGCGCCCGCAACATCCCGTGGTCGAAGAACGCCAACGACGACGGCACGTTCAAGTCCGACGAGGAGCTCAAGGCGCTGTACGCCGAGGAGCAGGTCGACCTGGCGAAGGACACGATCGCCTACTGCCGCATCGGTGAGCGCTCGGCCCTGACCTGGTTCGTCCTGCACGAGCTGCTCGGCCAGGAGAACGTCAAGAACTACGACGGCTCGTGGACCGAGTACGGCTCCCTCGTCGGCGTGCCGATCGAGCTCGGCGCCAACAAGTAGTCCCGGACCTCCCGTCCACCCCTCACACCCCTCAGGAGTACCCATGTGTGGAGCACAGGCCGGCGGCCCGGACGCTTCGACGATCAAGCCCGGTGAGACCACGATCCAGGGCCAGGTGACCAAGGACGGCGAGCCCGTCGTCGGTTACGTGCGCCTGCTGGACTCGACCGGTGAGTTCACCGCCGAGGTCCCGACCTCCGCGACCGGCCAGTTCCGCTTCTACGCGGCCGAGGGCACCTGGACCGTCCGCGCCCTCGTCCCGGGCGGCACGGCCGACCGCACGGTCGTCGCCCAGCAGGGCGGCCTGGCCGAGGTCGCCATCGCCGTCTGACGGCACCGCTGTACCGGCCGAAGGGCCGCACCTCCTGGGGGTTGGACGCTTACCGGGACCGAGGTGCGGCCCTTCGGTCGTACGCTGGACGTATGTACGCACAGCGCCGGCGTGCCTACTTCCGGATGATGACGGCCTGCCTGGTGCTCTTCGTGGGCGCCTGGGCCGTCGTCCGGCTGTGGTCGGTGCCCGCGGCCATCGCGATGTGCTTCGTCGCCATGGTCATCCCGCCGGTCGCCGCGATGATCGCCAACCGGAGGGGGCCGGATGACCGCTGGTGGGACGACCCTTCCGGCGACCCGAAGTCCGACGAGTGGTGGGACGAGCTCGACGGCAAGCGGAAACGTCAGTAGACGAGCGCCTGCGTGCCGTCCGTCATCGTCTCGCTGACGAAGACCTGCGCCCCCGCGATGCGCACGCCCTCCAGTACGTCCTTCTCCGTGATCTCCCGCCGCGCCGCGCACTGCGTGCACAGCGTGATCCGCCCGCCCGCCAGGATCGAGTTGATCAGGTCCGGCAGCGGCGCCGCGTGCGGCAGCTCGAACTCCGCCGCCCGGCCCGGCAGCGCGAACCACGAGGACTCGCCGGTCAGCCAGAGCGACACCTCGACCCCACTGGCCACGGCCACCGCCGCCACCGTGAAGGCCTGCGAGCAGCGCTCGGGGGCGTCGGCCCCTGCGGTCACCTTGATCACGAGCTTCTTCGCCATATCCGGAACTGTAGTGCGCGCCCCTGGGCCGAACCTCACACGGAGGGCCGGGGCCCCACCCATTACGCTGGGACCCGGCCCTTTCTTCGCTCACACCGCTCACCGAGGAGCACCCTGTGCTTGAGGCTTTCTTCTCCGCCCTGCTGGTCCTGGTCTGCGTCGGCGTGCTCGGCTTCGCCGTCCTGACCGTGAAGAAGCTGTACCAGGGCCAGCGCTGACCTTCCCTCCAGCCACCCCTACAGATCGACAGAGCTGCTCATGATCGAGATCCCGTCCGACCTGAACCCGGACCTCGTCCCCCTCGCGTTCCTCCTGGGCACGTGGGAGGGCGCGGGCGTCTCCGACTTCCCCGGCGCCGAGAAGTGCAACTTCGGCCAGTCCCTGACCTTCAGCCACGACGGCCGGGACTTCATCGAGTACACCTCCCGCACCTGGGTCCTGGACGCCGAGGGCAACAAGGTCAAGCCCCTGGAGTCCGAGAGCGGCTACTGGCGCATCGACAAGGAGCGCAAGGTCGAGATCGTGATGGTGCGCGACCAGGGCATCGTCGAGGTCTGGTACGGCGAGCTCGCCGACCAGAAGCCGCAGATCGACCTGGTCACGGACGCCGTCGCCCGCACCGCCGCCTCCGGGCCCTACAGCGGTGGCAAGCGGCTGTACGGCTATGTGAAGGGCGACCTGATGTGGGTCGGCGAGAAGTCGACGCCCGAGGTTCCGCTGCGGCCCTACATGTCGGCCCACCTGAAGAAGGTCGTCACGCCCGAGCAGGTCGAGGCATGGGCCAAGGACCTCGGTGACCTGCCGGACGACGGCATCGCGTTCTTCAAGTAGCCCGCGGTTTTCCCGGTCGGTGCTCCTACACTGGAGCGCGTGGTGAGCACCGACTGGAAGAGCGACCTGAGGCAGCGCGGCTACCGGCTGACTCCCCAGCGCCAGCTTGTTCTCGAGGCGGTGGACGTGCTGGGGCACGCGACGCCCGACGACATCCTCAGCGAGGTGCGCAAAACCGCCTCCGGCGTGAACATCTCCACCGTCTACCGGACGCTGGAGCTGCTGGAGGAACTGGGCCTGGTCAGCCACGCCCACCTCGGGCACGGCGCTCCCACCTACCACCTCGCCGACCGGCACCACCACCTGCACCTGGTGTGCCGGGACTGCACGAACGTCATCGAGGCGGACGTCGAGGTGGCCGCCGAGTTCACCGCGAAGCTCCGCCGGACCTTCGGCTTCGACACCGACATGAAGCACTTCGCGATCTTCGGGCTGTGCGAGGACTGCGCGCAGAAGGCGGCGAAGGAGAAGGAGGGGACGAAGGGGCGGAAGGCGGAGGCTCCATCCGGCGGCGAGTCGTAGGCTGATCACATGCTGCGACAATCACCGACCAGCCCTCTCCTGTCCCTGCCCGGCGCCGTGCCCGCCGAGGGGTGCGACGAAGGTGTCGCCGCGCACTACGGCGACCTGTTCCGCGAGCAGCGCGCCCTCGCCGCCGGCAAGGGCCTGGTCGATCTCAGCCACCGCGGTGTCATCACCGTGACCGGCGACGACCGGCTCGGCTGGCTGCACCTGCTGCTCACGCAAGCCGTCAGCGACCTCCCGGCCGGCCACGCCACCGAAGCGCTGATCCTCTCCGCGAACGGCCACATCGAGCACGCCCTGTACCTCGTCGACGACGGCGAGACGGTCTGGGCGCACGTCGAGCCGGGTACGCAGGAGGCGCTGATCGGCTACCTGGAGTCGATGAAGTTCTTCTACCGGGTCGAGGTCGCCGACCGGACGGACGACATCGCCGTCGTCCACCTGCCGGCCGGTTCCATCGCCGAGGTGCCCGACGGTGTCGTCGTACGGGAGACCCCGCACGGCCGGGACCTGTTCCTGCCGCGCGGCGACCTGGAGACGTACGCCGAGGACCACGGGCCGCTCGCCGGGATCTGGGCGTACGAGGCGCTGCGCGTCGAGGGGCACCGCCCCCGGCTCGGTTTCGAGACCGACCACCGCACCATCCCGCACGAGATCGGCCTGATCGGCAGCGCCGTCCACCTCCAGAAGGGCTGCTACCGGGGCCAGGAGACCGTCGCGCGCGTCCACAACCTGGGGAAGCCGCCGCGCCGGCTGGTCTTCCTGCACCTCGACGGCAGCGAGGTGCACCTGCCGCCGCACGGCACGCCGGTCCGGCTGAAGGCGGACGGCGAGGAGGGGCGGCAGCTCGGGTTCGTCACCACCTCCGTACGCCACCATGAGCTCGGCCCGATCGCGCTCGCGCTGGTCAAGCGCAATGTGCCGGTGGACGCGGACCTGATCGCGGGAGGTACGGCGGCGGCGCAGGAGGTCGTTGTCGAGCCGTAGGGCGCCGCGTCCTCAGACGTCGATGACGATCGTGAACGGGCCGTGGTTCGTCAGCGAGACCCGCATGTCCGCTCCGAACCGGCCCGTCTCCACCGTCGCCCCCAGCTCCCGCAGCCGCGCCACCACCTCGTCGACCAGCGGCTCGGCGACCTCGCCGGGCGCCGCCGCGTTCCAGGTGGGGCGGCGGCCCTTGCGGGCGTCCCCGTAGAGGGTGAACTGCGAAATCACCAGCAACGGCGCATTCACGTCCGAGCAGGACTTCTCGCCCTCCAGGATCCGCACCGACCACAGCTTGCGGGCCAGCTGTGCCGCCTTCTCGGGCGTGTCGTCATGGGTGACGCCCACCAGGACGCACAGTCCTTCACCGACGACTTCGCCGACCGTCTCCCCTGCGACGACGACCCTGGCCCCGTCGACCCTCTGTACCACTGCACGCATACAGACCAACCTATCCGCGTCCGAACGGGTGCAGGCGCCTGCATTGACACTGGCACAAATGGCACCATGCCTCTCAGGCGGTGTGTTCCGCACCGGTCGAGGGGACGGATTCCTATGAGTACACCTGGCGCCGGGCAGACGCCACATCCCGTACCGATGACATGTGCCGGTGGCAGAGGGGCGCTGCGGCCTCCGGCCCAGCGGACCGGTGACGCCGTCCTGCCGGAGGCGCGGCAGCACGACCTGAAGGCCATGCGGCTGCCGGAGCTGCGCGCGCTGCGCCGGGACTCGCACGGCGACGAGGCCGACCTGAGCTACGTACGGAGGCTCCTCCAGGGCCGGATCGACATCCTGCGTGCCGAACTGGCACGCCGAGGCGGTACGGAGGTGGCGGTCGTGGACCGGCTGTCGGAGATCCTCGCGGACACCCCGTCGCGGCACCGCTCGTCGGCCCGCCATGTGACGCTCTCCACACCGCGCGGCGAGGAGTACCGGCGGCTGGCCGCCGACATGCTGGCGGAGGTGGAGCTGTCGGACCTGACGGCCCGAACGGACGAAGAGCTGCACGCCGCGATGGGGCGGCTCGCGCGCTACGAGCAGCAGGTGTCACGGCGCCGGCAGCAGCTCCAGCGGACGGCCGACGATTGCAGTGCCGAGATCGCGCGCAGGTACCGTGAAGGCGAAGCACAAGTAGACGACCTGCTCCGCTGAGTACGAGGAGACAGGTCACCGTCCCGGAAGGCCGGCCGTCATGACCTCCTCCGCCACCGCAGTCATACCCCCGGTCCTCGCCGAGGTCGTCCGTTCCGGCTTCGTCGAGGGCCATCACCGGGGGTCGCTGGTCGTGCTGGCCGCGGACGGCACCGTGGAGCTGTCCGCCGGGGAGCCGACGGTGCCGGTCTTCCCGCGCTCGTCGAACAAGCCCATGCAGGCCGCGGCGCTGCTGCGGGCCGGCCTGGACCTGTCGGGGGAGCGCCTCGCGCTGGCCGCCGCGAGCCACTCGGGCGAACCGTTCCACCTGGACCTCGTCCGCAAGATGCTCGCCGACCACGGGCTCGCCGAGGCCGACCTCCAGACCCCGCCCGACCTGCCGCTGGACCCGGTGGAGTCGGAGACGTACCTGGCCGCCGGCAACGTCCGGGAGCGGGTCACCATGAACTGCTCGGGCAAGCACGCGGCGATGCTGGCCGCCTGCGCGCTCAACGGCTGGGACGCCGCCTCCTACCTGGACCCGCTCCACCCGCTCCAGCGGCTGATCCTCGATGAGGTGCAGGCCGCGTCGGGCGAGACGGTGCCGGTGGTCGGCACGGACGGGTGCGGCGCGCCGCTGATGGCGATCAGCCTGGTGGGCCTCGCCCGCGCGTTCCGCTCCTACGTGCTCGCCGCGCCGGGGACGCCGCAGCGGCGGGTCGCCGACGCGATGCGCGCGCACCCCGAGTACGTGGCGGGCACGCGGCGCCCGGACACCTGGCTGATGCGGGAGGTGCCGGGGGCGCTGTCCAAGATGGGCGCCGAGGCGGTCCAGGCGGTGGCCCTCGCGGACGGCCGGGCGCTCGCCTTCAAGATCGACGACGGTTCCGGGCGCGCCCTGGGCCCGGTTCTCGCGCGGGCGCTGCGGATGCTGGACGTGGACGCGCCGGTGGTGGGCCGCATCGGCGACGCCCCGCTGCTGGGCGGCGGGCGGCGGGTGGGCGAGATACGGGCGGCGTTCTGAGCCCTGGGCGCGGGGCCGGAAAACCGGGTGCGTCCGCCGCGGGGCGCCGCCTAGCGTGACGCCCATGAGCGTCGACGTCCGCACGGTCACCGAGTCCGAGTTCCCCGACTGGCTGCGCGCCCGCCGCGTCGGGTTCATGCAGCCGCCCACGGTCCCGGACGAAGAGGTCGCGCAGAGGATCCCGTACGTGGACCTCGCCCGTACCCAGGGGGCGTTCGACGACGGGCGCTGCGTCGCCACCTACCGCTCGTTCGCGCAGGAGCTGACCGTCCCCGGAGGCGCCCGGGTCACCGCGAACGCCGTGTCCGCTGTGACCGTCTCACCGACGCACCGGCGGCGCGGGCTGCTCAGCCGCATGATCGCGACGGACCTCGCGGCGGCCGGGGAGCGCGGCGAGGCCCTCTCGACGCTGATCGCCGCCGAGTACCCGATCTACGGGCGGTACGGGTACGGCCCGGCCGCCTGGACCACCGAGTGGACCGTCGACGTACGGCGCGCGGGCCTCGACCCGCGCCGGCCCGGGCCGGACGACGGTGGCCGCGTCGACCTGGTCACGCCGGACGACATCCGCAAGCTCGGCCCCGGCCTGCACGACCGGCTGCGGGCCGTGCGGCACGGCGTGGTCAGCCGGGACCAGCGCGTCTGGGACGTCGGCACGGGCGCCGCGCGCCTGCCCGACGAGCCGTGGACGGAACCCTTCTACGCGACGTACCGAGGGGCGGACGGGGAGGTGGAGGGGTACGTCTGCTACTCCACCGACGACACCTGGGAGGCCAAGCGGCCGCTGTGCTCCGCGACCGTGCGCGACCTGATCGCCGTGACCCCGGCCGCCGAGCGCGCGCTGTGGCACTTCGTCTGCTCCGTCGACTGGATGACCACGGTCACGACCGGCTACCGCGCCCCCGACGACCTGCTGCCCCTGCTGCTGCCGGACCCGCGCGCGGCGCGCGTCACGACGCACGCCGACTTCCTCTGGGTGCGGATCCTCGACGTCGTACAAGCCCTGGAGGCGCGTACGTACGCGGGGTCCGGCACCCTCGTGCTGGAGCTGCGCGATCCGGCGGGCCTGGCGGGCGGCCGCTTCCGGCTGGACGCCTCACCGGAGGGCGCGTCGTGCGCGCCGAGCACCGCGCAGCCGCACCTCACCATGGACGTGGCGGAGCTGGGGACGCTGTACCTGGGCGACGAGTCGGCGGTACGGCTCGCGGCCCTGGGGAGGGTGGAGGAGTCGGTGCCGGGCGCGGCGGCGGTGGCGGACACGCTGCTGCGCACCTCGCTCCGGCCGTGGTGCCCGGACGTGTTCTAGCCCTGTGCGGACCTGATCTGACACCCTCGTCCCACCCCTGATCCCGACCCCCGGGCGGCAGCTGTGTACGACGACCTGACCGACGTCATCGGCGGCACCGAATACGTCCTGTTCGGCTTCGACGGCCCCCTCTGCCGGCTGCGCGATGCGGCGACCGCATGGCCCACGCCGTACGCCGACCCGCTGATCCGCACCCTGCACGCGGTCGGCACGGGCCTCGCCGTCGTCGCCGGCACCTCTCCGGCGGCGGTGGAGCGCTACCTCGCCGGCCGGGGCCTGTCCGGCTGTTTCGGCCCGCACGTCCACGGCCGTGTCGACCAGGCCCTCACCTCGCTCGGCGCGGCGCCCGGGGTGTCCCTGATGATCGGCGCCACGCCCGCCGACCTGACCGCCGCCCGTGAGTCGGGTGTGCCGTTCCTGGGGTACGGCCGCGACGACGCCCGCGTCGACCTGCTGCGCCGGGCCGGGGCGCAGCGCGTGGTGACGTCACTGGAACCGGTGCTCACCGCCGTACGTACCGCCGCGCACCGCTCAGCGCGTACGTACACGGAACAGTGCACCTGACAGGCCCACCGCCACCGCGAGGAGCCCGGCGCACCAGGCGAGGGCGAGGGCGGGGGCGGTGCCGGTCGGCTGGTCGAGGAGCAGGCTGCGGAGGGACTCGATCACCGGGGTGACCGGCTGGTGGTCGGCGAAGCCGTGGAGCCAGGTCGGCATGGTGTCGATGGGGACGAAGGCGCTGCTGGGGTAGGGGAGGAACATCATGAAGAAGGTGAAGCCGCCCGCCGCCTCCGGGGTGCGGGCCAGCAGGCCGACCGCCGCCGAGAGCCAGGAGATGGCCAGGACGAAGGCGAGCAGGATGCCGAGCGCGGCGAACCAGCCGAGGGCGGAGGCGGAGGGGCGGAAGCCGATCAGGAAGGCGACGCCGAGGACGAGGGCCGTCGACAGGACGTTGCGGGCGGTGCTCGCGGCGACGTGGGAGGCGAGGAACGGCGTGGCGCCGACGTCGAGGGAGCGGAAGCGGTCGATGATGCCCTCCTTCATGTCCTCGCTGACGCGTACGGCGGTGGCGGAGGAACCGAAGCCGGCGCAGAGCAGCAGGACGCCGGGGACGACGTACGTCACGTAGTCGGTACCGGTGTTGATCGCGCCGCCGAAGAAGTAGACGAAGATCAGCATCAGCATGACCGGCAGGGCCAGGGAAGTGATGACGGCGTCCACGTTGCGGCGGCTGAGGCGGATGCCGCGGCCGGTCAGGGTGAGGGTGTCAGACACGGGTGGGCTCCTGCCGGGTGGGTGCGGTGAGGGCCAGGAAGACGTCGTCGAGCGTGGCGCTGTGCAGGCTGAAACGGGCGATGTCGGTGCGGCCCGGGTCGAGTTCGTCGAGCAGGGCGCGTACGTGGGCGGCGGTGCCGTCCGTCGGGATGCCGAGGGTGAGGGTGTCGGGGGTCGTCGGCTCGTCGAGGAAGACCACGTCGGGGTCGCCGACCAGTCCGGCCGCGAGGTCGAGGCGGCGCCGCATGCAGCCGGAGTAGGTGGCGGCCAGACGGTTGCGCGCGTCGGTGAGGCGGAAGCGTTCGAGGAGTTCGTCGGTGCGGCGCGCGGCCGCGGCGCGGGAGAGGCCCGACAGCCGGGCCATCATGCGCAGGTTCTCCTCGCCGGTCTGCATGTCGTCGACCGCCGCGAACTGCCCGGTCAGGCTGATCGCGCGGCGCACCCGCGGGCGGTCGGCGACCACGTCGTACCCGGCGACGCGGGCCTGTCCGGCGTCCGCCCGGGTGAGCGTGGCGAGGATGCGGACGGTGGTGGTCTTGCCCGCGCCGTTGGGGCCGAGCAGGGCGTGGACGGTGCCGCGCTCGACGCGCAGGTCGATGCCGTCCAGTACGAGTACGTCGTTGTAGGCCTTGCGGAGGCCGGTGGCCTCGATGGCCGGCGATGCACGCATGACGCTCCCCCTTCTGCGTATGACATACGCACTACTGCGTAAGGGTTACGCATTACTAGGATGGGCGTCAAGCGGAAGAAGGGGGCCGGTGGATGAGGGACAGTGGCGGTACGGGTCTGCCGGCGAGCATCGAGGCCGCCTGGGGCCTGCGCGAACGCCCCGGCAAGGGCCCGAAACCGGGGCTCAGCCTGGAGCGCATCGTCGACGCGGCGGTGGGCCTCGCCTCGGCCGAGGGTCTGCCGGCCGTCTCCATGGGGCGCATCGCCAAGGAACTGGGCGTCTCGACGATGTCGCTGTACCGGTACGTCGGCGCCAAGGACGAGCTGTACGTGCTGATGCTGGACCGCGCCATCGGCGCCCCGCCCCCGCCGCCCGCCCCCGGCACTGGGTGGCGCGAGGCCCTCGCGACCTGGGCCCGGGAGCAGCGCGCCGCCCTCCAGCGGAACCTGTGGACCGTGCGGGTCCCCGTCTCGGGACCGCCGGTGACGCCGAACTCGGTGGCCTGGTGGGAGTGGGGCATGGTCGCCCTCGAAGGCACCGGGCTCGACGAGGGGACGAAGATCTCGGTGATCCTGCTGGTCAGCGGCTATGTGCGCAACGAGGCCGGGCTTATGGCCGACCTCGACGCGGCGATCCGCGCGACCGGCGACACGCCCCAGGAGGTCATGGCCCGCTACGGCCGTACGCTGAAGCGGCTGGCGGACCCCGGCCGCTACCCGGCCGTCGCGCGGATGCTGGCGTCCGGGGTGATGGACGAGCCGGACGACCCGGACTACGAGTTCCGCTTCGGGCTCGAGCGTCTGCTGGACGGCATCCAGGTCCTGGTCGACCGGGTCACACCGTGAGCACCACCTTGCCCAGCAGACTCCGGTCCTCGATCGCCGCGTGCGCCTCGGCCGCCCGGTCCAGCGGGAACGTCCCGCCGATCACCGGCCGCAGCCGCCCGGCCGCCGCCTCCGCGAGGGCCCGGAGCGCCAGCCGGGTGTGGGCCTCCGCCGACAGCTGTACGTCGCCGATGCCGAGCAGCCGTACGCCGCGCCGCTCCGCCTCGCCCGGGTCGACCTCGGCGAAACCGCCGGTCGGCGCCCCGTGCGCGGAGAACCGTCCGCCGTCCGCGACGAGCCCGAACGCCGCCAGGCCCACCTGACCGCCCACGCCGTCCAGCACGACGTCCGCGCCCGCCGGGCCGAGGGCGTCGCGGGCGTGCTGCGCCCAGTCGGGGGCGCGCGTGTCGACCACCGCGTCGGCGCCCAGCTCCCGTACGAGCGCGGCCTTGCGCTCACCGCGCGCGGTGCCGACGACTCGGGCGCCCGCCGCCTTCGCCAGCTGGACCAGCAGCGTGCCCATCCCGCCGGACGCGCCGACGACCAGCACCGTCTCGCCGGGCTTCGGCTCCGTCGCGTCCAGCAGCGCGGTCGCGGTGACGCCGTCGTGGACGAGGGCCGCCGCGTCCGTGAACACCAGCCCGTCCGGTATGCGCACCAGCGCCTCGACGCCGGCGACGGCACGCTCGGCGTACCCGCCCGTGAAGCCGATCGAGGCCATCACCCGGCGGCCGAGCCACGCCGCCCCGTCGACGCCCGCGCCGACGGCCCGGACCGTACCGGCGATGCCGCTGCCCGGCACGTACGGCGGTTCGAGCGGGAACCACCGGGTGCCCCAGCCGGACCGCAGCTGCGTCTCCAGGAAGATGGTGTCCACCGCGGCCACGTCGACGAGCACCTGACCGGGCCCCGCCACCGGTTCCGGAACATCGGCCGGGACCAGGACCTCCGGACCGCCGAACGCCCTCGCCTGCGCCACGCGCATCGCACTCACACCCCTCCCGTTCACGGGCGTTGGCCCGGCCTGTCCGGCGCCCGCGCAGACGAGTCTGGAACGTCAAGTCCGGTTGAGGTCAACGGGTGCGGCCGACGGGTGCGTAGGCTCGGCGGCATGAGCGGTGACATGGGGCTGCGGGAGCGCAAGAAGCGGCGGACGTACCAGACGATCTCCGACACGGCGATCGCCCTCTTCCTGGAGAAGGGCTTCGACCGGGTCTCGGTCGCCGAGGTCGCCGCGGCCGCCGAGGTCTCCAAGCCGACGCTCTTCCGGTACTTCCCCGCCAAGGAGGACCTGGTCCTGCACCGGTTCGCCGACCACCGCGAGGAGGCGGCGCGTGTCGTCGCCGAGCGGCCCGGGGGCGTCGGCCCGCTTCAGGCGCTGCACCGCCACTTCACCGACGGGCTCGCGCGCCGCGACCCGGTGACCGGGCTGAGCGACGACCCGGAGGTGCTCGCCTTCCACCGGCTGCTGTACGGCACACCCAGCCTGGTCGCGCGGCTGTACGCGTACCAGGGCGCGTCCGAGCGGGCGCTGGCGGCCGCGCTGGGGGACAGCGGTCTCCGGGACCGTCTCGCGGCCGGTCAGATCATCGCCGTACAGCGGATCCTGGCCGAGGAGAACTGGCGCCGGATCGACGCGGGCGCAACCGCCGACGCCGTGGCGGCGGACGCGCTGGCCGCCGCCGACCTGGCCTTCCGGCAGCTGGCGGAGGGGCTTTCCCTCTGAACGACAAGACCGCCGCTCCCTCCTCAGGAAAGCGGCGGTCCTTGTCCCTGACCGGCTACCACATCACGGGCAGCCGCTCCGGGATCCGCTTCATGAACCCGGTCCGCCACACCAACTGTGCGATCGGCACGGCGAGTTGGAAGTCCGGCATCCGGTCGAGCAGGGTCTCCAGGGCGATCTCCGCGTGCTTCTTGCCGAGCGCGGTCGCGGGGCAGTAGTGCCGCCCGCCGCCGAAGGAGAGGTGATCCGTGTTGTTCTCGCGGGTGAGGTCCACGGTCTGCGGTTCGGTGAACGCCTCCGGGTCGAAGTTGGCGCCCTCGACCAGGACCAGGACCAGCTCGCCCTTCTTCACCTCCACGTCCCCGAGCATGACGTCCTCCACGGCCAGGCGCGGCAGGCCGTCACCGATGGAGAGGTTGATCCGCAGCAGCTCGTCCACGGCCGCCGGGATCTTGCCGCGGTCGGCGAGGAGTTCGGCCCGCAGCTCCGGGTGCTGGATGAGGGAGACCAGGGCCATGGTCAGGAAGCCGGCAGTGGAGATGACCCCGGCGCCGAACATGGTCACACCGACCGTCGCCAGCATCTCGTCCGTGAGGTGGTCGTACTCCGGGTCCTCGCGCAGCGCCGCCAGCTCGGCCATCAGGCCGGTGGTGGCCGGGTCGTCCAGGCGCTCCACCATGTACGCGATGTCGCGGTCCCAGTTGAGCTTGGCACCGGCGATCGGGCAGGCCGAGTTCATGAACGCGATGTCCAGGCTGCGCATCAGCCGGGGCGCGTCCGCCTGCGGGATGCCGAGGATGTGGCAGTGCATGGCGGCGGAGTACGGGTCGGCGAACTGGCCGCGCAGGTCCCCCGGCGCTCCGTCGGCGATGATGCGGTCGACCAGGTCGGCGGCGGCCGACCGCATCCACTCCACCAGGCCGGGCGCCTTGGGGTTGAGCGCCTTGAGCACGGCCTTGCGCAGCCCGGCCCCGGTGATGTTGCCCATGTTGTTGACGACTTCGGGCGGGATCGTCAGCGCGTACTGCCGGGGCACGCCGGGCGCCGAGGTGTCCTTGAGGCTGAAACGCGGGTCTTCCAGCACCTGCTTGCACAGGGCGTGGGAGGACACCAGCCACGCCTCGTCGCCGGCGATGGTGCGCACCCGCTTGACCGGGTGCTTCTTGCGCAACAGCTCCACCTCGGCGGGGATCTGGTCGCCGCGCCAGGAGAACGGGAAGTCGAGAAGCTCGTCGGGCAGTGTCTCAACGGACATCGTCTCAACGGACATCGGAGGAGTCTCCTTCGGCGGGGTGCTGCGCGGGTCGGGCGGGGGTCACGATCGCGTGGCCCTGGTTGCGGGACGCGCGCAGCCCGGAGCCGCGCGAGTAGAGCAGCTCGGCCATCGGCAGGAGCTGGTGGTAGCAGTTGAGGGACGAGGGCACGCCCAGGATCGCCGGGGTGTCCAGGAACAGCGGCGCTTCGGCGCAGACGTACTCCACGCACACCTCGCGCTGCCGGGCCGTGGGCGTCTTCCCGTCCAGGACCTTGGAGGAGAGGAAGGCGTCGATGAGCGCGTCGCAGGTCGCGCGGAAGTCCGGGTCGGTCGCGAGCCTGCTCAGCAGGTGCCGGTGGATCTCCCGGTACGCCGGGTTGTCCAGGAACGCCGACATGGGATGGGCGCGCAGGCGCCGCCCGTCGGGGTCGACGGTCGCGACGGCGTTGGTGACCTTGGCCCGGACGCCGCGCAGGTTCTTCACGGCTTTGCGGCGGGCGTCGTCGGCGGTATAGCCGGAGGCCTCGTACATCTCGGCCACGTGGAGGTCGGTATAGACGAAGTCCACCTGCTCGAAGTGGGCGGTGCCCCAGCGGGCCAGGTCGATGACCCGCTGGGCCGAGAAGTAGCTGTTGCCGGGGGAGACGCCGATCACGGCGTGGGCGCCTTCGGCGCATATCACCTGGCAGTGTGCGGTGTAGGGCTGGACCGTGAACAGGCCCGCAGCGGTGTCCGGAGTAGTGAAGGGCTGAATCTCGAAGACGGTCTCAGTCGTCAACTGGAAGAAGTCCTTCGCGTCGCTAGTCCCGAGGAGCCTCGTGCTCCAGGTGTGGCGACGACGCCGAGAAGTTAGCTTCCGAACACGGAGAGTGTCAACGCGGGCCCTGTTGTTACGCATCCGTACACATGGACTTACGCTGCGTGTCATCCAGCGTTCATATTTAAACTCGATAAGAAACATTACTCAGTTGCATTATTCTGGGTGGTATGACGTCACTCGACCATGAACTGAGCAAGGAACGGACCTTCCACGACACCTGCCGCGCCGCCCTGAACCGCATGGTCGAGGGCGCCGCCCACCACGTCGTCACCGGAGAGGACGTCTCGGCGTCCGGCGCCGACGCCGAAACCCTCGGCCACCACCTGCGCAGCCGCGCCAAGGAGCTGCGCGAGGAGCCGCGCGGCCCGCTGTTCTTCGGCCGCCTCGACCACGAGGACGGCCGGCACCACCACATCGGCCGCCGCCGCATCGCCGAACACCCGGCGGCCCCGCCGCTCGTCGTCGACTGGCGCGCCCCCGTCGCGCGCGCCTTCTACCAGGCGAGCTCCCGCGACCCGCAGGGCGTCCTCGTGCGGCGCCGGTTCGGCTGGGCGCCGTTCAGCGACGGCGACCCGGCGGACCTGACCGGGCTGGAGGACGAGCACCTGACCGCCGGGGAGACCGGTGCGCCGAGCGCGATCGTCACCGGCGAGATCGAGCGCCCCCGCGTGGGGCCCATGCGGGACATCGCCGCCACCATCCAGCCCGAGCAGGACGACCTCGTACGGGCCGGACTCACCGCATCCCTCTGCGTCCAGGGCGCCCCCGGCACCGGCAAGACCGCCGTCGGCCTGCACCGGGCCGCGTACCTGCTCTACACCCACCCGCAGCGCATCCGGCGCGGAGGCCTGCTGATCCTCGGCCCGAACCGCACGTTCCTGTCGTACGTCTCCGAAGTCCTGCCCGCGCTCGGGGAGTCGGACGTCCGGCAGTCGACGGTCGAGGACGAGACCGACCGGGGCCACCAGGTGCGGGCGTACGACTCGCCCGAGGCGGAGGTGGTCAAGCACGACGCCCGCATGGCCGACGTCCTGCACCGTGCTCTGTACGCACGGGTCGGCGCGCCCGCCGAGCCGCTGGCCGTGCCGGACGGCTCCTACCGGTGGCGGGTGCCGCTGGAGGAGCTGGCGCGGATCGTCGCGGACGTACGGGCGGAGGCGCCGCCCTACGCGGTGGGGCGCGAGCGGGTGCGCAGCCGGGCGGTGCGGGCGGTCCAGCTCCTGGCGGAGCGGCGGGCGGGGCCGAGGAGCGGGGCGTGGACGCACAAGATCGCGCGGGCGCGGGCGGTGTCGGCGTTCGTGGGCGCGTGCTGGCCGAAGGTCACGCCGGAGGAGGTCCTCGCGGAGGTGCTGGCCGACCCGGACCCCTTCGGTGACGTGCTCACCGACCGGGAGCGGGAGGCGATCCGGTGGCCGAAGCCGCCGCGCTCGTACCGGTCCGCCACGTGGAGTGCGGCCGACCTGCTCCTGCTGGACGAGCTCGCGGGGCTCGTCGAACGGCCCGCCGGCTACGGGCACATCGTGATCGACGAGGCCCAGGACCTCTCCCCGATGCAGTGCCGGGCGATCGCCCGCCGCGCGGACTTCGGCTCCCTGACGGTCCTCGGCGACCTCGCGCAGGGCACCACCCCGTGGGCCGCCCGCGACTGGGCGGAGCAACTCGCTCACCTGGGCCGGAAGTCGGTACCCGTGGTCGCCCTGACGACCGGGTTCCGCGTCCCGGCGGGCGTGGTGGCGCTCGCCAACCGGCTGCTGGACGCCCTCGACGTGGACGTACCCCCCGGCCGGTCACTGCGCCGGGACGGCGAGGTGACGGTCCGCGAGGTGCGGGACGTGCGGGAGGCGGTGGTGGACGCGGTGCGCACGGCGCTGACTCGGGAGGGCTCCATCGGCGTGATCGCCACGGACGGGGCGGCCGGCGCGCTGCGGGCCGCGCTGGAGGAGGCGGGCCTGGCCGGGCCGCGCGTGACGGTGCTGCCCGCCACGCTCGCCAAGGGCCTGGAGTACGACCACGTCGTCGTCGCCGAGCCCGCCGCCATCGTGTCGGCCGAACCACGCGGGCTGAACCGGCTGTACGTGGTCCTCACCCGCGCGGTCTCCCGCCTCGACGTGCTGCACAGCCTGCCGCTGCCTACACCGTTGCGGCGGGCTTGAGCGCCTCGCCGGTGGTGGCGGCCGGTGTGGCGCTTCCCTGGCGGAGCACGGTCGCCGCGACGGCGAGGGCGGCGACGAGGAGCCCCGCGATCCGGTACGCGTTGACGACCCAGCTGAGGGCGGCGGGGGAGAAGCCCAGATCGTTCTGGATGGACGGCATGGCGACGGTCACGGTGCTGCCGTCGAGGACGGTCATCAGCATTCCGGTGGCGATGACGCCGAGGGCGAGGGTGCGTGGAGCGAGGGACATGGCGGTCTCTCCTGTCATAGGATCCGACAGGAGAGACCGTAGCGGATAGTTTTGTTGTAGACGATCTGACCTTTCTTCAGGGTCCTACTTCTCCCGCTGCCGGGCTCGCCGGGCCGGCCGCGGCCCCTCGACCGGAGTCGCCAAATGCCCCTCGACCAAGTGGTTCAGTGCCCGCAGGAACACCTCGCGGTCACCCTTGGGGAGTGCGGCGAGCGCCTCCGCGTGTACGCGGTCGACGATCTCCTGGCTCCGTCGCGCGACCCGTGCGCCCTCCTCGGTGACCGCGATGATCCGCGCGCGCCGGTCACTGCTGGAGGGCCGGCGCTCGGCGAGCCCGGCCTTCTCCAGGGCGTCGACCGTGACCACCATCGTGGTCTTGTCCATGTCGCCGATCTCGGCGAGCTGGATCTGGGTGCGCTCCTCCTCCAGGGCGTGGACGAGCACGCAGTGCATGCGCGCCGTGAGCCCGATCTCGGCGAGGGCGGCCGACATCCGGGTGCGCAGGACGTGGCTGGTGTGGTCGAGGAGGAAGGAGAGGTCGGGTTTGGTGCGGGTGGGTGACATGGCGGTCATGTCGCCAGCGTATCCATTGGATCCGTAACGGATTATCTGAAAGGAGACTTTGGCTCGGGATGCTCAGGGGGGTTCCGGCGCGCCGCGTGGAACACTTTTGCAAGCGGCTGCTTGCAAAAGTTAGCAATGGCGTGCACCATCGAGGCATGGCATCACTCAACGTCGGCAATCTCGGGGAGTACCTGCGCGAGCAGCGGCGCAACGCGCAGCTGTCACTGCGTCAGCTCGCCGAAGCCGCCGGGGTGTCCAATCCGTATCTGAGCCAGATCGAGCGCGGACTGCGCAAGCCGAGCGCGGAGGTGCTCCAGCAGGTCGCCAAGGCGCTGCGGATCTCCGCCGAGACGCTGTACGTGCGGGCCGGGATCCTGGACGAGCGGGAGCGCGAGGAGCTGGAGACGCGTGCCGTCATCCTCGCGGACCCGTCGATCAACGAGCGGCAGAAGCAGGTGCTGCTCCAGATCTACGACTCGTTCCGCAAGGAGAACGGACTCGATACGGAGACGAAAGGTGCCGAATACACCACCGAGGACGGCACCTCACCCGAACTCTGACTCTGCGATCCGGGAGGACCACAGTCGTGGCCATCATCGAAGAACTCCGTACGCCCCTCTACTTCGCCGCCGGTACGGCCGACCTCGCCGTACAGCAGGCCAAAAAGGTTCCCGGCCTGATCGAGCAGATCGCCGCCGAGGCGCCCGCGCGCATCGACGCGGTGCGCAACACCGACCCCAAGGCCGTGCAGGAGAAGGTGAGCGCCCAGGCCAAGGAGGCCCAGGCCACCGTGCAGGCCAAGGTCACCGAGGTGCTCGGCTCCCTGGACACGGACCTGAAGAAGCTGGGCGAGAACGCCCAGCACCTGGCGCTGCGGAGCGTCGGCGTGGCGGCCGAGTACGCGGTCAAGGCACGCGAGGCGTACGAGAAGGTCGCCGAGCACGGCGAGCATGCCGTGAAGCAGTGGCGCGGCGAGGCCGCCGAGGAGATCAACGAGATCGCCATCGCCGTCGAGCCGGACCCGGAGCCGAAGGCGGGCGAGTCGAAGACCGGCGAGGCGAAGGCGGCGCAGGCGGAGAGCAAGGCGCCCGCCGCGAAGAGGGCCGCCCCGGAGAAGAAGGCCCCGGCGCCGCGCAAGCCGGCGGCGAAGAAGACGACGGCGTCGGACAAGTAACGCCGGCCGTTCCAGGGGCCGGGTCCCTTCTCCTCCCGCGCGCGGCCGCTCGGCGCCGTGCTCCCGGCGGGGCGGAGGGGCGTCGGCCCCCTGGCGGGGCGCGGGCACGTTCGGGGTGGCCGGGGCGTTGTACCGGTACCTTGGCCGCGAGGCGCTTCACTCACTGACTAGGCGGTGCTCAGCATGTTGCTCGCAGGATTCAGCACGTTTCTCTTTCTGCTCAACCTCGCCATGCTCCTGATCGCCGTGGTCGCCCTGTTCATCGCGGCGACGGCACGCGAGGACGCCTACCGCGCCGCCGACAAGCAGACCAAGATGTTCTGGCTGATCATCCTGGGCGTCACGGTCGCGGTGAACCTGCTCGTACCGATGCTGTTCCTGCAGATCGCCGGGCTCGTCGCGTCGATCGTCTTCATGGTCGACGTACGGCCTGCCCTCCAGCAGGTGTCCGGCGGTGGCCGTGGCGGCCGCCGCGGCGGCGGCTCCAGCAGCGACGGGCCGTACGGGCCCTACAACGGCGGACGCTAGCCGACGCGGCCGGCCTCGACCGGACGCCGACGGCCGGGGCGGGTCGCGGGCGGGGCGGAGCCGGGCCGGACGCGGTCGGCGCGGTCGGCGGCGCTGGGTGCTAGCGGCGGTGGGCGTCACCGGCGGTGGACACCAGTGGCGCCGCACGCCAGCGGTGCCGGAGGCCGGGCCGGGTGCGGTCGGCCCGGTCGGCGCGCACGGCGATCCGCGGCGCCGGACGCCAACGGCTCCGGACGCGGGGTCGGACGCGGTCGGCGCGCAGGGCGCGATCCGCCGCGCCGGGCGTCAGCGGCGGGACGGGGTCCGGTCGGGTGCCGTCCGGTCGCGGTCGCGGGAGGTGCGTTCGCGGGCGAGCAGCAGCACGGCCACGTCGTCCGTCAGCTCCCCGCCGTTCAGCTCCCGCACCTGGGCCACCGCGGCCTCCAGCAGGTCCTCGCCGCCCAGGCCCTGCGCCAGCAGGCGGTTGACCATCTCGACCATGCCGTCCTGGCCCAGCCGCGGCGAACCCGGGCCCGCCGAGCGGCCCTCGATCAGCCCGTCGGTGTACATCATCAGGCTCCACGAGCCGCCCAGCTCCACCTGCCGGCGCGGCCAGCGGGCGCGCGGCAGCAGCCCCAGGGCGGGGCCGCCGTCCTCGTACGGAAGGAGCTGCGCCGCCCGGCCGTGCCGGGCTATCAGCGGCGAGGGGTGGCCCGCCAGGCACAGCCCGGCCCGGCGCCCGTCCGGCGCGATGTCCACCGTGCACAGGGTCGCGAAGATCTCCTCGTTTTCCCGCTCGTGCTCCAGCACCTGCTGAAGCGTCGAGAGGAGCTCGTCGCCGCACAGGCCCGCCAGCGTCAGCGCCCGCCACGCGATGCGCAGCTCCACGCCGAGCGCCGCCTCGTCCGGACCGTGCCCGCACACATCCCCGATCATGGCGTGCACGGTCCCGTCCGGCGTGCGGACAGTGTCGTAGAAGTCGCCGCCCAGCAGCGCCCGCGAGCGCCCCGGCCGGTAGCGGGCGGCGAAGCGCAGGTCGGAGCCCTGGAGCAGCGGTGTGGGCAGCAGGCCCCGCTCCAGGCGGGCGTTCTCCTGTGCCCGCAGCCGCGACTCGGCCAGCTTGACCTGGACCGAGTCGGCCCGCTTGCGTTCCACGGCGTACCGGATGGCGCGGCTCAGCAGCGGCCCGTCCAGCTCCTCGCGGCACAGGTGGTCCTGCGCCCCGGCGCGTACCGCCGCGGCCGCCAGCTCCGTGTCGCCCCGCGCGGTCAGCGCCAGGACGGCGTGGCGCGGCGCGAGGCGCAGTACGTGGTGCAGCGGCGCCAGCCGGTCGTCGTCGCCCGCCCGGCCGGCGGGCAGCGCGAGGTCGACGAGCACGCAGTGCACGTCGTCGGTGAGCAGCCGCTCCGCCTCGGTGAGGTTGCGGGCGGTACGGATACGGACCCGGCCGCCGGACGCGTCGACCAGCTCCGGAACGGTGAAGGTGCCCGCCGGGTCGTCCTCGATCACCAGGAGGGTGAGGTCCGTGCTGCCGACGGCGGCGGTCTCTGCGACCGCGTTCACCCTCTGTCGCGGTACGGGTACGGGCATCGGTGTGGTTTCCTTCCCTCCCCCCGAGGGCACGGTGGCGCGTCGGACGACACACCACCCGACGGGGACCATAGCGGTCCGCGGTGGCCGAACGGAATGGTGATCAGCGAAGAGCCGATGGCATATGCCGCGCAGCGGGAGGTAGTTGGGCACCGGGTCATGACGAACGTCACGCGCCGCGTGTTGGCCCGGTCACATCCCGGGACGTATCCGACAGCGGGACGGGCGGCTCACTTGTCCGGGCGTACGACTCCGAGGATCGCCATCGAGCCCGCGCCCGCCACCGTCACGTTCCGTCCCGGCCGGGGCGCGTGGATGATCGCCCCGTCGCCGATGTACAGGCCGACATGGCTGGCGTCCGCGTGGTAGATGATCAGGTCGCCCGGCCGCATGTCCTTGACGTCGATCCGGGGCAGCAGCCGCCACTGCTCCTGCGACGTGCGCGGGATGCCCGTGCCGGCCGCCGCCCACGCCTGCGACGTCAGCCCCGAGCAGTCGTACGACCCCGGGCCCTCCGCGCCCCACACGTACGGCTTGCCGAGCTGGGCCGTCGCGAACTCGACCGCCTTCTTGCCCTGCGGGCTCGCGTTGCCGCCGATCTCCTTCAGCACGCCGGAGCCGAGCCACGCCGTCTGTGCCTCGGCCTGCTCGTCCCGCTCCAGCTGCAGCAGCCGCTCGCGCTCCTCGGACTCCAGCTGCGACTCCAGCCGCTTCGCCGCCGCGATCTTGGTCTCGATCTGCTTCTTCGTCCTGGCCTGCTGGACCCGGTTCGCCTCCAGCCTGGTCCAGTGCGCGCTGGCGTCCTTGGTGTACGCCTCCAAGTCCGCCTGCCGCTGCTTCAGTTCGGCGAGGAGGTCCTTGGTGGCCTTCTGGCCCTGCTGGAGCCGGCCGACGCCACTGAGGAAGAGCTGCGGGTCGTCCGTGAGGACCAGCCGCGCCTCGTCGGGAATGCCGCCGTTGCGGTACTGGGCGCGGGCGGCCGCGCCGGCCCGCATCTTCAGGTCCTCGATACGGGCCTGGCCGTCCACGATGGCCTGCGCCAGCTTCACGATCTCGGCCGACTGCTTCTTCGCCCGCTCCTCGGCGAGGTTGTACGCGTCGGTGGCGGAGGCGGCCTGGCGGTAGAGGGTGTCGATCTCGCGGCGTACCTCTTCCAGGCTCTTGCCGGAGGCGCTGGTCACGGGGGGCGGGGGCGGGGTGGGCGCGGCGTACGCCGCCTGGACCGGTGACGCCAGCACGGTCAGAGCGCAGACCACGGTGATCGCGGCGGTGGCGCAACGGCGTCGGTTCACGGACTCCCCATCTCCCCATCTGATTTACCGTCAGTAACTTCGGGCTGCCGATCGAGATGGTGCCATGAGGCTCGCGAAAACGACAGAGTCACACCCACCCATGGGGGACGAAAGATCGTTCAGGTGCGTTCCCCGCAGGGCGGTTCAGTGCGAGGGGTCAGTACGAGCCGGGCGCCAGCGCCGCCCATCGGACCGTCACTTCGCCCTGCCGCCACCGCCGTCGGCCGTCCACCAGCGGCCAGTCGCCCGCCAGGTCCGCCGCCGTCCTGATCCACCGCTGCCGCGCGCCCAGCGAGGCGTACGGAGCAGCCGCCGCCCACGCCCGGTCGAAGTCCCGCAGGAACGCGTGCACCGGCTCGCCCGGCACGTTCCGGTGGATCAGCGCCTTCGGGAGGCGCTCCGCGAGATCGGAGGGGCGGCCCAGGGAGCCGAGCCGGGTCGCGAACGTCACCGTCCGCGGCCCCTCCGGCCCCAGCGCCACCCACACATGACGCCGCCCGATCTCGTCGCACGTCCCCTCCACCAGCAGCCCGCCGGGCGCGAGCCGCGCGCACAGCCGCGCCCACACCTCGGCGACCTCGTCCTCGTCGTACTGGCGCAGCACGTTCGCCGCCCGGATCAGCGACGGGGCGCCGTCCACGGGGATCTCGAAGCCGCCGTGCACGAAGGTGAGCCCGTCGCGCTCGTACGGCCGGGCGGCCGCCACTCGGGCCGGGTCGATCTCGATGCCCACCACCCGGGCGCGGGGGTCGGCGTCGTCACGCAGCCGGTGCAGCAGCTCGACGGCGGTCCACGGGGCGGCCCCGTACCCGAGATCCACGGCCGTGGGCACCCGCTCGCCGCGGCGCAGCGCCGCGCCGTGGACGGCGGCGATCCAGCGGTCCATACGGCGCAGGCGGTTGGGGTTGGTGGTCCCGCGGGTCGGTGTGCCGACGGGGCGGGTCCCGGCGGGGCGGGTGGTGCGCGGGGCCATGGGGACGAGGGTAAGGGCTCCCGCGTGCGTGTAATGAATTGGCAAAGCGGAAATGAAGGGGCCCGGCCCGCTGTTGTGGCTGGCAGGAGGGCCGTACGCACTGGCGCGCGCGTGTCCTCCGCTTGCCATGCCCGCACAGCGGAAGGACGCCGACGTGAGCCAGTACGTGTCCCGGTTCGCCGGCACCCTGGCCGGGCCGCACCGGACCGCCGGGTCGCACCGGCTGCGGCTGCCCGGCCGGGCGCGGGTGCCGCGCCGGATCGCGATGCTCAGCGTCCACACCTCCCCGCTGCATCAGCCCGGCACGGGCGACGCGGGCGGCATGAACGTCTACATCGTCGAGCTCGCCAAGCGCCTCGCCGCGATCAACATCGAGGTCGAGATATTCACGCGGGCCACCGCCGGCGGGCTGCCCCCGGCCGTCGAGCTGGCCCCGGGCGTCCTCGTACGGCACGTGGACGCCGGCCCGTACGAAGGGCTCGCCAAGGAGGAGCTGCCCGCCCAGCTGTGCGCCTTCACCCACGGCGTGATGCGGGCCTGGGCGGGGCACCGGCCCGGCCACTACGACCTGGTCCACTCCCACTACTGGCTCTCCGGCCACGTCGGCTGGCTCGCCGCCGAGCGGTGGGGCGTCCCGCTCGTGCACGCCATGCACACCATGGCCAAGGTCAAGAACGCCGCCCTCGCGGCGGGCGACACCCCCGAGCCCGCGGCGCGGGTCATCGGCGAGACGCAGATCGTGCGCGCCGCCGACCGGCTGATCGCCAACACCGCGGAGGAGGCCGACGAACTCGTCCGCTTCTACGAGGCCGAGCCGTCGAAGGTCGCGGTCGTGCACCCGGGCGTGAACCTCGACCGGTTCCGGCCGGCCGACGGGCGGGCCGCCGCCCGCGCCCGGCTCGGGCTGCCGGCCGACGCGTTCATCCCCGTGTTCGCCGGGCGCATCCAGCCCCTGAAGGCCCCCGACATCCTGCTGCGGGCCGCCGCGCTGCTGCTGGACGAGGACCCGTCGCTGCGGTCCCGGATGCTCGTCCCGGTCGTCGGCGGGCCCAGCGGCAGCGGCCTCGCCAAGCCAGAGGGCCTGCAGAAACTCGCCGCGCGCCTCGGCATCGGCGACGTCGTACGCTTCCACCCGCCCGTGCGGCAGGACGCGCTCGCCGACTGGTTCCGGGCGGCGTCCGTGCTCGTCATGCCCTCGTACAGCGAGTCCTTCGGGCTCGTCGCCATCGAGGCGCAGGCGGCCGGAACGCCCGTCGTCGCCGCGTCGGTGGGCGGGCTGCCGGTGGCGGTCCGGGACGGCTCGACCGGCTTCCTGGTGCAGGGCCACCACCCGGCGGACTACGCGGCCGCGCTGCGCCGGTTCGTCGACGACCCGTCGCTGACCGGCCGCCTGGGCGAGGCGGCGGCGCGGCACGCCGGGTCGTTCGGCTGGGACACGGCGGCGGCGGGAACGGCGGACGTGTACACCGCGGCCATGCACGAACACCGCCGTGGCGTACGCTCGCGTCATGGCTGACGCCCGGAAGATCATCGAGTCCGCGCTGAACGACGCCGAGCTGACCTGGGAGTCCCCGGAGCCCGGCTCCTACGTCGTCACCCTTCCCGGTACGCGCAAGCTGTCCACCACGCTGTCGCTGCGCCTGGGCCGCCACTCGCTGTCCCTGAACGCGTTCGTCATCCGCCACCCCGACGAGAACGAGCCGGGCGTCCACCGCTGGCTGCTGGAGCGGAACCTCCGGCTGTACGGGGTGGCGTACGCGGTCGACAGCCTCGGCGACATCTACCTGACCGGCAAGCTGCCGCTCTCCGCGGTCACCCCGGAGGAACTGGACCGCGTGCTGGGCTCGGTCCTGGAGGCGGCGGACGGGGCGTTCAACACGCTCCTGGAGCTGGGCTTCGCGACGGCGATCCGCAAGGAGTACGCGTGGCGCCTCGCCCGCGGCGAATCCACGCGCAACCTGGACGCGTTCACCCACCTGACCCGCCCGCAGAAGTAACCCCACCGGTTCCGGCCCCCACCGGGCCGGCGTCCCGGGGCCCCCACCCCGGGCCCTCGCCCCACTCGTTGTGGGCAGTCGTTCCGCTGGGGGTCCCCCAGGACGAAGTCCTAGGGGGAGGAACGGGTGGGCACAACGGAACTGGGGCGGTGCCCTTTTCTCGGTGCCCCATGGGGCGGTGCCCGGTGCGGGGCGCTTGCACCGGTGCCGCGGTGCGGCTCGGCGCCTGCCGGTGGGTGGGGGGCGTGGCCCCTCCGGGCTCGGCTCCTCGAGGTCGGCGGCCTTGGGTACGCCGGGTCGGGAGCCGTAACAGAGCCGCCAACCTCTGCGGGGCCGACCCTGCACGGCCCCACCCCGGCCGTCCTACGGCTGACGACCGAATCGGCCTGGCCCGTGTGCGGGCCGCGCGGCACCAAGCTGCCGCGTCACGGGGGCGTGGGGGGCGCAGCCCCACGACAATCGGGCCGTCGTACGGCTGACGGCCGGTGTGGGGCCTCGCGGCCCGGCCCCGCAACGACCCCGGCGAGGAAGGCGAGTTCGGGGCGTACGGCACCCCCGTGGCCGTACGCCCCAGAACCCGGCCGAGGCGCACGCGGCGCCCCTCAGGCGGTGACCGCCTCGCGGGACGGCGCCGGGGCGACCGTCTCCGGGGACTGGGCCGGCAGGCCCCGCATCAGCAGCCAGTAGCCGAGCCCGGCCACCGTCCCGAGCACCGCGCACGCGCCCCACAGCCATTGCGCGCCCCACCGGTCGATCGTCCACCCGGACATCAGCGGGGCGACCAGCGCGGCGGCCGACCACGACATCGTGTACACGCCCTGGTAGCGGCCACGCCCATGGACCGGGGAGAGGCGCACCGCCAGTCCCGTCTGGGTCGGGGCGTTGACGATCTCGGCGAGCGTCCAGACGCAGACGGTCAGCGCGTAGGCGGCGACGGAACCCGCGAAGGCGGTGAGCCCGAAGCCGTACCCGGCCAGCAGCGAGGAGACGATCAGCAGCCGGCGCGGGTCGCGGTGCTCGATGTACCGGGTGACCGGGATCTGGAGCGTCACGATGAGGACACCGTTGACCGCCATCGCCAGCCCGAAGTCCGCCGCGCCGAACCCGTCCGTGCCCATGGCGACGGGGAGGCCCACGTACCCCTGCTGGAAGATCAGCGAGATGAGGAAGGAGAGGCCCACCACCCCCATGAACCGCCCGTCGCGCAGCACGGTCCCCATGCCGGTCCCCGGCGCCACCGTCTTGCCGGGGGCGAGCGGGACCTGGGCGGGGCGGGACTCCGGGAGCTTGGCGTAGATGAGGACCGCGCAGGTCAGCGTCAGGACGGCCTCGCCGAGAAAGCCGGCGAGATAGCTGTACTCGGCGATGAACCCGGCGCCCGCGGAGGAGACGGCGAAGCCCAGGTTGATCGCCCAGTAGTTGAGCGAGAAAGCCCGCACACGGTCCTCGGGCCGCACGATGTCGGCCATCATCGCCTGCACGGCGGGCCGCGAGGCGTTCGACGCGGCGCCGACGACGAAGGCGACCGCGGCGATGGCGACGGGGTGCTGCATGAAGCCGAGGACGGCGACGGAGACGGCCGTCGACACCTGGGCGATCAGCAGCGTGGGGCGCCGGCCGAGCCGGTCGGTCATCACACCCGCGCCGAGCGACGAGACGACGCCGCCGAGCCCGTGGAGGGACGCCACGAGACCCGCGTACGAGGCCGAATAGCCACGGTCCAGGGTCAGGTACAGGGCGGTGAAGGTGGCGACGAAGGCGCCGAGCCGGTTGATCAGGGTGCTCGCCCACAGCCACCAGAACGCCCGCGGCAGGCCCGAGACGCTCTCCTTGGCCGCCCGTCTGAGCGTGGCGATGGACATGTGTACCCCCGTAAGCGGCCGATCCGGTGATCGGACGTTACGAGGGCGCTGCCGCAGGGACCTACTCGATTGACGGGGGCCGTCAAGCGTCATCGGCGTCCATTAATCTCGTACGCATGGCCGACGCACCGTACAAGCTGATCCTCCTCCGCCACGGCGAGAGCGAATGGAACGCGAAGAACCTGTTCACCGGCTGGGTGGACGTCAACCTCACCGAGAAGGGCGAGAAGGAGGCGGTCCGCGGCGGTGAGCTGCTCAAGGACGCCGGTCTGCTCCCCGACGTGCTGCACACCTCCCTCCAGAAGCGCGCCATCCGCACCGCGCAGCTCGCGCTCGAGGCCGCCGACCGCCACTGGATCCCGGTCCACCGCTCCTGGCGCCTGAACGAGCGCCACTACGGCGCGCTGCAGGGCAAGGACAAGGCGCAGACGCTCGCCGAGTTCGGCGAGGAGCAGTTCATGCTGTGGCGCCGCTCCTACGACACCCCGCCGCCGGTCCTCGCCGACGACAACGAGTTCTCGCAGGCCAACGACGCGCGGTACGCCACCATCCCGCCGGAGCTGCGCCCGCGCACCGAGTGCCTCAAGGACGTCGTCGTCCGCATGCTGCCGTACTGGTACGACGGCATCGTCCCCGACCTCCTGACCGGCCGCGTCGTCCTGGTCGCCGCCCACGGCAACAGCCTGCGCGCCCTGGTCAAGCACCTGGACGGCATCTCCGACGAGGCCATCGCGGGCCTGAACATCCCCACGGGCATCCCGCTGGTCTACGAGCTGGACGCCGACTTCAAGCCGCTCAAGCCGGGCGGCACCTACCTGGACCCCGAGGCGGCGAAGGCGGCCATCGAGGCGGTCAAGAACCAGGGCAAGAAGTAGTCCTCAGCGCGAGCAAGCCCCCGATCGGCGGTTTTCCCGGTCGGGGGCTCTCTCGTGCCTCGGCCCGTCCGTGGGCCGCCTTCCGTCAGGGCGGACACTCGGAGAGGCCGATCTGAGCGTGCACCTCCGCCATCGGCCGAGCCTTGGCCCGGGCGGCCAGGTCTTCGAAGTACAGCATCGCCTTCGTAGTGAGCATCCGCTCCCGGTAGACGTAGGGCGCCAGGACGTCCCACATGTTGACGATGTTGAGGCCGTAGGAACCGATGATGAGACGTTCTTCCACTACGCCGTGCGCGACGAGTTTTCCCACGTCGTCGTAGAAGAGACTGATCCGGCGTATGTGTCCCTTCGCCTCCGGGGGGAGCCTTCGGTACCCGTTCTCCGGTGAGTGCTCAGCCGCGAGGCGGGTGCTGATGTACTCGATCGCCTGGGAGAACTCTGGTTCACGCGTCTCCTTGAACATCTGGGTGACCATCGGCAACACATTGGAGTTCTGCGCCAGTCGTAGTTGCCGGCGCGACACGGCTAGCGACGTTGCCAGGGCGAGGGCTGAGACCAGCACGGCCAGCAGATTCAGCCCGAGCGACAGGTCCATGGCCGGAGAGGCTAGCTGCCTTGCAGATCGGGTGACAGAGAAATGTCAGAACCTGGGCGCCGGGTGGGTGGATGCCACCGCCGTCCGGGTGCGTTCCCGGCCGGTCGGCTCCACCGGCCAGTCCACCACGCAGTGCATGGCGTGCAGAACCAGCCCCCAGTACCGGGCACGGCTCCTCGGAGCGCCACGCTCAACAGTGGTCGCACCATATTCCGCCAAAGGGCCCCGCCCAGGACACGGGCGGGGCCCTTCGCGAAACGCCCGGCGGGTCAGCCGCAGCAGCCGCCGCACTGGCACGGCGCGCCCGACTGGCAGCCGCAGCCGCAGCCCGAGCCACAGCCACAGGCGCCCAGCACGGGCAGGCGGAGCACTTCGACGGGCACTTCCTGGTCGGGGTCGGTCATGGGCGTATCTGCCATGGGTCCCTCCTCGAAGGCGTACGTTCCAAGGCGTACGTCGCCTCTCCCCATTGCATCCCCGCCCGGCAGGGCGCATCAACGGCGCACAGATGTGCGACCGCGTGGCTACGCGCCCTCCACCGGCGCCTCCGCCTGCTGCAGCTCATCCGCGTGCTCACCCGTCACCAGGTAGACGACCCGCTTGGCGACCGACACCGCGTGGTCGGCGAAGCGCTCGTAGTAGCGGCCCAGCAGGGTCACGTCGACCGCCGTCTCGATGCCGTGCTTCCAGCGGTCGTCCATCAGGTGCTGGAACAGCGTCCGGTGCAGACGGTCCATCTCGTCGTCGTCGTGCTCCAGCTGCAGCGCCAGGTCGACGTCCTTGGTGATGATGACCTCCGCCGCCTTCGCCATCAGGCGCTGCGCCAGCTGGCCCATCTCCAGGATCGTGGCGTGCAGGTCCTGCGGCACCGCGTGGTCCGGGAAGCGCAGCCGCGCCAGCTTGGCGACGTGCTGGGCCAGGTCGCCGGAGCGCTCCAGGTCCGCGCTCATCCGCAGCGAGGTCACCACGATCCGCAGATCCGTCGCGACGGGCTGCTGGCGCGCCAGCAGGGCTATGGCCCGGGCCTCCAGTTCGTGCTGAAGGTCGTCGACCTTCTGGTCGGCCGCGATCACGGCCTCCGCCAGCTTCAGATCCGCGTCGAGCATCGCCGTGGTGGCGCGCCCGACCGCCGACCCGACCAGCCGGGTCATTTCGACCAGGCCCTCGCCGATCGAGTCCAGTTCCTCGTGGTACGCGTCCCGCATGGATGTCCCTCTCTCAGTGCGACCTCAGGGGGCCGGGTGGGCTCGGCCCCCTACGCTCCCACGGTCCGAGTCCAAAAAGTCCGGGGCCTCCCTCCCAAGTGAACCGTCACTTTCCCCTCGGTGAACTCTGGGCGACGACTGTTCGAGCACGGCCCCTGATGGCTGGGAGAGTGTCGGCGGCCACGCATAACCTGGATGCATGGACGTGAACGCGGCGGTCGCCGCATTGGCCGCGATCGCCGGAGCGTGCACCGGCGTGATCGCCATGCTGGCGTTCCGCTGGAGCGAGCGCGACCAGGCCAGACCCACCCGGACCTCCCTCCACACGGACGCGGTACTGCCGCCCGGTGTGGACACGGTCCTGTCCGTGCTGCGCTCCTCCGCCGTCGTCCTCGACGAGAGCGACTCCGTCGTCAAGGCCAGCTCCGCGGCGTACGCGCTCGGGCTCGTCCGCGGCGGCAAACTGGCCGTCGAGCCGATGCTCCACATGGCCCGCGACACCCGCCGCGACGGCGAGATACGGCAGGTGGAGCTGGACCTGCCCCGGCGCGGCACCGGCCGAGGCGAGGCCCTCGCCGTCTCCGCCCGCGTCGCCCCGCTGGGTTCCCGCCTCGTCCTGCTCCTGGTCGAGGACCTCACCGAGGCCCGCCGTATCGAAGCCGTACGCCGCGACTTCGTCGCCAACGTCAGCCATGAGCTCAAGACCCCCGTCGGCGCCCTGTCCCTGCTCTCCGAGGCCGTCATGGACGCCTCCGACGACCCCGAGGCCGTCATGCGCTTCGCCGGGCGCATGCAGATAGAGGCCACCCGGCTCACCAACCTCGTCCAGGAGCTCATCGACCTCTCCCGCGTCCAGAACGACGACCCGCTGGAGGACGCCGAGCCGGTGCGGGTCGACGAACTGGTCGCCGAGGCCGTCGACCGCTCCCGGCACACCGCCTCCACCAAGCAGATCACCATGGCCGCCGGCGGCACCGCCGACCTGCACGTCTGGGGACACCGCGGCCAGCTCGCCGCCGCCCTCGGCAACCTCGTCGAGAACGCCGTGAACTACTCCCCGGCCCACACCCGCGTCGGCATCGCCGCCCGCCGCGTCACCGCGCCCGGCGGCGACCTCATCGAGATAGCCGTCACCGACCAGGGCATAGGGATCCCCGACAAGGACAAGGAGCGCATCTTCGAGCGCTTCTACCGCGTCGACCCCGCCCGCTCCCGCGCCACCGGCGGTACGGGGCTGGGCCTCGCCATCGTCAAGCACGTGGCCGCCTCCCACGGCGGGGAGGTCACCGTGTGGAGCACCGAGGGTCAGGGCTCCACCTTCACCCTCCGGCTCCCCGAGGCCGGCGCCGTAAGGGACCGCTCTTCCCGGTCCCACCACGACCACACCACCCACGAACCGCTCACAGCCCCGGAGGTCCTTCCGTGACCCGAGTGCTCGTCGTCGAGGATGAGGAATCCTTCAGCGACGCCCTGTCCTACATGCTCCGCAAGGAAGGCTTCGAAGTCGCCGTGGCGACCACCGGGCCCGAGGGGCTGGACGAATTCGAGCGCAATGGCGCCGACCTCGTCCTGCTCGACCTCATGCTGCCCGGTCTGCCCGGCACCGAGGTCTGCCGCCAGCTGCGCGGCCGGTCGAACGTCCCGGTCATCATGGTGACCGCCAAGGACAGCGAGATCGACAAGGTCGTCGGACTGGAGATAGGAGCCGACGACTACGTCACGAAGCCCTTCTCGTCCCGCGAGCTGGTCGCCCGCATCCGCGCGGTGCTGCGCCGCCGCGGCGAGCCCGAGGAGGTCGCCCCGGCGGCCCTGGAGGCCGGGCCGGTCCGGATGGACGTGGACCGTCATGTCGTGACGGTCGCGGGCGGCAAGGTCGACCTGCCGCTGAAGGAGTTCGACCTGCTGGAGATGCTGCTGCGCAACGCGGGCCGGGTGCTGACCCGTATGCAGCTGATCGACCGGGTGTGGGGCGCGGACTACGTGGGCGACACCAAGACCCTCGACGTCCACGTCAAGCGCCTCCGCGCCAAGATCGAACCCGACCCGGGCGCTCCCAGGTACCTCGTCACGGTCCGGGGCCTGGGCTACAAGTTCGAGCCGTAGGCCCCGCCCGCCGGACGGAGTCCGGCGCAGCGCTCCGAAGCCCGCGAAGCGGTGCGAGGGGCGCCAAAGGGGCGGTCAAGCTCGAGCCGTAGGCCCGGCCCCCGCCGGACGGAGTCCGGCGCAGAGAGGGGGAGAGGGCCAAGCCAGAGCTCTGGCCCCCGCCCGCCGGCTCGCGGGTGTACGTACGGGAAGGGGCGCCCCACCGCTGGTGGGGCGCCCCTTCCCGTACGTGTACGTCAGTGACCGGCGTCGTGCGACGCCGAGGCGGAGTCCGACGGGGCCTCCGGCGCCTCGTCGCCCTCGTTGGGGGCGTCCGGCGCGGCCGGGGAGCCGGTGGGGCTGCCGGTCGGCGCGCCCGACGGCGGCGCGGGCGGGGTGGACGCCGGGGACTGCTCGGCCGGCTGCTGCGGCACCTCGGTGGGGCCGTACCCCGCGAAGTAGCTGGTCGCCGGGATGACGAACGCCTCCAGCCCGACGTCGCCGGTCTCGCTGAGCTTGAAGACGACTTCCTGCGCGTCGCCGTTCTGCGCGGCCTCACGGCCCTTGTCGATCACCGCGGAGGCGTTGCCCTGGCCGCCGATGAGGACGGAGCCGCCCGCCGGGACGGTGATCGGGCCGGAGCCGCCCGCGGCGGTGAGCTTGACCTGGGCGTCGGTGCCGGGCAGCTCGATCGCCTCCAGCGTCTCCGCCTTGGAGCCGTTGTTGAAGAGCATCGCCGAGACGACGGCGGGGCCCTCCGCACCGGGCTTCGGCTGCGTGATCACCATGGCGTTCTGGATCTTGACGGTGCCGACCGAGGTGGCGGCGTTGTCCGGCTTGACGCCGAGGGTCTGCGCGTTGTTGCCCGCACCGCAGGCGGAGAGCGAGGCGATCGAGAACACGATGGCGGTGGCGGCGAGGGCGCCGCGTCGAAGGCTGCGGCTCACGGCGGCGGCAACTCCTAGGACGTACGGACGGAGGGAAGGACGGGCACGGTCTGGGTGGTACGTGGTGGTGCTTGCGGCCGGCCGACCCCGGGAACGGGCCAAAGGATCAGTCGGCGCGCTCAGGTTACCGACCCCTCCTCGCCGCCCCGCACCCGACCCGCCCCAGTCCCATGTCGGGCTCCCGGCGACCGCCGGTCCGCGCGTCCGCCGTACGACCGTCCCACGCCCGTCCCGCACCCGCCGAACCGCGTACTTCGTACCGCGTTCACATAACCGCTCTTGATCAATTCCATCCCGGTGCCGCATTTCCTTACCGAAAAGCCCCGCTCGGACAAACTCCGTGAGCAACGCGCGACCCGCGGCCGGTCAATTCCGGGAATCGGCCGAGCGAGCGTCCGTACGAGTGAGCGGCGTCCGAACGGAGTACGGGAAGTTCACCTCCGGGAACCCGGCAAAACTGGACAATCGGCCCCTTCGGGTCGCTCGTCGGGGGGTGCGACGTGCGTGTTTCCGCCCGCCCGCGCAGCCGCTCCGACCTGCGAATACCCCCTTCCGGAAGCCCTCCGCAGCACGTTCCTGTTACTGTTGTCAAGCCCCGAGATATGCCCTGACCTGCGAAAACGCCATTCAGAAGAAGCCGTATCCGTGTTACCCTGGATAGCCACGGAAGGGGTACCTGTCACATGACGTTCAAGGTTGGCGACACCGTGGTCTATCCCCATCACGGGGCCGCGCTGATCGAGGCCATCGAAACTCGCCAGATCAAAGGCGTGGACAAGACCTACTTGGTGCTCAAGGTCGCCCAGGGCGACTTGACGGTTCGTGTGCCAGCGGACAACGCGGAGTTCGTCGGCGTGCGCGATGTGGTCGGTCAGGACGGACTGGACCGGGTCTTCGAGGTGCTTCGCGCACCATATGCCGAGGAGCCGACGAACTGGTCCCGTCGCTACAAGGCAAATCTCGAGAAGCTCGCCTCCGGCGACGTCATCAAGGTCGCCGAAGTGGTGCGTGACCTGTGGCGCCGCGAGCGCGAGCGCGGTCTGTCCGCCGGCGAGAAGCGCATGCTCGCCAAGGCGCGCCAGATCCTGGTGAGCGAGCTCGCCCTCGCGGAGAACACCAACGAAGACAAGGCCGAGGCCCTGCTCGACGAGGTCCTCGCGTCCTGACGCGTAACGCGTAGCTGATGTGAAGCGATGCCGCGGTGCCCGCTGACATGCTGTGACAGACAGCTTCGTCGCCGGGCGCTGCGGCATGTCCGGCTCCCGGAACTGCCCACGCACGCTCTGCCCGGGCAGCCGGCGCAGCTCGCCCCACCAGTGGTCACGGAAGGGTCCGGTCAAGGCGTTGCGCCCGCCCGCTGAGGCCATACCCATATCGGCCGAGTCAACAAACCTGCCGGAGTGCAACCGATGTCTGACGCAGCACCCCCTGTCCGCACCGCCGCGGTGATCCCCGCGGCCGGCCGGGGCGTACGGCTCGGCCCGGGCGCCCCCAAGGCGCTGCGCGCGTTGAACGGGACGCCCATGCTCATCCACGCGGTCCGCGCCATGGCGGCCTCCCGCGCGGTCTCCCTCGTCGTGGTCGTCGCACCGCCCGACGGCGCGCCCGAGGTCAAGAACCTCCTCGACGCGCACGCCCTCCCCGAGCGCACGGACTACCTCGTCGTACCCGGCGGCGAGACCCGCCAGGAGTCCGTCCGCCTCGGCCTGGACGCGCTGCCCGGCGACATCACCACCGTCCTCGTCCACGACGCGGCCCGCCCGCTCGTGCCCGTCGACACCGTCGACGCGGTCATCGAGGCCGTCCGCGACGGAGCCGTCGCCGTCGTGCCCGCCGTACCCCTCGCCGACACCGTCAAGCAGGTGGAGCCGCGCGAGAAGGGCGAGCCCGAGCCGGTCCTCGCCACGCCCGACCGCGCCACCCTCCGCGCCGTACAGACCCCGCAGGGCTTCGCCCGCGACACACTGGTCCGCGCCCACGCCACCGTCACCGACAACGTCACCGACGACGCGAGCATGGTCGAGCAGCTCGGCGAGCCGGTCGTGGTCGTCCCCGGCCACGAGGAGGCGTTCAAGGTGACCCGTCCGCTCGACCTCGTCCTCGCCGAGGCCGTCCTCGCCCGCCGGAGGGCCAACGATGGCTTCTGACGCCGTGAACATCCCGCTCGTCGGCATCGGCACCGACGTCCACGCCTTCGAGCAGGGCCGCGAGCTGTGGTGCGCCGGCCTGCTGTGGGAGGACTCCGACGGCTACGGCCTCGCCGGGCACTCCGACGGTGACGTCGCCGCCCACGCCGCCTGCGACGCGCTGTTCTCCGCCGCCGGTATCGGTGACCTCGGCGCCCACTTCGGGACCTCGCGACCCGAGTGGTCCGGCGCCTCCGGCGTGACGCTGCTGGCCGAGGCCGCCCGGCTCGTCCGCGCCGAGGGCTTCGAGATCGGCAACATCGCCGTCCAGGTCATCGGCGTACGCCCGAAGATCGGCAAGCGCCGCGACGAGGCCCAGAAGGTGCTGAGCGCGGCGGCCGGGGCACCCGTGTCGGTGTCCGGCACCACGACGGACGGCCTCGGGCTGACCGGCCGCGCGGAGGGCCTCGCCGCCATCGCCACCGCACTGCTCGTCCGTACCACCTGAGGCACGGGGCACTGGCACCGGCCCACTACCCTGGAGTGGTGACTATTCGTCTGTACGACACCAGCGCCCGGCAGATCCGCGACTTCATCCCGCTCACGCCGGGCTGCGTCTCGATCTACCTGTGTGGTGCCACCGTGCAGGCCGCCCCGCACATCGGGCACATCCGGTCGGGGCTGAACTTCGACATCATGCGCCGCTGGTTCGCGTACCGCGGCTACGACGTGACGTTCATCCGCAACGTCACGGACATCGACGACAAGATCATCGTCAAGTCCGCCGACCAGGGCCGCCCCTGGTGGTCGATCGGGTACGAGAACGAGCGCGCGTTCAACGACGGGTACGAGGCCCTCGGCTGCCTCCCGCCCACCTACGAGCCGCGCGCCACCGGCCACGTCCCCGAGATGATCGAGATGATGCGCGGCCTCGTCGAGCGCGGCCACGCCTACGAGGCCGACGGCAGCGTCTACTTCGACGTCCGCTCCTTCCCCGAGTACCTGTCGCTGTCCAACCAGGACATCGACGACCTGCGCCAGCCCGCCGAGGAAGGCATCACCGGCAAGCGCGACCCGCGCGACTTCGCCATGTGGAAGGCCACCAAGCCCGGCGAGCCCGACTGGGAGACGCCCTGGGGACGCGGCCGCCCCGGCTGGCACCTGGAGTGCTCGGCCATGGCGCACAAGTACCTGGGCTCCGCCTTCGACATCCACGGCGGCGGCATCGACCTGATCTTCCCGCACCACGAGAACGAGATCGCCCAGGCCAAGGCGTACGGCGACGACTTCGCCCGCTACTGGGTGCACAACGCCTGGGTCACCATGAGCGGCGAGAAGATGTCCAAGTCGCTCGGCAATTCGGTGCTGGTCTCCGAGATGGCCAAGCGGTGGCGGCCCATCGTGCTGCGCTACTACCTGGGCACCCCGCACTACCGGTCGATGATCGAGTACAGCGAGGAGGCCCTGCGCGAGGCCGAGTCGGCGTTCGCGCGCATCGAGGGCTTCGTCCAGCGGGTCGTCGAGAAGGCCGGCGTCGTGGAGCCCGCCGCCGATGTCCCCCTCGGCTTCGCCGAGGCCATGGACGACGACCTGGGCGTCCCGCAGGCGCTCGCGATCATCCACACCACCGTCCGGCAGGGCAACAGCGCGCTGGCCGCCGACGACAAGGAAGCCGCCGTCGCGCGCCTCGCCGAGGTCCGTGCCATGCTCGGCGTCCTCGGCCTGGACCCGCTCGACCCGCACTGGGCGGGCGAGACCGACCGCTCCGAGGACCTCCACGGGGTCGTGGACTCGCTCGTACGCATGGTCCTGGACCAGCGCGAGGCGGCCCGGGCGCGCAAGGACTGGAGCACGGCGGACGCGATCCGCGACCAGCTCGGCCAGTCCGGGCTCGTCATCGAGGACGGCCCCGACGGGCCGAGGTGGACGCTCGGCGCGCGGTAGGCACCGCGCTGGCACACTTCATATATACGTACGTACGCATCATCGACGAAGCAGGTAAGTCATGGCCGGGAACAGCCAGCGCAGGAACCGCCGCACGTCCAACAAGAAGGGCGCGACGGTCGGCAGCGGTGGCCAGCGGCGCCGGGGCCTGGAAGGCAAGGGCCCCACGCCGCCCGCGTCCGCCCGCAAGGGCCATGTGAAGAACCGCGTCGCCAACGCCAAGGCCAAGCAGGCGCACCGCCGCCAGGTCGCCCGGCGCGGCGGCAAGGGCCTGTCCGAGATGGTCGTCGGCCGCAACCCCGTCTTCGAGGCGCTGCGCGACGGCGTACCCGCGACGACGCTGTACGTCCAGCAGTTCATCGACAACGACGAGCGGGTGCGCGACGCGCTCAAGCTCGCGGCCGACCGCGGCGGCATCAACCTCATGGAGGCCCCGCGCGCCGAGCTCGACCGGATGACCAACGGCCTCAACCACCAGGGCCTCGTCCTCCAGGTCCCGCCGTACGAGTACGCCCACCCCGAGGACCTCGCCGCGGCCGCCTTCGACGACGGTGAGGACCCGCTGATCGTCGCCCTCGACGGCGTCACCGACCCGCGCAACCTCGGCGCCGTCGTCCGCTCCGTCTCCGCGTTCGGCGGCCACGGCGTGGTCGTACCGGAGCGCCGCGCGGCCGGTATGACCGCCGGCGCCTGGAAGACCGCCGCGGGCACCGCCGCCCGCACCCCGGTCGCCCGCGCCACCAACCTCACCCGCGCCCTGGAGGCGTACCAGAAGGCCGGCATCACGGTCGTCGGCCTCGACGCCGACGGCGACACCGAGGTCCACGAGCTGGACGCCCTGGGCGGCCCGGTCGTCATCGTCATCGGCAGCGAGGGCAAGGGCCTGTCCCGCCTGGTCGGCGAGACGTGCGACCACCTCGTCCGCATCCCCATGCCGGGCGGCGCCGAATCCCTCAACGCGGGCGTCGCGGCCGGTGTGGTCCTGTACGAGGCGTCCCGCCGCCGCGCGTAACCCTCCACGGGGGCTGCCGCCCCCACGCCCCCCGGTGCGTGCCGGTCCGTGGGGGCGGACGCCCCGCGCCCCGGCGCCGTGGTCCTCGAAGCCCCGCGCCCCGGCCGCCGGTGCTGTGGGAGCCGTCCCGCCCAGGCTCCGGTGTGCGTGGGGGCGCCCTTCAGGCCCCTGAAGCGTGCCGGTCCGTGGGGCCGACGCCCAGCGCCCCGGCGCCGTGGCTCGATGCCCCCACGCCCCCCGGTCCGTGGAGCGACGCCCCGGCCGCCGGTGCCGTGGGGCTCTCCAGCCTCCTGGCGCGTGATGGTCCATGAGAGCCGACCACCCCAAGCCCCGGTGTCGTGGGCGGCTGCCGCCCCCACGCCCCGGCACGTGACGGTCTGTGGGAACGGACGCCCAGCTCCCGGTCCTGGGGCCGCGGTCCCCGCCGCCGAGCGGCGCCCTGGTGTGGTCCTGTACGCGGTGGGCCGGCGCCGCGCGTGACGTACCGGGGGCCGGTGTCCCCAGCCCCCGGTCCCGCGACGCGCGTCGGCGGCTTCGTGCCGCGCCTGATGGCACACGTGTCCGAGAGCGCGGGCCCGTCATGATCTTGACGGGTCTCGGACATTTCCCACCCGTCAAGGCAGTGTCCTAAACCCACGTCACTCGGTTAGATGAGTGTGGACACCAGAACGCCCCGGCCCGGTTTCGACGATCAGCCTGCGCTGAGCATGGTCAAGGTGGATTGCGATCCCGCGCAGGTCATCGTGAACCACGCCAGTTTCCGTGTGCAGCTCGCCCCGGTGAACAAGCCCCGGTTGGCGGACACCGCCCGCGTGCCCGCCATGAGCGGCGCCGGCGGCGCCACCGGCGCGGTGGCACGGCGGCGCGCGCCCGTCGTGTGGAGCGGCAAGTCCTCGCCCGGCGACCCCGGCGCGACCGGGCTCCTCCAGGCCGTGCGGGAATCGACGGCCGTCGACACGCTCGACGCCGGCGCCACCCAGGTCATCCCGCGTGTCGACCTCTCCGACGACACCATGCCCACCCCCGTCGCCCCGCCCCTCCTGCCGCCCATGCGCCGCGCGGTCGGCGCCTACGACGAGCAGCCCGACGACGAGCACCGCCCCGGCGCGTACGCCGACACGTACGCGGACACGTACGCCGACTCCCACGAGGACGACCGGGACGACGACCGCGACGACGACCGCTACTCGGACGGGGCGTACACCGGGCCCGCCCACCGGCACGCGTACTACCCCGGCCGCCGGATGAACCTCGGCGTCGTCCTGCTGCCGCTGCGCGTGTTCCTCGGCTTCATCTCCATCTACGCCGGCATGGGCAAGCTCTGCGACCCCGTCTACTTCGACGGCGGCGAACGCGGCTCCATGGTCAAGTGGCTCAACTCCCTCCACCCCTGGGCCCTCGCCGAACCGCTGCGCGACTTCGCACTCGCCCACCCCGTCGGCGCCGGCCTCACCGTCGCCTTCGCGCAGGTCATCGTCGGCGTCCTCACCGTGCTGGGACTCTGGCAGCGCGTCGCCGCCGTCTTCGGCGCCCTGCTGTCCGCCGCGCTGATCCTCACCGTCAGCTGGAAGACCGTCCCCGTCTACGACGCGCCCGACATCATCTACCTCGCCGCCTGGTCGCCGCTGATCATCGCCGGCGCGCCCGTCTACTCCATCGACGGACGCCTCGCCGGCGAGGCGTGGCGCACCCTCGGGCCCCGCTCCGCGCTGTGGGACCTGCGCCGCCGGGTACTGCGGCGCGGCGTGCTCGTCGCCACCGTCGTGGTCGGCCTGACCCTGCTCATCGGCTCGGTGCTCGGCGGCGCCGTACGGTCCACCGAGATGGTCACCGTCCCCGGCCCGAACGACGACCCGACCAACCACCTGCCCGGCCGGCCGCTCCCCGAGGAGCCGGGCGAGCAGTCCCCGTCGGCCCGCGAGTCCTCCCGCCGCCCCGAGCCCTCGGCGTCCGCGTCCGCCGGCCCCACGGCCGAGGAGCAGGCGTCCTCCCCGTCCCAGACGGCGAGCGAGGCCGAGCGCACCGAGGAGGAGCGGCCGACCGCCTCGCAGGGCACCGGCCAGCAGCCCCCGGAGCAGTCCGAGCCCGTGCCCCCGCCGTCCTCCAGCTCCGGCCCGACCTCCACGGGCGGCACCGGCAGCGGCGGCAGCACCGGCGGCGGTGAGGGTGGCGACGACGGCGGTACGGGCGGCAGCGGCTCGGGCGGCAACGACGGCGGCTCGTCCACCGGCGGCAACCGGAACCCGATCGGCGGCCTGCTCGGCTGACGTACACGACAGGAGGAGGGGCGGTCACCGTGTCCACGGTGACCGCCCCTCCCGTATGCCCTCGGTCAGGAGCCGGCGAGCTCCTTCGCCGCCTCCTGGAGGTCCTTCGCGGTGTCGATCGCCCTCCAGTACGCCCCCTGCGGCAGCGGAAAGCCCGCCAGGCGCCGCTCACGGGCCAGGCGGGGGAACGTGGTGCGCTCGTGGTCCCCACGGTCGGGCAACGCGCCCGTGAAGGCCGGGGAGAAGACGTACACGCCCGCGTTGATGAGGTAGGGCGACGGCGGCGACTCGATGAAGTCGGTGATGTGCCCGAAGGCGTCCGTCTCGACGGCCCCCCAGGGGATACGGGGACGGGCCAGGGCGAGTGTCGCGACGGCATCGCGCTCGGCGTGGAACGCGGCCATCTCGCGCAGCGAGAAACGGGTCCAGATGTCACCGTTCGTGGCGTACCACGGCTCTTCGGGGTGCGGCAGGCGCGCGGCCGCGTACTTGAGGCCGCCGCCGCGGCCCAGTGGCTCGGGCTCCACAACGGTGGTGACGCGCAGGGGCAGTTCGGCCGTCGCCAGCCACCGCTGGAGCACCTCGGCGAGGTGGCCGCAGGAGACGACGGCGTCGGTCACGCCCTCGGCGGCCAGCCAGGAAAGCTGATGGCCGATGATCGGGATCCCGGTTCCCGGGATCTCGACCATCGGCTTGGGGCGGTCGTCGGTGTACGGGCGCAGTCGCGAACCCTGGCCGCCCGCCAGGACCACGGCCTGCGTCGGAGAGGTGTGCATACCGCGCACGATAGGCGCACCTCGGAGGCGGTGATACGCCTCAGCTCGCGTGCGCGACGCCGGTGGCGTACGACGTGTCGCACGCGGGCCTGGAGAACGTCTGGGCGACTACGGGACCGTAGTGCTGGACGGCGGCCTCGCCGAGCGCGCGGGCGATCGACCTGCAGTGCCTGGCCAGCGACGGGCGTTCCTCCACTGCACGCTGGAGCTGCATGAGGGCGACACCCGGGTCCTCCTCCTGAAGCTCTGCGAGGAGCTTGTCGCGGAGAATATCCTGCGGGGCACGGGGCTTGGCCCGTACCGGGACGTTCTCCGAGGACGCGGTGAGCATCTGGGTCTGGGAGCTGCTGCCTGCCCACGGGACGCTGGTGACCGCGAGAGTTCCGGAGAGCACCAGGACGACGGGCAGGACGAGGGCGAGAGAGCGGCCGATTCGGCGTGCGGTGTGGGTCACGGACGTGAGCGTAGCGGCCAGTGATGATTTGGAGACATTTAGTCACCCCCACGGGGGATGGTTCGATGCTCCTTTTCGAATCAGGCGTTGACGAACAGGGTCCGAATTGACCCCTGTGCCGGGGTATTTGTCGACATCCCGGCGCCCTACGCGTGACGGCCCCGCACCGAAGTGCGGGGCCGCGTGGGCGTTTTGCCCGGTCAGTTGCTGAGGCGCTCGCCCGTCGAGGTCGAGAACACGTGGATCTCCTCCGGACGCGGCACGACGTGCAGCACGGAGCCCTTCTCCGGGATGGCGCGGCCGCCGACCCGGACCACCAGGTCCTTGTCCTCGCCGCCGACGCGCGCGGAGCCGTACACGTACCCGTCGGCGCCGAGCTCCTCGACGACGTTGACCGACACGGCCAGACCCTGGTCGCTCTCCGCACCCGCCACGTCGAAGTGCTCGGGGCGGACGCCGACCGTCACGGTCGTGTCGCCCTTGTCGGCCGCGGCGGACAGCGCCTCGCGGGACACCGGGACGACGCTGTTGCCGAACTTGACGCCACCGTCGGTGATCGGGACCTCGACCAGGTTCATGGCGGGGGAGCCGATGAAGCCGGCGACGAAGAGGTTGGCCGGGCGGTCGTACATGTTGCGCGGCGTGTCGACCTGCTGGAGCAGCCCGTCCTTCAGTACCGCGACACGGTCGCCCATGGTGAGGGCCTCGACCTGGTCGTGCGTGACGTACACCGTGGTGATGCCGAGCCGGCGCTGGAGGCTCGCGATCTGCGTACGCGTCGACACGCGCAGCTTGGCGTCGAGGTTCGACAGAGGCTCGTCCATGAGGAACACCTGCGGCTCACGCACGATGGCGCGGCCCATGGCCACACGCTGCCGCTGACCGCCGGAGAGCGCCTTCGGCTTGCGGTCCAGGTACTCGGTCAGGTCGAGGATCTTCGCCGCCTCCTCCACCTTTTTGCGGATCTCCGCCTTGTTCACGCCGGCGATCTTGAGCGCGAAGCCCATGTTGTCGGCGACGCTCATGTGCGGGTACAGCGCGTAGTTCTGGAACACCATGGCGATGTCCCGGTCCTTCGGCGGCAGGTGCGTGACGTCGCGGTCACCGATCCGGATGGCGCCGCCGTTGACGTCCTCCAGACCCGCGAGCATGCGCAGGGAGGTCGACTTGCCGCAGCCGGACGGGCCGACGAGGACGAGGAACTCGCCGTCGGCGATCTCGATGTCGAGCTGGTCGACGGCGGGCTTGGTGCCACCCGGGTAGATCCGGGTCGCCTTGTCGAACGTGACAGAAGCCATGGTGATGCAGTCCCTTCACCGGCAGGAACGTGCCGGACGATCCGAGTAGAGGGAGAGATGGGTCTAGTCCACGTCAGTGAACTCCGGGTGACGCTACCCGGCGGGGCGGCGTCTGTCAGCAGTCGGCGGGCGATGAAATTTTCGACCGGAGCCGGGTGGGGTCCGGTTACACTCGTGCGCAGTGCCTCCTTAGCTCAGCTGGCCAGAGCACCGCTCTTGTAAAGCGGGGGTCGTCGGTTCGAACCCGACAGGGGGCTCCATGGGCAAGGCCCCGGACGACATCTGTCCGGGGCCTTTGTCGTTTTCGCGGTACTCAGCGGCGGCCGGAGACGCGGTCGGCGAGGGTGGCGAGGCGGTCGGTGGTGGGGGTGTGGATGGCCGCTTCGCGGCGGTCGGCGGTGCGGTAGGCGGCGTAGAGGGTGTGGACGCCGAGCCAGCGCAAGGGTTCGGGTTCCCAGGCGCGGACCTTGTGGTTGACCCAGGGGAGGGTGGTGAGGTCGGTGGGGCCGGACTGGCCGGAGTCCTGCTGGATCAGGTCGCGGAGGCTGCGGGCGGCGAGGTTGGCGGTGGCGACGCCGGAGCCGACGTAGCCGCCGGCCCAGCCGAGGCCGGTGGAGCGGTCGAGGGTGACGGTGGCGCACCAGTCGCGGGGGACGCCGAGGACGCCGGACCAGGCGTGGGCGATGGGCGTGCCGGCGAGTCGGGGGAAGAGGCGGATGAGGATCTCGCGGAGGGCGTCGATGGTGGCGGGCTGGGTGCGGCCGTCGTTGTCGGTCTTCGACCCGTAGCGGTACGGGATGCCCCGGCCGCCCAGCGCGATGCGGTCGTCGGCGGTGCGCTGGGCGTACATGTAGGCGTGGGCCATGTCGCCGAGGGTTTCGCGGCCGGTCCAGCCGAGGTCGTCCCACACGTCCTGCGGCAGGGGCTCGGTGACGATCATGGAGGAGTTCATGGGGAGCCAGGTGCGCTTGTGGCCCTTGATGCTCGCGGTGAACCCTTCGGTGCAGCGCAGGACGTAGGGGGCGCGGACCGTGCCGTACGGGGTGATGGCGTGCTTGGGCTTGATCTCGGTGACGGGCGTCGATTCGTGGATGGTGACACCGAGGGCTTCCACGGTGGCGGCGAGGCCCTTGACCAGTTTGACCGGGTGGATGCGGGCGCCGTGCGGGGTCCAGGTGGAGCCGACGGCGCCGGTGACGCGGATGCGGTCGGCGGTCTCGCGGGCGCCGTACAGCTCGCGGTCGGTCTCGCCGAAGGCGACCTCGACGGAGTGGAACGCCTTGAGGCGGGCCAACTGGGCGGGCGTGTAGGCCACTTCGAGGACACCGCCCTGGTGGATGTCGGCGTCGATGTTCTCGTCGGACGCGGTGGTGACGACTTCGGTGACGGTGTCGTTCATCGCCTGCTGGAGGCGTACGGCGGCCTCGTGGCCGTGCGCCTTGGCGTAGCGGTCGCGGCCGGCGATGCCGTTGTAGAGCCAGCCACCGTTGCGGCCGGAAGCACCGTATCCGCAGAACTTCCCTTCCAGGACAATGATGTTGAGGAAGGGGACGGCCTTCTTCAGGTAGTACGCGGTCCACAGGCCGGTGTATCCGCCGCCGATGATGCAGACGTCGGCCGTGGTGTCGCCGGGGAGGGGCTCCCGGGGAGCGGGGGTGCCTTCCTGTGCGTACCAGAACGATATGCCGCCGTTGACGGTGCTCATGTGGTTCCTTGGGTCCATCGCCAGTGGGTGGGTGTGGACGTTATCGGATGGGGTGGCAGTGATCGAGGTTCCGGCGGAGCTGGCGCGGATCCAGAGCGAGATCAACGGCGAGGAGGGCCGGGCGTTCATCGCGGCGCTGCCCGGGCGGGCCGAGCGGTTCCTCGAGGAGTGGGGGCTGCGGCGGACCGGGCCCGCGATGCACGGGTGGACGGCGCTGGTGCTGCCGGTGGTCGCGGAGGACGGCACCCGTGCCGCGCTGAAGCTGCAGCTGCTGGACGAGGAGAGCGAGGGCGAGGCGTCGGCGTTGCGCGCGTGGGACGGCAGTGGCGCGGTGCGGCTGCTCGCGGACGACCCGGGGACGGGGACGCTGCTGCTGGAGTGGCTGGGACAGGGGCGGTCGTTGTCGGACGTGCCGGACGCGCGGGAGGCGACGCGGACGCTGGCGGAGCTGATGGCGCGGCTGGTGGACGTGGAGGCGCCGGCCGGGATGCGGAGCCTGGGCGACATCGCGGCGGAGATGCTCGACGACGTGCCCGAGGCGGTGGAGGCGCTGGAGAAGGAGGACGACCGGCGGCTGCTGCGGGACTGCGCGGCGGCGGTACGGGAGGTGGCGGGCGAGCCGGGGGACCGGCTGCTGCACTGGGACCTGCACTTCGACAACGTCCTGGCCTCGGACCGGGAGCCGTGGCTGGCGATCGACCCGAAGCCGCTGGCCGGCGATCCGGGTTTCGAGCTGCTGCCGTCGCTGTTCAACCGGTTCGACCCGGACGAGGTGCTGTGGCGGTTCGACCTGATGACGGAGGTCCTCGGGCTGGACCGGGAGCGGGCGAAGGCCTGGACGCTGGGGCGGGTGTTGCAGGACTCGCTGTGGGACGTGGAGGACGGGGAGACCGTACTGGAAGGGGAGCGCGTGCAGGTGGGGCGGATGCTGCTGGGGTGGTAGTGCTTAGGCTGCGGTCATGATTCGTAGCGCTGTTGTCGATGACGTACCCGCCCTTTACGCGATGGTCCGTGAGCTCGCCGAGTACGAGAAGGCACTGGACGAGGTGCGGGCGAGCGAGGAGCAGTTCCGGGAGGCGCTGTTCGGTGAGCGGCCCGCCGCGTTCGCGCACATCGCGGAGACGGACGAGGGCGAGGTCGCGGGCTTCGCGCTGTGGTTCCTGAACTTCTCGACGTGGCGCGGGGTGCACGGCATCTACCTGGAGGACCTGTACGTGCGGCCCGAGCTGCGCGGCGGCGGGCACGGGAAGGCGCTGCTGCGGGAGCTGGCGCGGATCTGTGTGGCGCGCGGGTACGAGCGGCTGGAGTGGTCCGTCCTGAACTGGAACACCCCGTCGATCAACTTCTACGAGTCGCTGGGCGCGCGGCCGCAGGACGAGTGGACGGTGTACCGGCTGACCGACGAGGCGCTGGTGGAGCTGGGGTCGTGACTAGCCGCGGCCGCAGGTGACGGTGGGGCCGGTGAGCATTCCGCCGGTGCTTTCCTGGCCCCTGGGCGTCCAGTAGCCCAGCTTGGACACGATGGTGGAGCAGGCGGCCTCGAGGGTGGCGCGGACGGTGACGGTCGTGGGGCGGCCGGGCTGGAGGTCGGTGAGGGCGCAGTCGAGTGCGTACATGCTCCTGGTGGTGGAGGGGTAGCGGCCGGGGAGCGGGTTGACGCAGCGGGGGTCGGACGAGGTGAGCCGGATGCCGGTGGCCTCCTCCCCGATGAGGCCGAGGCGGGCGCTGCCGTCGCCGTGGTCGCTGACGCGGGCGACGGTGTAGGTGAGGGTGGTGGTCGTGCCCGGCTTCAGGGTGTGCGGTTTCGCCGTGACGTCGATGCGGTGGGTGGGCCGGGGCCTGGCGTCGGTGAGGGTGACGGTGGCGCGTACGTGGCCGCGCAGGTCGGTCTCGGCCGGTTCGGAGCGTACGTGGACGGTGGCGTCGATGTCGTACGTGCCGGGGCCCGGGTAGTCGGCGCGGCCGGCGAGCGTGCCGGTGGGTTCGGCGGTGGGGCTGTCGGCGCGGTGGGCGGTCCAGGTGCCGGAGGTGCGGCAGACGGGGCGGATTTTGGTGGTGCCCCGGCGGCAGGTGGCGGCGGCCGTCACGGTCATGGTGGTGCCGGTGTTGGTGACGCACAGGGCGATGTCGGCGTACTGGCCGTGCGGGCCGCGGAGGGTGCCGCCGGGGGCGCAGTGGGTGACGGGGCCGGCGGGCGGCGGCGGGGCGGTCGCGGGGGTGGCGTGGGCGGCGGTGACGGTCCACAGCAGCAGCGCGGACAGGGCGCCCAGTGCGTACAGCGTGATGGGCGGTCTGGTGGTCATCCTTGCCTCCTGGTGGGTGGGCTTGGATGGTGCGGGAGCCGCGTGCCGCGGGGGTTTGCCCCACGCGGGGACTGCGCCGGTTCCGTTACGCCGGTTCACCCGGCGGGGTCAGGGGACCAGGACCACCTTGCCCATCGTGGCGCGGGTCTCCAGGGCGCGGTGGGCGGCGGCCGCTTCGGCGAGCGGGAAGCGCTGGACGGCGGGGCGGAGGCGGCCGGCGGCGGCATCGGCGAGGGAGCGGAGTTCCAGGGTGCGTACGTCTCCGCCGGCCTTCTGGAGCATGGCCGGGCCCAGGACGTTGACGGAGGTGATGCCGCGGGCGGCGAGCTCGTCGTCGGTGAAGGTGAGCGGCTCACCGTCGTGCGCGCCCTCGCCCGCCCAGCCGAAGACGACGTGCTGTCCGCCCTTGCCGAGGAGGCCGACGGCGGCGCGGCCGGTTTCGCCGCCGACGGCGTCGAAGACCACGGTGGCGTGCCGGTCGCCGAGGTACGCGCGGACCTGGTCCGGCCAGTCCGGGAGGGTGTAGTCGACGGCGAGGCCGGCGCCGTTGGCCCGGACGCGGGCGGCCTTGGCGGGGCCGCCGGCCAGGCCGATGACGGTGGCGCCGGCGTTCTTGGCGTACTGGACGAGGAGGGTGCCGATGCCGCCGGCCGCCGCGGTGACCAGGGCGACGCTGTCCGGGCCGAGGTCGGTGAACTGCAGGATGCCCAGGGTGGTGCGGCCGGTGCCGATCATGGCGACGGCCTGGGCGTCGTCGAGGGCGGGCGGGATCTCGTGGAGCCGGGCGGCGTCGACGACGGCGAGCTCGGCGTAGCCCCCGGGGGCCATGCCGAGGTGGGCGACGACGCGCCTGCCGAGCCAGGCGGGGTCGGTGCCCTCGCCGAGCGCGTCCACCGTGCCGGCGACCTCGCGGCCGGGGAGGGTGGGCAGCTCGACGGGGGCGGGGTACGGGCCGGTCATGCCCTGGCGCAGCGCGGTGTCGAGGAGGTGCACGCCCGCCGCGGTGACGGCGATGCGGACCTGGCCGGGGGCCGGGGTGGGGTCGGGGGTCTCCTCGTAGGTGAGGTTCTCGGCGGGGCCGAAGGCGTGGAGGCGGATGGCGTGCATGGTGGGCTCTCCTCTGCTGCGGGGTACGGAGAAGAGCTTTCAACCTCAAGCGTGCTTGAGGTCAAGGCGCGCGGCGTGGAGCGCGAGCGTCGCCGCGCCGATGGCGCTGGTGAACGACACCTCCGTCAGTACGCCGGGCGCGGCGACCTGGTCGCCCGCCAGGAGGACGCCGTCGCCGCGGTCGATGGCCGGCCGGTCCCTCCAGGTCGTGCCCGGGTGGTCGACCGCTCCCGTACGGCCGTTGGCGAGCGCCTCGCGGCGCCACAGGGTGCGCTCGCGCCAGCCGGGGAACCCCTGGTCGAGCAGGCGCTCGGCGTGGGCGACGCCGTCCGCCTTCGACTCGTGCGGGGCGATCGGGAACTGGCCCTGGAGCAGCGTCTCGCCCGCCGGGGCGAGGGAGGCGTCCTGGGCGGTGAACCTTTCCAGCCAGCCGGGGGCGTCCAGGTCGGAGACCACGAACGGATCCTTCTTGTGGGACCGCAGGGCGAGGTCGAGCAGGACGGTGCGGCCGCTGGGCCAGGTCAGGCTCGGGTCCTTCAGCAGACGGCGGGCGGCGTCGAGGGAGGTGGCGACGATGACGGGGCCGTCGCGGCCGGGCAGGGCGTCCACGCGGGCGGAGGTCTCGATGCGTACGCCCAGGTTCCAGGCGTGTGCGGCCATCCGGTCGATGACCTCGCCCCAGCCGCCGCGCGGATAGGTGGCCTCGGGCGGCAGGGAGGTGGCCCGGCGGAGCCGTTCCTGCACGAAGCGGGCGGAGAGGGAGCCGGGGTCGTGGTGGAACAGCGCGACGCTCGCGTAGTGCGCGGCGGCGCGGGCGGCGGGGCAGGATGCCCAGGTGGCGAAGTCGGTGTCCACCGGGGCGTGTTCGGGCCTGCGGCGCGCCAGCCGCAGCATGCCCAGGGGCGGGGTGCGGCGCAGCTCGCCGTCCAGGTGGAAGCGGAAGCGGGCGGCCTCGCGCGGCGGGACGGCGGCCACGGGGCCCAGCAGGCCGCGCTGCCGTAGCCAGGACCAGTGCGGGCCGCGGCGGTAGAGGGCGTGGGGGCCGTCGTTGGTGCGGTACGGGCCTTCGGCGGTACGGGCCCGCCCGCCGAGGGTGCGGTGGGCCTCGTGGACGGTGACCTTGGCTCCCGCCTCGGCGGCGGTGATGGCGGCGGTGAGGCCGGCGAAGCCGCCGCCGATGACGGTGATGCGGGTGGGCATGGAGTTCCTCCCGGGAGGGTGCGTGGTGCTCTCTCAGGGAGGACGGTGAGCGGGGGCCCGGGTGTGACATCCAGGGCGGCGGACGTCAGGGCAGGCGCGGGAAGCGGGACTGGAGGGTCCAGATCGCCGGGTTGTCGGCGAGGCCGTCGTGCATGTCCGTGAGGTCGGCGATCAGGTCGTGGAGGAAGTCGCGCGCCTCCCGGCGCAGGGCCGCGTGGCTGAACGTGAGCGGGGGTTCCTCGGCGGGCATCCAGTCGGCCTCGACGTCCACCCAGCCGAAGCGGCGCTCGAACAGCATCCGGTCCGTGGACTCCGTGAAGTCCAGCTCCGCGTACTGCGGCCGCGCCGACCGGCTGCCGCGCGGGTCGCGGTCGAGCCGCTCGACGATGTCGCACAGCGCCCACGCGAAGTCGAGGACCGGCACCCATCCCCAGGCTGTGGACACCTCACGGTCGGCCTTGGCGTCGGCGACGTACACATCCCCGCAGAACAGGTCGTGCCGCAGCGCGTGGACGTCCGCGTGGCGGTAGTCCGTCTGCGGCGGGTCCGGGAAGCGGCGGGAGAGGGAGTAACCGATGTCGAGCACGTGGTCGATGGTGTCACGCCACCTGCGGAAACGTCACCGCGCACACGTTCTGATGAATGGGCTCGGGATCCCGGAGCGGCGGTGGGGCATGCGCTGACAGTGTCGCGTTGAGCGAAGGAGGCCACGGTGGCGCTGCCCGTTCCCGAGTACGAGTACGACTACGAGCAGTACGAGTACGACCACGAGAGGAACAGGCGAAGGGCCCGTCTGGTGGATGAGCCGGAGCCCGGTCCCGAGCTGTACCACGCCGAGGACGATGACTCCGACCACTGGGTCCCGCTGAGGGCACTCAGCGGGACGGTGCCGTGCCTGGACGTGGGAAAGGCCTTCGACGTGTTCAATGCGGTCGCCCCGGAGGGGTGGCGCGTGGAATTGATCGAAGGGGACATTCACGTGACGCCTCCGCCCAATGGCGAGAATGAGACGATCCTGTCCGAGATGAACCGTCAGGTGATCCCCAAGCTGCCTGACAATCGGCTCCTGACCTACACAGGGATTGGTCTCAACCTCCCCGGCGCCTCCCGGACCGGACACGTCGAGCCGGACTTTGTGATCGCGCTGAGGGGCAGCATCGCCCCAGAGGCGTACTACCACGATCCCTCCGGGGTGCTGCTCGTCTGCGAGGTCACCTCCCGCTCCACCGCCGCCAACGACCGTGCCAAGAAGATCCTCGGCTACGCCCGCGCCGGAATCCCCGTGTACCTGCTCATCGACCGGCAGGTGGAGGGCGGCGCGATCTTCGTGTACTCCAAGCCCGAGGGCGACTCGTACACGCGTCAGGAGAAGTACACGTCTTCGCAGACCGTCCCCCTGCCCGACCCCCTCGGCTTTGAGATCGACACCAGCGGGTTCTGATCCCGCACGTCACGGCAGCAGGCGCTGTTCCTTCGCCACCGCCACCGCGCCCGCCCGCGTGTCGACGCCCAGCTTGGTGTAGATGCGGCCCAGATGGGTCTTCACCGTCGCCTCGCTGATGAACAGCGCCCGGGCGATCTCTCGGTTGCCCAGGCCGCGCGCGAGCTGGCCCAGGATGTCGAGCTCGCGGGCCGTGAGCGCGGGGACGGCCGTACGGCGGACGGCGACCGGGGCGGACAAGGCGGTGCGACCCTCGGCGGCGGCGTGGATGGCGGCGAACAGTTCCTCCGGGCGCTCCGCCTTCAGCAGGTAGCCGGTGGCGCCCGCGCCGATCGCCCGGGTGACGTCGGCGTCCGTGTCGTACGTGGTGAGGACCAGCACCCGGACGTCCGGCGAGGCGATACGGCGCGTGGCCTCCACGCCGTCGATACCGGGGCCCAGCTGGAGGTCCATGAGGACGACGTCCGGCTTCAGCTTGGCGGCCATCGCGACGGCCTCCTCACCGCTGCCCGCCTCCCCGACGACCTCGATACCCGGCGCGCTGCCGAGGAGCGCGAGGAGCCCGGCGCGTACGACGGCGTGGTCGTCGCACAGCAGGATGCGTACCGTCACGGGGTCTCCAGGGGGATCGATACGGACAGGACCGTGCCCTCGCCGGGCGCGGACTCGACGGTCAGGGTGCCGCCGAGCTGCTCGGCACGCGCCCGGATCGCCGGCAGCCCGTGGCCGCGTACGCCGGAGGACGGCACGGCCGCCCCGGGCTCGAAGCCCCGCCCGTCGTCGGCGATGTCCAGGACGACCTGATCGTCCAGGTACGTGAGAGTCAGCGCGGCCGACGTGGCACGCGCGTGCTCGCCCACGTTCGCCAGGGCGCCCTGCGCGATCCGCAGCAGCGCCGACTGCACCCGCTCCGGCAGGGCGACCGGCGGGCCGTCGACCCGGAAGCCGACCGGGCACCCGGCCGACTCGCGGGCGGCCAGGGCGCGCAGCGCCTGCTCCACGCCGCCGCCCTCGGCGAGGCCGGCGGGCGCCAGGTCGTGCACGAACCGGCGGGCCTCGGCCAGGCTGTGCTCGGCGATCGACGCGGCGGTACGCACATGGCGGCGGGCCGCCGCCGGGTCGCTGTCCCACGTCCGGTCGGCGGCCTGGAGCAGCATCCGCTGGCTGGACAGGCCCTGGGTGAGACTGTCGTGGATCTCCATCGACAGCCGCTGCCGTTCCGCGAGAGTGCCCTCGCGGCGCTCGGTGGCGGCCAGCCGCTCCGCCTGCCGCTGGGCGTGCACGAACACGGCGGTGGCGATCGCCGCCACGGCGGGCGGGGCGACCAGCAGGTTCGGGTCCAGCTCCCCCTCCGCCAGCTGGAGCTGGGCGGCCACGACGAACACCGTCAGCAGGGCGACCAGCACGAGCGCGGCGCGCGCCGGCAGCGTACGCAGCCCGGTGTAGAGCAACGGGACCGCGCACCACGCGAAGCTCGGTGCCAGCACCACCAGCACCACCCACACCGCGACGACCGTGCACAGCCACACCAGCCGACGCCGGGCCGGGAGCACGTACAACACCGCGAGCGCCGCCGACAGCGCCACCACCCACGGGCCCAGGTCCAGCCACGGGTGCCGCAGCAGGAACCGCGCCAGCGAGGCACCCAGCAGCGCGAAGAACGCGGCGTGCATCACCCGGGCCAGCCAGCGGGCGTCGGGGTCGTGCTCCACGTCCACCACTCCTCGTACGGGATTTCCCGGTCCCATCCTCACCCGCCCCGGCCACCCCGGCATCAACCGATCGGCTGACCCACCACCCCCCACTCCGCCCCCACGATCGAAGACATGACGAAGCACACCAAGAACAAGATGTCGCTGCGCGCCCGCCTCCTGACCGGCACCGTCGCCGCCGCCGCGCTCGGCGCCGGCACCTTCGGCGCCATGTCCGCCAACGCCGCCGAGCCCGCCCAGGCGCCCGCCACCGTCGCCGCCGACACCGCCCACCCCCGCGACCTGACGCAGTCCACGCACCTGACGATCGACGCCGCCACCCGGGCCGCGCAGGCCACGCTGGACGCCGCCGAGGCCGAGAACCAGCGCGTCACGGTCGCCGTCGTCGACCGCAACGGCAACACCGTCGTCACCCTCCGCGGCGACGGCGCCGGCCCGCAGTCCTACGAGTCGGCCATCCGCAAGGCGTTCACCGCCGTGTCCTGGAACGCCCCGACCTCCGAGCTGGCCAAGCGCCTGGAGACCGCCCCGAACCTCAAGGACATCCCCGGCACCCTGTTCCTCGCAGGCGGCGCCCCCGTCACCACCAAGGGCGCGCCCATCGCCGGCATCGGCGTGGCCGGTGCGCCCAGCGGCGCCCTGGACGAGAAGTTCGCCCAGGCGGGTGTGGCCGCGCTCACCCGCTGAAGCGCCCATCCCGCCCATACGATCATGGAGTGGACCTACGCCGCTCCCGAGCCCTCGCCGCCGTCGCCCTGCTCCTCGCCACAGCCCTCACCGGCTGCACCGACGACGGCGGCGGCGAGCCGGGCGCGGCCGGACTGGGCGACCCGTACTTCCCCGAGCTCGGCAACGGCGGCTACGACGTACGCCACTACGCCCTGACCCTCGACTACGAGCCGCGCACCGGCCGCCTCACCGGCACCGCCGACATCACCGCCCGCGCCACCCAGACCCTCAGCGCCTTCAACCTCGACCTCACCGGCCTCACCGTCCACGGCGCCACCGTCGACGGCACGCCCGCCACCGTCCACCGCTCCGGCACGGAGGTCACGCTCCGCCCCGGCGCCGACCTGAAGAGCGGCGACACCTTCCGTACGGTCATCCGCTACTCCGGTACGCCGGTCACCATCACCGACGCGGAAGGGGCGCGCGAAGGGTGGCTGAGGACCGCCGACGGGGCGGTCGCGCTCGGCGAGCCGACCGGCTCCACGGCCTGGTTCCCCGGCAACCACCACCCCTCCGACAAGGCCACGTACGCCCTCACCGTCACCGTCCCCAACGGCCTCAAGGCCATCTCCAACGGCGAACTGACGACCCACCGGCCCAGCGGCGACCGCACCACCTTCACCTGGCGCTCCACCGAACCGATGGCGAGCTACCTCGCGACGCTCGCCATCGGCCGGTACGAGACGAAGACCTCCCGCACCCCGGACGGCCTCCCCGTCCACACCGCGGCCCGGGGAAACCCGCCCCTCCTCGCCAGGATCCCCGAGCTACTGGCGTGGGAAGCAGAGAGATTCGGCCCCTACCCCTTCGCGTCCACCGGCGCGATCGTCGACCCGCTGATCGACGTCCAGTACGCGCTGGAGACCCAGAGCAGACCGTTCTTCGACAAGAACACCTTCGACGTCTCCACACTCGTGCACGAACTGGCCCACCAGTGGTACGGCAACTCCGTCTCGCCCGAGTCCTGGCGGGACATGTGGCTGAACGAGAGCTTCGCGACCTACGCGGAGTGGCTGTACGCCGAGGACTTCGCGGACAAGCCCGCCCAGGAGAGCTTCGACGAGGCGTTCGCCGACGACGAGAACTGGGCGTTCCCGCCCGCCGACCCGCCCACGGCCGCCGACATCTCGGGACCGCCCGTGTACGGCCGGGGCGCGATGGTCCTGCACAAGATCCGCCAGACCGTCGGCGACGACACCTTCTTCGCCATCCTGCGCGGCTGGGCGGCGGAGCACCGGCACGCCAACGCCTCGACGGAGGACTTCGTCAGCTACGTGGAAGAGGAAGCGGGCGAGGACCTCACCACGTTGTGGGACACCTATCTGTACGGCGAAGGCCGCCCTACAGACCCTTCCGCATGACGACGCAGTCACGGCCGCGCCGCCGGTCCGGGCGGCGGCCGATCTCCTCGTAGCCGAGGGCGGACCAGAAGGCGATGGCCCTCTCGTTGTTCTCCAGCACGGCGAGTTTCACGCCCTGCCTGCCCAGCGCCCGGAAGCGCTTCTCCACGATCTCCGCCAGCTCGCGGCCGAAGCCCACCCGGTGGTCACGGGCGTGCACCATCAGCAGGCCGATCCAGGGGTCGGGGTCGTCGGGGTCCTCGGGGTGGTGGGAACGGGTCACCGACACACCGATGACGTGCCCCGCCGAACGGGCCAGCAGCACTTCGGTGTCCGGGTGGGACAGCTCCTCGGCGAGCGAGGCGGCGACCTGCTCGGACCGGATGTCGTCGGGGTCCGGGAAGTCCCCGCTGAGCTGCTGGAACTCCCGGTTGGACGCGTACAGCTCGGTGAGCTCGGTGAGGAGCGGGCCGGGCAGGGCGCCGTCCTCGCCGACCTCCAGCGGTTCGACGATCATGCGGAAACAGTAGGGCCCCGGCGTTCGACGCCGGGGCCGCCACGGTGCTACGCGTGTCAGATGTTCACGCCGAAGTCGCGGGCGATGCCCTCCAGGCCGGAGGCGTAGCCCTGGCCGACCGCGCGGAACTTCCACTCGGCGCCATTGCGGTACAGCTCGCCGAAGACCATGGCGGTCTCGGTCGCGGCGTCCTCGCTCAGGTCGTAGCGGGCGATCTCGGCGCCGCCGGCCTGGTTGACGATCCGGATGTAGGCGTTGCGGACCTGGCCGAAGTTCTGCGAGCGGTTGACCGCGTCGTAGATGGAGACCGGGAAGACGATCTTGTCGACGTTGGCCGGCAGGCCCGCCAGGTTCACATTGATCTGCTCGTCGTCGCCGCCGCCCTCGCCGGTGCGGTTGTCACCGGTGTGGACGATGGTCTGGTCCGGGGTGGACTTGTTGTTGAAGAACACGAAGTGCGCGTCCGAGGCGACCTTGCCTGCGGCGTCGACGCCGATCGCCGAGGCGTCGAGGTCGAAGTCGGTACCCGTGGTGGTACGGACGTCCCAGCCGAGGCCCACAGTGACGGCGGTCAGACCCGGCGCCTCCTTGGTCAGCGAGACGTTGCCGCCCTTGGACAGGCTTACAGCCATGGAAAGTCCCTTTCGTCGTCCGTACGTCGTACGGGATAACGTGCCACACCCCGACCTGGTTCCATGAACGGAAAACGGGGTGACGTGACCGTGTCCGGACAGGGACCATGGAGGACATGTCCGGTCCCTATGTCATCCGCGGTTCGGTCTCCCTGCCGGAGGCCGAGCTCATGTGGCGTTTCTCCAGATCGTCCGGGCCGGGCGGGCAGCACGTCAACACCAGCGACTCCCAGGTGGAGCTGCGCTTCGACCTGGCACGTACGGAGGCGCTGCCGCCGGTCTGGAAGGACCGCGCGCTGGAGCGGCTGGCGTCCAGACTCGTGGGCGGTGTGCTCACCGTACGAGCCTCCGAGCACCGCTCGCAGTGGCGCAACCGCGAGACGGCGGCGGTGCGCCTGGCGTCCCTGCTGGCCGAGGCGACGGCCCCGCCGCCGAAGCCGCGGCGCGCGACGAAGGTCCCGCGCGGCATCAATGAACGGCGCCTCCGGCAGAAGAAGCAGCGCGCCGAGACGAAGCGGGGCCGCTCGTCGCGCGACTGGTCCTGACGGACCCGCCGTCCGGCGCCGTGCCCCTTTCCACGTCCCGCACCCGCCCTCCGGCGCGGGTGGGGCCGTGCCCCCGTCCCCCACCGTCCCGCAGACGGCCACCGGCCGGGGTGGGGCCGTGCAGGGTCGCCCCCGCAGAGGTTGGCGGCTCCGTAACGGCTCCCAACCGTCGTAGCCCAAGGCCGCCGGCCTCGAGGAGGTGAGCCCGGAGGGGCCTCGCCCCCCACGCACCGGGCGGTGGCCGCCGCTCGGGCACCACGCCTGGGGGGCACCGGGAACAGGCACCGCCCCGTGGGGCACCGAGAAAGGGCGCCGCACCCGTGCCGTTGTGCCCACCCGTCCCGCCCTGCGGGACGACTGCCCACAACGGCGGGGGTGGGGGTGGGCGGGGCGGCTGCCCACAACGGCGGGGGTGGGGGTGGGCGGGACGACTGCCCACAACGGCCGGGGGCGGGGTCTGGCGCGCAGCGGGCCCTGTTCAGGAGAGGTGGCGGTAGTTGCCCTTGAAGTAGGTGAGGGGCGCGCCGTCGGTGCTCGGGAAGGCGACGGAGAGGACCCGGGCGATGACCAGGGTGTGGTCGCCCGCCACCACGCGCTGTTCCGTGCGGCACTCCAGGGTCGCCAGCGACCCGCCCACCAGCAGCGCGCCGCTCGCCTCGCCGCGCGTGGTGGTGATGTCCGCGAACAGCAGCCGGTCGCTGACGCGGCCCTTCATCGCGAACCGGCCCGCGATCTGCCGCTGGCCATCCGACAGGATCGAGACGCCCCACAGCGGTTGCTCGGCCAGCAGGTCGTCCATGCGGGAGCCGTTGCGGAGGCTCACCAGCACCAGGGGCGGGTCCAGGGACACGGACATGAAGGCCGTCGCCGTCATGCCGACGTCCTCGCCCCGGGGGCCCTCGTCCGGGTCGTGGGCCGTCACCAGCACCACACCGGCGGTCAGCCGGGACATCGCGGCCCGGAACTCGTCGTTGCTCACCCCCTCAGGATGAGGGACGGCAGGGGCGGGAGGGTGGGTGGTCGTCGGCAGCACACCGGGAACGCTAACGCCGCCCCCGCCGCGCCCGCATCGGGCGAAGGGACCAGCCCGGGGTCCTAGGACCACACCGGGCCGTGGCCCCATACTGTGCGTTCGCGAGAAGTTCAGCGGCCGGTCACCCGCAGTTCGGCCGCCTTCCGCACCCAACATCATCCTTTGTGACTTGAGTCACAGAGCGCAGGTTTTGTTGACCCTGTGTACCTGGGGCACAGCTCGCTGTGATTCAGTGGCGGTGACAGTGCAACACGAGCGCCGATGAGAACCCTGGAGTTGCTGTCGAGGTCTCGGGGAGAGCGAGCAATGGAGACCGAGTCGGAGCCGTACGTCCGTCTTGCGACCCTGCGGCAGCTGCATCAGGTCGTCGCCAACCTCAACACGGCCCGCAGTCTGGCCGACACGCTGCAGACCGTCGCCGACGGCGTCACCGCCGGACTCGGCTACGAGCTGGCCTGTGTGAACCTCGTCCGTCCCGACGGTGACCTGGTCGTCGCCGCCTTCGCCGGCAGCCCCGCCGCCGAAGCCCTCATCACCGGCCGGGTCGGCTCCCGCGCCTCCTGGGAGCGCCGCCTGAGCATGGGCGAGGCCTGGGGCGAGCTGCGCTTCATCCCGCACACCGAGGGCTGGGTCCTGATAGAGGACGACGTGCCCCAGTGGCACACCGACGGCCCCGAGCCCCGCTTCGAGGACGAGTGGCACCCCCGCGACCGCCTCTACGCCCCCATGTACTCCCCCGGCGCTCGCTCCGCTCACCCGGGGGGACCCCCAGGCAGCGGCCGCGAGCTCCTCGGCGTCATCTCCGTCGACCGGCCCCGCAACGGCCGCCGCCCCGGCCCCTGGGGCCAGGAGGCGCTCCAGATGTACGCCTCCCAGGCGGCCATCGCGATCAGTAACGCCCGCCTCCGCGCCAATATGCAGCGCGCCCTGGTCCGCCTGGAGCGGGAGCAGCAGGCGCTGCGCGCCAGTGAAGAGTCGTTCCGCCAGGCCTTCGAGTACGCGCCCTCCGGCATGGCCATCGCCGAGATGGGCGGCGACCAGCACGGCCGGCTGCTGCGCGCCAACGACGCCCTGTGCCGGCTGCTGGGCCGCCCCGCCTCCGTGATGCGCCGGTACTCCTTCGCCGACCTCGTCCACCCCGAGGACATCGGCACCCTGCTGCGCACCTCCGCCGAGGGCGGCCGCGCCGAGCTGCGCCTGGCCCGCCGGGACGGCACGTACGTGTGGGTGTCGCTGCGCAACTCGGTGGTCGCCGACACCGCCGACGGGCCCCGCTTCCTCCTCACCCACGTCGAGGACATCGAGGAGCGCAAGCGCCACGAGCTCCAGCTCGCCCACCGCGCCTCGCACGACGCGCTGACCGGCCTGCCCAACAGCGCCGAGCTGCGCGCCCGCCTCAGCGCCCGGCTCTGCTCCCGCCCCCACGCGGTCCGCTCGACGGCGGCCGGGACGCACGAGGTCGACAGCTACGACAGCGGTGACTACGAGTACGGCGAGCACGCCTACCGGGGCGACGGGTTCGACTTCGGCGCCAGTGCGGACGGCGGCGCGTACGACCACCATGTGCACGCCGTCGCGCCCCCCGGTGACAGAGAGGTCGACGACGGGACGAAGGGCCTCGCCGTCCTCTTCTGCGACCTGGACGGCTTCAAGTCGATCAACGACCGGTTCGGGCACCACACCGGTGACGCCGTGCTCATCGAGGTGGCGCGCCGCCTGACCGTCGGGGTGCGGGACGGGGACACCGTCGCCCGGCTCGGCGGTGACGAGTTCGTCGTCCTCGCCGACGGGCTCGGCGCGGCCGACGCCGCCGACCTGGCCGTACGCCTCCGCAACGCGATCATTCCGCCGATCCGGGTGGACGGGCGCGCGGTGCGCGTGGGGGCCAGTTTCGGGATCGGCTGGGCGGAGTGCGGAATGTCCGTCGAAGAGGTGCTGAACTCCGCTGACCAGCGCATGTACATCGAGAAGCGCTCCCGCTCGAAGGTGCACCGCCGGGCGGGCTGAGCCGTTCGGGGTAGGCTCGCCCGGGTCGGTGACCGCTGGCGAGCAGGGATGAGGAGTGACCAGGGATGGCTGCCGGTAATAACGGCAACGGCGCGGGCACGCCCGAGGACGACGATCCGTTCGGCTACCTGTACGCGGACGGACAGGCGGCGGGCGCGCAGGCGCCGCGCCAGGGCGGCGGCTACGGCTACCCGGGTCCGGCCGCTCAGCCGGGGGTGCCCAGAACGTCGTACAACCAGGTCAGGGCGGTCGGCGAGCGGCAGTACGGCGGCGCCCAGGTGCCGCAGCAGCAGTACCAGCAGCAGTACGCCCAGCCGAGCCCCCAGTACGCGGCCCCCGAGACCTACCCGGGTGGCGGCGGCGACCGGACCCGCCCGGTTCCCCAGGCCCAGCCTCCGCAGCGCGGCGGCGGTGGCCGGAGTGGCGGCCCCAACACCAAGGGCCTGCTGATCGGCGCGATCGCGGTCGTCGCGGTCGTGGTGACCGGAATCACGGTCGCCGTTCTGACGAACGGCTCGGACAAGGGCGAGCCCACCGCCGGCCAGTCCGCGCCCGCGACCTCCGTACAGGAATCCCCGACGGCGAAGCCCTCGCAGCCCGCCGAGGAGCCGGTCGAGCTGCCCAAGCAGGACGCGGCGACGCTCCAGCTGGGCGGCCCGGCGACGCTGGGCAAGGACGTCAAGGGCGCGAAGGGCGCCGACGGCGCGTACGTGATGTTCAACGGCACCGGCGGCTCCGCGAGCTGGACGGTGGAGGTGCCGAAGGACGGCGACTACACGCTGTTCCTGACGTACGGCGTGCCCGGCAAGGATGCCGAGACCTCGCTGTCGATCAACGGCGAGCAGCCGCGCAAGATCAACATGTCCAACTTCGCCCGCGCGGCGGAGGGCGACTGGGAGAAGGGCTGGACCAAGACCTACTCCTGGGTCACGCTCAAGAAGGGCGTGAACACGATGAAGATGTCGTGCGAAGAGGGCAACCAGTGCGAGGCCTACCTCGACCAGGTCTGGCTCAAGGAAGGCCACGTCAGCGGCTAGCCCCCGAGCCGGCTAGTCCCCGGCCGGCCGGCCCCCTGGCTGGGCCACGACCTTGAGGAAGTGGGCGACCGTCGCGGTCATCGCCTCGCGCGCCGGGGCGAGGTACTTGCGCGGGTCCACGGTGTCCGGGTCGGCGTCCAGGAACGCCCGCACCGCGCCGGTGAAGGCCGTGTTCAGGGCCGTACCGATGTTGATCTTGGTCATGCCGGCCGCGATCGCCGCGCGGAGCTCGTCGTCCGGGACGCCCGAGGAGCCGTGCAGGACCAGCGGGACGGGCACGGCGTCGCGCAGGGCGGCGATCAGGGCGTGGTCCAGGGCCGCGGTGCGCCGAGTCATCGCGTGGGTGGAGCCGACCGCGACGGCCAGCGCGTCGACGCCGGTGTCCGCCACGTACGCGGCGGCCTCCGCCGGGTCGGTCCGGACGCCCGGGGTGTGGGCGTCCAGCGGCGGCTCGCCGTCCTTGCCGCCGACCTTGCCCAGCTCGGCCTCGACCCACATGCCCCGCTCGTGGCCCCACCGCGCGGCCTCGGCGGTCGCCTTGACGTTGTCGCCGTAACCGAGTTTCGACGCGTCGAACATCACGGAGCCGAAGCCCTCGGTGTGCGCGGCGCGCAGCAGGTCCGGGGTGACCACATGGTCCAGGTGCAGGCCCAGCGGCGCGGCGGACGCGCGGGCGACGGCGGCAGCGGCGGCCGCGACGGCGGACAGGTCGCCGCCGTGGAACCTCACGGCGTTCTCGGAGATCTGGAGGATCGCGGGTTCCCCCACCCGTTCGGCCCCCGCCGCGATCGCCTCGGCGTGCTCCAGGGTGATGACGTTGAACGCGGCGACGGCGCCGTGCGCGGACCTGGCCCGGGCGATCAGTTCGCCGGTGGGGACGAGGGGCATGTGCGGTACCTCCGTTGAGTCCGTCAAGCGGCCGTGGCGTGCTCCGTCACCGTGACCCGGGGAAGCAGTTCCCGGTACGTCGTCATGTCGAACTCGCCCGCCGCCGGCGCCAGGACCGTCGCCGCCGACAGGGCCACCGCCCGCGCCAGCCGCTCCGGCCACGCCGCGCCCTCGACCAGGCCGGCCAGCAGGCCCGCCACCGCCGAGTCGCCCGCGCCGGTCGGGTTGCCCTTCACGGGCGCCGGCGGGGCCGCCCGCCAGGTGCTGTCCGGGGTGACCGCCAGCAGCCCGTCCGAGCCGAGCGAGGCGACCACGGCGTGGGCGCCCCGGCGGCGGGCGTCGCGCGTGGCGCGCAGCGGCTCCCGGGCGCCGGTGAGCCGGGCCAGCTCGTCGGCGTTGGGCTTGACCAGGTCGGGGCGGGCGGCGATGCCCCTCCGCAGCGGCTCGCCGCTGGTGTCCAGCAGGACCGGGACGGACGCGGCGCGGGCGCGGCGCACCAGTTCCGCGTACGCGCCGACGTGGATGCCGGGCGGCAGGCTGCCGCACAGGGCGACGGCGTCGGCGTCCCGTACCAGCTCCTGGTACACGTGGAGGAAGGCCGACCAGTCGGCGGGGTCGAGTGTCGGGCCCGGCTCGTTGAGCTGGGTGGTGTCGCCGGTCGAGGCGTCCACGACGGCGACCGTGCGGCGCGTGGTGCCGGCGACCGGGACGAGCGCGTCGCGTACCGGCAGCGGCGCGAGCAGGGCGCGCAGTACGTCGCCGGTGGGGCCGCCCGCGAAGCCGGTGACCACCGTGTCGTGGCCGAGTGCGGCGAGGACGCGGGCGACGTTGACGCCCTTGCCGCCGGGGCGTTCGGCGACGTCGGTGACGCGGTGCGAGGCGTGGGGGGTGAGGGCATCGACCTGGTAGGTGATGTCGAGCGCGGTGTTGAGCGTGACCGTCAGGATCACCCGTAACACCCCCGAGTCGTACATGCCGGCGTCTTCGCTTGCGCTTTCGGGCCCTGATCATGCCAAACCGGAGGCGGTTGGCCCAGACCCCTGGCCCAACCGCCTTGCGGTAATTCGATCAGAAATCAGCCCAGTTGGGGCTCAACCACCCATTCGCCCTTACGCATGACGCCCACCAGGGTGAATTCCCCGTCCAAGACCACCAGATCGGCGTCCTTGCCCGGCTCCAGGGAGCCGACCTTGTCGTACACGCCGAGCAGCTTCGCCGGGTTGGCGGACACCGCCCGCACGATCGACTCGACGGGCAGCCTGTCGATGGTCGCGGCCCGCCGGAACGCGGTGTCGAGGGTGAGCGTGGAGCCCGCGATCGAGCCGCCCTCCACCAGCCGGGCGACGCCGTCGCGGACCTCCACCTCCAGCGGGCCGAGGTGGTACACGCCGTCGCCGAAGCCCGCCGCGTCCATGGCGTCCGTGATGAACGCGACGCGCCCGGCGCCCGCGTGATGGAACGCCAGTTCCAGGGCGGCCGGGTGCAGGTGCGTACCGTCGTTGATCAGCTCGACCGTGACCCGCTCGTCCTCCAGCAGCGCGGCGATCGGGCCGGGCGCGCGGTGGCCGAGGGCCGGCATCGCGTTGTAGAGGTGCGTGGCGACGGTGGCGCCCGCGTCGATCGCCTCGATCGTCTGCTCGTACGTGGCGTCCGTGTGCCCGATCGCGGCGATGACGCCGTGCTCGGCCAGCAGGCGTACGGAGTCGATGCCGCCGGGCAGCTCGGTGGCGAGGGTGACCATCTTGGCGTGGCCGCGCGCCGCGTCGATCAGCTTGCGCACCTCGGCCGGGTCGGGGTCGCGCAGCAGCGCCTCGCTGTGGGCGCCCTTGCGGCACGGCGAGATGAACGGCCCCTCGAAGTGGATGCCCGCGATGTCGCCCTGCTCGGCCAGCTCCGACAGCTCGCCCGCGCGGTGTGCGAGGAAGTCCATCTCACCGGTGACGGTGGAGGCGACGACGGTCGTGGTGCCGTGCAGCCGGTGCGTGTGGACGCCCCGGAGGACCTCCTCCACGGTCCCGGACGTGAAAGACGCGCCGCCGCCGCCGTGGTTGTGCATGTCCACGAACCCGGGCACGACCCAGTACCCGGTCAGGTCGACGACACCTTCGTGGGCGCCGCCGTGTTCGGCTCGCCCAGCCGGGCCCGCCGCGCCGCCGGGCAGGCCCGCTCTGTCGGGTGCGCCTGTGGCATGGGGGCCGCCCGTGGCGGTCGAGGCGCCGCCTTCGGCGGCCGCCTGGGCGGGGCCGGTGCCGGATGTGGCCGGCCGGCCGGGTGCGCCTGCCGCGTGGGCACCGGCCGCGGCTCGGCCGCCGCCCTCGGCATGCGCCGGGGCGCGGCCGGTGGCGCCCGGGCCGGTGGCGCCCGGGCCGGTGGCGCCCGGGGCGGCGTGCCGCGTGGGGGCGCCGGGCGTGGCGGTGGGCCGGGCCGGGCCGGCCGGTGCGGCGGGCCCCGCAGGGGTCACCTCGGCGATACGGCCGTTCTCGACGATCACCCGCCCGTTGTCCACGATCCCGGTCGGCAGCACCACGCGGGCGCCGGCGAGAACCTTGCGATCGGCCATCAGATCGGCCATCAGGCGGATACCTCCGAACTGGCGAGTAGGTCCCAGGCGAGCAGGCCCGCGCCCAGGCATCCGGCGGTGTCCCCGAGGGCCGCCGGCACGATGGCGGGCAGCTTCTGGAACGTCACGCGCTCCTCGACGGCCGCCCGAAGGGGTGTGAACAACGTTTCCCCGGCCTCGGCGAGACCGCCACCGATGATGAGCGTGCGGGGGTCCAGCAGGGTGAGCGCGGTGACCAGCCCGTCGGCGAGCGCGTCGACCGCGTCCCCCCACACCCGTACGGCCCGCTCGTCGCCCGACTCGACGGCCTTGGCGCAGTCCGCCGCGTCCGCCTCCGGATCACCGCTCGCCACCGCCCAGGCCCTCGACACGGCCGAGGCCGAGGCGAGCGTCTCCAGGCAGCCGCGCTGCCCGCAGCCGCACGCGGGGCCGCCGGGGCGCACCACGATGTGGCCGATCTCGCCCGCGTACCCGTGCGCGCCCGCCTCGATGGCGCCGCCGATGCCGATCGCGCCCGCGATGCCGGTGCCCAGCGGCACGAACAGGAACCGGTCGGCGCCCTTGCCCGCGCCCACGCGCCCCTCGGCGAGCCCGCCGGTGCGGACGTCGTGCCCGAGGGCGACCGGCAGGCCGCCGAGCCGCTCCGCGAGCAGGGCACGCAGCGGTACGTCACGCCAGCCGAGGTTCGCCGCGTACACCGCGACGCCCCGGTCCGGGTCGACGATGCCGGGCACGGCGACACCGGCGGCGACGGCACCGGTGCCGTACCGCTCGCGGCCGTGGGCGAGCAGCTCGGCGGCGAAGCCGAGGATCGACTCCACGACCGCGTCGGGGCCGCGCTCCCGGCCGGTCGCCCGGCGCGCCTCGTACAGCAGGGCCCCGTCGGCTCCGACCAGGGCGGCCTTCATCCCGGTGCCGCCCACATCGAGGGCGATGACGTGTCTCACAAGAGACAGTGTCGCTCGTGAACCCGTGAAAGGTCTAGTCCACTTCCGTGGATTGTTGCCGCTGCATACAAAACGGTTTCACGACGACAGGATCACGCTCCGCGTCAGGTTGCGCGGCCGATCAGGGTCGTACCCCTTCCCCTCCGCCAGCGCCACCGCCAGCCGCTGTGCCCGGACCAGGTCCGCCATCGGGTCCGCCGACGCGTGCGCGTGCAGCGTCCCGCCCACCCGAGCCACATCGCCCGCCAGCCCCTCCGGCAGCGCCCCGAACACCCACGCCACCCGCCCCGGACCGGTGATCGAGATCGGGCCGTGCCGGTACTCCATCGCGGGGTACGCCTCCGTCCACGCGCCCGCCGCCTCCCGCATCTTCAGCCCCGCCTCCAGCGCCAGCCCGTACGTCCAGCCCCGGCCCAGGAACGTCCACTGCTCCGCCCCCAGCACCGCCTCCGGCAGCGGCTCCGTCACCGCCAGCTCCGCGTCCACCGCCGCCTCCGCGACCGGCTTCACCCCCGGTACGTCACCCAGGGCGGCCCGCAGGAACGCCAGCGCCGTCGTCGCGAACCGGGTCTGCACCACCGACTCCTCGTCCGCCCAGTCCAGCACCGCCACCGCGTCCGCCGCGTCCATCACCGGCGTCTTCGGGTCGGCCGTCAGCGCCAGCGTCGGCACCCCGCGCCCCCGCAGGACGCCCAGCAGGTCCAGCACCTCCGTCGTCGTACCCGACCGGGTGATCGCCACGACCCGGTCGTACCCGCGCGAGAACGGGAACTCCGACGACGCGTACGCGTCCGTCTCGCCCTGCCCCGCCGCCTCCCGCAGCGCCGCGTACGCGATCGCCATGAACCACGACGTCCCGCACCCCGTCACCGCGACCCGCTCACCCGGCCGCGGCAACCCCTCCCCGAACGACGCGGCCGCCTCGGCGGCACGGCGCCAGCAGGTGGGCTGGGTGGCGATCTCAGCTGCGGTACGAGACATGCGCGGTGTGCTCCTACTCGGCCGGGCGGGACGTGGATGCCGTACGAGCCTGCCGGGTCGCGCGGCGCGCGGCCGCCCACGACGCGGCAAGCGTTGCCGAAGCGATACCCAGTGGTGTAGACCTCATCCCTTCTGTGGGAAAATCACCACCCGGGCAAGAACCAACAGGTGGGGAAGAGTTGTGCAGCGCCGCTACGTAGGACTGACCGCGGCGATAGCCGCACTGAGCATGGCGGCGACGCTGGCCGGCTGCGGAGCCGGCACCGGGGACGAGGACGTGACCCTCAAGCTCGTCGCCGCCGACTACGGCAGCAACGACGCCAACACCACCCAGAAGTACTGGGACACACTGGCCCGCTCCTTCGAGAAGTCCCACCCCGGCATCACCGTCGACGTCGACGTCAAGTCCTGGAAGGACGTCGACCGCGAAGTCGCCGAGATGGTCAAGAACGGCCAGGCACCCGACCTCGCCCAGATCGGCGCGTACGCGGACTACGCCGCCGACGACCGGCTCTACAAGGTCGACGACCTGCTCCCCATCCCCACCCAGGCCAACTTCCTGCCCGTCCTCACCCAGGCCGGCAAGGTCGACCGCGTCCAGTACGGCATGCCGTTCGCGGCCAGCACCCGGCTGCTCTTCTACAACAAGGGCCTGTTCGAGAAGGCCGGCGCCAAGCCGCCGAAGAACTGGGACGACATCCGCGACGCCGCCCGCAAACTCAAGGACGACGGCGTGACGTACCCCTTCGCGCTGCCGCTCGGCGCCGAGGAGTCCCAGGCCGAGACCATGATGTGGATGCTGGCGGGCGGCGGCGGGTACCGCGACCCCGGCAACCTCTCCTACGAGATCAACTCCAGCGAGAACGTCGCCACCTTCACCTGGCTCAGGAACAACCTCGTCGCACCCGGGCTCACCGGCCCCGTCGCCCCCGCCGAACTCGACCGGCAGGAGGCCTTCGACGCCTTCGTACGCGGTGACGTCGGCATGCTCAACGGCCACCCCACCCTGATGGAAGCCGCCGAGAAGGCCGGCGTGGACGTCGGCAAGGTCCCGCTGCCGAGCACCAACGGCGAAGCCAGGCCGGCGATGGGCGTGGCCGACTGGATGATGGCGTTCAAGCAGAACGGCCACCGCAAGGAGATCGGCGCGTTCCTGGACTACGTGTACCAGGACAAGAACGTGCTCGCCTTCTCCGACCAGTACGACATCCTCCCCGTCACCACCACCGCCAGCACCGCGATGCGGTCCGACCCCAAGCACAAGGACCTGTGGCCGTTCCTGCAGGAACTGCCCACCTCCGAGCTGTACCCGGTGGGCAACACCTCGTGGGCGAAGGTGAGCGAGAGCGTCAAGAAGAACATCGGCAAGGCCGTCGCGCCGGACGCCGACCCGGACACCGTGCTGTCGGCGATCGCGCGGGACGCCGACGACGCGGAAGCCGCCGAGTAACTATGTTGCTCATATGACCGCCTCCCCACGACCGCCGGAGCTGACCGACCGGGACCGCGCCGTCCTCGCCATGGAACGGCGCTCCTGGCCCGGCCCCGGCGCCAAGGAACGCGCCATACGCGAGCAGCTGGGCCTGTCGCCCACCCGCTACTACCAGCTGCTCAACGCCCTCCTCGACGACCCCAGGGCCCTCGCCCACGACCCCGTCACCGTCAACCGGCTGCGGCGGCTGCGCGCGTCGCGGGAGGCGCGGCGGTAGGTGTGCCGTCGCGGGGCCCTGGATAGGTTTCCGTGCATGGGCACCCCACCGGATTCCTCGCCTTCCCTGCCGCGTCCCGTCACCCCCGCCGGCCGCGAGGGCCTCGCCGCCTTCCTGGCCCACCCCGAGCGGGCGGTCGTCGGCCTCGACTTCGACGGCACCCTCGCCGACATCGTCGACGACCCCGAGCAGGCCCGCGCCCACCCCGGCGCCGTCGCCGCCATCGCCGCGCTCGCCCCGCGCGTCGCGTCCGTCGCGGTCATCACCGGCCGCCCGGCGGGCGTCGCGGTGCGGTACGGCGGCTTCGCCGGAGTGCCCGGCCTGGAACACCTGGTCGTCCTCGGCCACTACGGCGCCGAACGATGGGACGCCGTCACCGGCACCGTCCAGGCCGCCCCCGAGCACCCCGGCGTGGCGGCCGTCCGCGCCGAACTGCCCGGGTTCCTGGACCGGGTGGGCGCGTGGCGCGGCACGTGGATCGAGGAGAAGGGCCGCGCGGTGGCCGTCCACACCCGGCGCGCGGACGACCCGCAGGCCGCCTTCGACGCCCTGCACGCCCCGCTCGCCGACCTCGCGGCCCGGCACGGCCTGGTCCTCGAACCGGGCCGCATGGTCCTGGAACTGCGCCCCCCGGGCGTGGACAAGGGCGTGGCGCTGACGGAGTACGTACGGGAGGTCGGCGCCGAGGTGGTGGTGTACGCGGGTGACGACCTGGGCGACCTGCCGGCCTTCGCCGCCGTCGAGAAGCTCCGCTCCGACGGGGTGCCCGGCCTGCTGGTCTGCAGCGGCAGCGACGAGGTCGCCGAGGTCGCCCAGCGCGCCGACCTCCAGGTCCCCGGCCCCCGGGGCGTGGTCGCCCTCCTCTCCACCCTCACCACCGCGACCGCCTGACGGCGCGGGGGGTGTGGCCCCCTCCGCCCCCCGTTGTGGGTGACCGTCCCGCCGGTCGGTGCCTCGCCCCCCCGTTGCGGGCGGTCGCCATGCCGGACGGCACCTCCCCCGTTGTGGGCGGTCGTTCCGCTGGGCGGTCACCCCACCCCGTTGTGGGCAGTCGCCCCGGCGGGCGGTGCCTCCCCCCGTTGTGGGCAGTCGTCCCGCAGGGCGGGACGGGTGGGCACAACGGGACCGGGGCGGTGCCCTTGTGGCGGTTCCACCCGGGGCGGTGACCGTTCCCGGTTCGCCCCGGGGCGCGGTGCCTCCGCCGCACGCGCGGTGGCCTGCCGGGGGGTGGGGGGCGTGGCCCCTCCGGGCTCGCCTCCTCGAGGCCGGCGGCCTTGGGTACGGGAAACGGGAGCCCACCCGTCGCCGCCAACCTCTGCGGGGGCGACCCTGCACGGCCCCACCCCGGCCGGTGGGCGTCTGCGGGCCGGTGGGGAGGGGCACGGCCCCACCCCGGCCGGCGAACCGTCAGGGCGTCCGGAGGGCGGTCAGCTGGTCCAGGAACCAGCGGGACGGGGGCAGGGACGTCGACGCGGCGGCGAGGCGCTTGGCGCGGTCCGCGCGCTCGGCCGGCGGCATCGACAGCGCCTCGTGCAGCGCCTCCGCCGTGCCCACCACGTCGTACGGGTTCACCGTGATCGCGTCCTCGCGCAGCTCCTCGTACGCGCCCGCCTCCCGCGACAGCACCAGCGCGCAGCCCGCGTCCGAGACGACCGGGACCTCCTTGGCGACGAGGTTCATGCCGTCCCGGATCGGGTTGACCAGCGCCACGTCCGCCAGGCGGTACGCGGCGAGGGAGCGGGCGAAGTCGTCCTCCACGTGGAGGATCACCGGCGTCCAGCCGTCCCGCCCGTACTCCGCGTTGATCTCGTCCGCGAGCTCGGAGACCTGCGCCGTGTACTCCCGGTACACCGGCAGGTCCTGGCGGGAGGGGTACGCGAAGGCGAGGTGGACGACACGTTCACGCCACTCGGGGCGGTCGGCCAGCAGCGTCCGGTAGGCCAGGAGGCCACGGACGATGTTCTTCGACAGCTCGGTGCGGTCGACGCGGACGATCGTCTTGCGGTCGGGACCGATCTGCTCCCGCAGCAGCGCCATACGGTCGTCCACGTCCGCGCGGCGCGAGCGCTCCCGGAGGAAGTCCGCGTCCGCGCCCAGCCCGTGCACGCCCAGGTAGGTGTGGCGGGGCCGGCCGTGCGTCCAGTGCTGAACGCTCGGGGGCTGGTCCTTGGGCCAGTGCGTCGTCACGTCCATGTCCCGGAGGGAGGACGCGCAGCACGCCTGGAAGGCCTTCAGCCACCGCCACGTCAGGAACCCCAGCCGGTCCGCGCCGAGCATGCCCAGCAGCAGCTCCTCGGCGACGTCGTCCGGGAGCATCGCGAAGTACTCCGGCGGCGCCCACGGCGTGTGCGAGAAGTGCCCGATCCGCAGGTCGGGGCGCAGCTCGCGGAGCATTCCGGGGACCAGGGCCAGGTGGTAGTCCTGGACGACGACCACGGCGCCGTCGTCGGCCTGCTCGGCCAGGGCCTCGGCGAACGCCCGGTTGTACAGGCGGTACGCCACCCACTGGCGGCGGAACTCCGCGTCGAAGACCGGCTCCAGCGGCGTCTGGTACAGCATGTGGTGCACGAACCACAGCACCGAGTTCGCGATGCCGTTGTACGCCTCGGCGTGCACCCGCGCGTCGATGTCGAGCATCAGTACGCCCGGCTCGTCCGCCACGCCCTGCCGTACGGCCTGCCGGTCGCCGTCGCTCAGGGCGGCGCACACCCACAGCGCGCCCGCGTCCGGTCCGATCGCGGAGAGCCCGGACACCAGCCCGCCCCCGCCGCGCCGGGCGTCGAGCGTGCCGTCCTCACGTGGCACGTAGCTGACCGGACCGCGGTTCGAGGCGACGAGAATCTGGGCTGCCATGGAGACGAACCTAGCCCGTTGCGGAAACGCTCAAACGTACGGCGCTCACGCCACCCGGCGGCGCCGTGCGTACTCGGCCACCTCCACCATCGGCGGCCGCTCCTCGGTGTCGACCGGGTGGGTACGCGGGACGAACCCCTCCTCCGCCCGGTCGAACTGTGTCAGCCGGGGCCGCACCAGGTGCCCCCGCGACAGCCGCAGCTGCGCCGTCCGGTAGATCGCCGCCGCCATCCGGCCCAGCGCCCGCTCGTCCTGGTGCCGGTGCTTGCGCACGCCCACGTCCACCTGCGCGAGGGCGTCCAGCCCCACGGTGTGCAGGGCGTCGACGAGGAGGCCCAGCTCGACTCCGTACCCGACGGGGAAGGGCAGCCGTTCGAGCAGGGAGCGGCGGGCCGCGTACTCGCCGCCCAGCGGCTGGACGAACCCGGCCAGCTGCGGCCAGTGCAGGTTCAGCAGCGGCCGCGCCACCAGCTCGGTCACCCGCCCGCCCTGGCCGGGGGAGCCGGCCAGGGGCCGGTCGTACATGGCCTTGACGAGATGGACGGACGGGTCGGTGAGGAGGGGGCCGACGGTTCCGGTCACGAAATCGGCCGAGAAGTCACGCAGGTCGGCGTCGACGAAGCAGATGATGTCGCCGCTCGTCACCAGGAGCGAGCGCCACAGCACCTCGCCCTTGCCCGGCACGGCGGGTATCCGGGGCAGGATCGCGTCCCGGTGCACCACGCGCGCCCCGGCCGCCGCCGCGACCTCGGCCGTACGGTCCGTGGAGCCGGAGTCCACCACGACCAGCTCGTCGACCAGCGCGGCGGCGTCCGACATCAGCTCGCGGCGGATCACGGTGACGATCTCGCCGACCGTCGCCTCCTCGTTCAGCGCCGGCAGCACGACACTGACGGTCGTACCGCGCTTGGCCGGGAGCAACTGGTCGAGCGGTCGCTCCGTCACGGACCAGGACCGCCGGTCCAGCCAGCGCTCCACCTCTTCCAGCACGTGATCTCCATCTCGCGTATCGGACGACCATCTCAAGCGTCCGGGGGTTCGGTTACAGTCTTGAGCAACGCGGATGTCCGATGCATGTCGGGGGTCCACGTCCACGAGTCGAACAATCGAATACAGCTCATCCAGAGGGGCAGAGGGATACGGCCCGTTGAAGCCCCGGCAACCCTCCAGCCGGCACTCGCAGATCTTGCGCGAGGCCCCGGCTAGGGAAGGTGCCAAATCCGTCTCATGGCGAAGCGCGCCATGAGGAAGATGAGGAGAAAGGGCCTCGCCTCCATGGCTGTACAGACTGTCGCCACCGCCAAGAACGTCGACCTCGGGCCTGCTTCCGCCCTCTCCTGTCGTGAATGCGGCGAGCGTTTCGAGCTCGGTCCCATTTTCGCCTGTGAGCTGTGTTTCGGGCCGCTCGAGATCGCCTACGACCTGCCGAGCGGTGACCCCGAGGCCCTGCGCAAGCAGATCGAGGCCGGGCCCGCCAGCATCTGGCGGTACGCGCCGCTGCTCCCCGTTCCGGCGGACGTGGCCGACAAGCCGAACCTGAACCCCGGCTGGACCAAGCTCGTCCAGGCCGACAACCTGGCACGTGAGCTGGGCGTCGAGCCCGGCAAGCTGTTCGTCAAGGACGACTCCGGCAACCCGACGCACTCCTTCAAGGACCGCGTCGTCGCCCAGGCCATCGAGGCCGCCCGCGCCTTCGGCTTCACCACCCTGTCCTGCTCTTCCACGGGCAACCTGGCGGGTGCCGTCGCCGCCGCCGCCGCCCGCGCCGGCTTCCGCTCCTGCGTGTTCATCCCGCACGACCTGGAGCAGGGCAAGGTCGTCATGGCCGCGATCTACGGCGGTGACCTCGTCGGCATCGAGGGCAACTACGACGACGTCAACCGCTTCTGCTCGGAGCTCATCGGCGACCCGCTGGGCGAGGGCTGGGGCTTCACCAACGTCAACCTGCGCCCGTACTACGCGGAGGGCTCCAAGACCCTCGCGTACGAGATCTGCGAGCAGCTCGGCTGGCGCCTGCCGGACCAGCTGGTCATCCCGATCGCGTCCGGCTCGCAGCTGACGAAGATCGACAAGGGCCTGCAGGAGCTCATCAAGCTGGGCCTGGTCGAGGACAAGCCGTACAAGATCTTCGGCGCCCAGGCGGAGGGCTGCTCCCCGGTGTCGACGGCCTTCAAGGGCGGTCACGACGTCGTACGGCCCCAGAAGCCGAACACCATCGCCAAGTCGCTCGCCATCGGCAACCCGGCCGACGGCCCGTACGTCCTGGACATCGCCCGCCGCACGGGCGGCGCGGTGGAGGACGTCAATGACGAGCAGGTCGTCGACGCGATCAAGCTGCTGGCGCGTACGGAGGGCATCTTCGCCGAGACAGCGGGCGGGGTGACCGTGGGCGTGACGAAGAAGCTGATCGAGGCCGGTGCCCTGGACCCGTCCCTGACGACGGTCGTGCTCAACACGGGCGACGGCCTGAAGACCCTCGACGCCGTCGCGCCGACCACCGGCCCGACCGCGACGATCCGCCCGAGCCTGGACGCGTTCCGCGACGCCGGCCTGGCCTGACCGACCCGCACCGAAAGGCATTACGAACCATGAGCGTCAACGTGCGCATCCCCACCATCCTCCGCACGTACACGGGCGGCCAGGCCGAGGTCACGGCGGAGGGCGCGACCCTCTCCGAGGTCATCGAGTCGCTGGAGAAGAACCACCCGGGCATCGCGGCCCGCGTCCTCGACGACCAGGGCAAGCTGCGCCGGTTCGTGAACGTGTACGTCAACGACGACGACGTGCGCTTCGAGCAGGGCCTGGGGACCGCCACGCCGGACGGTGCGGGCGTCTCGATCATTCCGGCCGTCGCCGGCGGCTGATCACCTCCGACTTCCGGAGACAATTGCCCCCTTCGCTTCACAAGCGGAGGGGGCAATTCTGCATGGTTGAGCGCGGTAGAGTTGGGGAAGTCCCCGCCCTTGCCTGTGCCACCCGCATATGAGAACGCGGCCGGTCACGACAAGATGAAGTCAAAGTAGCCCCGCTTATTGCGCCATTTGTGCGCTTTGCCGGGCCCGACTTGCCCAGGATTCTGGCGAATTCAGCCGCATTTTCCGTTCACGCGTGCTCGGAATTCTCGTCCGATTGACCTGTTGCAGACGGCAGTTGGGCAGATACATTCAGCGGCGGTCGACGCGTTCCGGCGCACGCTCCTGGGGTCTCCCCATGCCGCCAGGCATAGGGGAACTGTCAGGGGGCGAGGTCTGACCCGGGTCCGCGAAGTGCGGTCCTGCGCAAGGGCCAGTAATAGGGGAGTTAGGCATGGCTCAGGGCACCGTCAAGTGGTTCAACGCGGAGAAGGGGTACGGCTTCATCGCGGTCGACGGTGGTGCGGATGTTTTCGTCCACTACAGCGCGATCCAGATGGACGGCTACCGCACCCTTGAAGAAGGTCAGCGAGTCGAGTTCGAGATCTCGCAGGGCCAGAAGGGTCCGCAGGCGGACATGGTCAAGCTCGCCGCCGGCTGAGAGCCGCGTCGCGATCGACCGACCATCGACTGTCGACATCGCTAGTGCCGAGGGGCTCGCGTTCCAGGGGACGCGGGCCCCTCGCGCGCGTCCGGACCCCTGTCTCGTATGCGAGAGGCGCTTGCACTCGCAGGGGTCGAGTGCTAATCATTGGCGTTAGCACTCTGAAGGTGAGAGTGACAACGAAGGACCGAGTCGGTGAGGTCTGCAGGCCGGTGGGGCAAGGAACCACTTCAGGCAGGCAGGCCGTCCGTCGCGGGCGCCAGCGCGGTCCGGAGCATCCACCCCAGTCCGGGAGGACCACTTCACATGGCCAAGATCATCGCGTTCGACGAGGAGGCACGGCGCGGCCTCGAGCGCGGCATGAACCAGCTCGCCGACGCCGTCAAGGTGACCCTGGGCCCCAAGGGTCGCAACGTCGTCCTCGAGAAGAAGTGGGGCGCCCCCACGATCACCAACGATGGTGTATCCATCGCCAAGGAGATCGAGCTCGAGGACCCGTACGAGAAGATCGGCGCCGAGCTGGTCAAGGAAGTCGCCAAGAAGACGGACGACGTCGCCGGTGACGGTACGACTACCGCGACCGTCCTCGCCCAGGCGCTCGTCCGCGAGGGCCTGCGCAACGTCGCCGCCGGCGCCAACCCGATGGCGCTGAAGCGCGGCATCGAGACCGCCGTCGAGGCCGTCTCCGGCGCCCTGCTCGAGCAGGCGAAGGACGTCGAGACCAAGGAGCAGATCGCCTCCACGGCCTCCATCTCCGCCGCCGACACCCAGATCGGCGAGCTCATCGCCGAGGCCATGGACAAGGTCGGCAAGGAAGGCGTCATCACCGTCGAGGAGTCCCAGACCTTCGGTCTGGAGCTGGAGCTCACCGAGGGCATGCGCTTCGACAAGGGCTACATCTCGGCGTACTTCGCCACCGACATGGAGCGTATGGAGGCGTCGCTCGACGACCCGTACATCCTCATCGTCAACTCCAAGATCTCCGCGGTGAAGGACCTGCTCCCGCTGCTGGAGAAGGTCATGCAGTCCGGCAAGCCGCTGCTGATCATCGCCGAGGACGTCGAGGGCGAGGCCCTGTCGACCCTGGTCGTCAACAAGATCCGCGGCACCTTCAAGTCCGTCGCCGTCAAGGCCCCGGGCTTCGGCGACCGCCGCAAGGCCATGCTGAACGACATCGCCATCCTCACCGGTGGCCAGGTCATCTCCGAGGAGGTCGGCCTCAAGCTCGAGAACGCCGGCCTGGACCTGCTGGGCCGCGCCCGCAAGGTCGTCATCACCAAGGACGAGACCACCATCGTCGACGGTGCCGGTGACAGCGACCAGGTCCAGGGTCGCGTCAACCAGATCCGCGCCGAGATCGAGAACTCCGACTCGGACTACGACCGCGAGAAGCTCCAGGAGCGCCTGGCGAAGCTGGCCGGCGGCGTGGCCGTCATCAAGGCCGGTGCCGCCACCGAGGTCGAGCTCAAGGAGCGCAAGCACCGCATCGAGGACGCGGTGCGCAACGCCAAGGCCGCCGTCGAGGAGGGCATCGTCGCCGGTGGTGGCGTGGCCCTGCTCCAGGCCTCCTCGGTCTTCGAGAAGCTCGAGCTCGAGGGCGACGAGGCGACCGGCGCCAACATCGTGCGCCTGGCCCTCGAGGCCCCGCTGAAGCAGATCGCCGTCAACGGTGGTCTCGAGGGCGGCGTCATCGTCGAGAAGGTGCGCAACCTGCCCGTCGGCCACGGCCTGAACGCCGCGACCGGCGAGTACGTCGACATGATCGCCGAGGGCATCATCGACCCCGCCAAGGTGACCCGTTCCGCCCTGCAGAACGCGTCCTCCATCGCGGCGCTGTTCCTCACCACCGAGGCCGTCATCGCCGACAAGCCGGAGAAGGCCGCGGCCGGTGCTCCGGGCGGCATGCCGGGCGGTGACATGGACTTCTGATCCTTGCGGATCGGACACGTCCTTCGTACGGAGTCGTACGTACGCGTACGGAACCGAGGGCGGCACCCCTACTCCCAGGGGGTGCCGCCCTCGGGCGTTTCCGGCTACCGTTAGGCATAAGGACTTGCTCGATCCGTATGCCTGGAGGCCACCATGTCGCGCACCATGATCGACCTGGATGATGCACTTGTCGCCGAGGCCGCCGAGATACTGGGCACGACGACCAAGCGAGCGACGATCAACGGTGCGCTGGCCGAGTTCGTGGCTGCCGCCAAGCGGCAGCGGTTCATGGAGATGCTGGAGGAAGGGGTCTTCAGCGACCTCGGCGACCCGGAAGTGATGGCGAAGGCGTGGCAGTAGCCCGGTACCTGGTCGACAAGAGTGCCTGGGCGCGCGCAATAGACCCCTTGGTCAAGGCCACGCTGCAACCGCTGGTGCAGCGCGGCCTGGTGGCCACGTGCGCCGTGATCGACCTGGAGATCCTTTTCAGCGCCCGCAACGCCATGGAACACTCCGCCGGGCGATCGGTCCGCAAGGGATTCGAGTGGCTTCCGCTCACGGACGAGATCGGTGCGCGCGCCATCGAGGTCCAAGGGCTGCTCGCGGAGAAGGGAATGCACCGGGAGGCGTCCATCCCGGATCTGCTGATCGCGGCCACTGCTGAGCGGCACGGGGTGACGGTGCTGCATTACGACGGGGACTTCGACCACATCGCCGCCATCACGGGCCAGCCCACTGAGTGGGTGGTCGAGCGAGGCTCTGTGCCATAGGCCCGGTGGGGATGAGGGCCGGCCTCTCTGTAAGAGGGCCGGCCCTCGGGCGTTTCCGCTCCCGCTCAGAGGGTGAACGCGGCGTCGATGAGCAGCCCCGCGCCGGTGGCGAGCGCCGCGCCGGCGGCCAGCACCAGCAGGGCGTAGCAGCGGTCCCGCAGCGAGCGGGCCAGAACGAGCGGGAGCAGGACGCCGACAGCGGTGTAGCACCAGGCCGCCGTGGTGCCGGGCCCGCTGTTGGAGTTCGCGTCCGTCGCGAGCCGGAAGAAGTGCAGGCCCTCCATGACCCAGACCGACCCGACCACCCCGGCGGCCGCCGATCGGAGTACGGGGCGGTGGTGGCGCAGCAGGGCGCCGGCCGCGCCGTAGCCAGGACCCGCGACCAGCCCGGCGGCGATCCAGATCACCACGGCGGACAGCCCGGCCGCGTACCCGCGCAGCTCGGAGGTCGCGTAGTAGCCGACGACCAGCCCGGCCTGCGAGAGGAGTCCGGCCAGGGCCGCCGACCGCCAGCGCCCGGGGGCCCGGAGGCCGATCAGGAAGGCGACCGTGACCCAGGTGGAGGCCGAGTTGACGAGCGCGTGCCAGCCACCGGTGAGGTACGTCTGCCCAAAGGACGTCACGGCCCCTCCGGCGAGACCCGCCCCGACGGCGAGTGCCATAAGAGGCCAGGCGCGGGTGGGGGCGGGGGTGCGGGTGGCGGGGGTAACGGGGGTAACGGGGGTCGCATGGGAGGCCGTCGGTGTGGGGGCTCCGGTGGTGGACACGGTGATCGACTCCTGAACGCGTTCATCGGCGGCCGTCGGACGATGGGGGTTTCGGCCACCCGCTGAGACGCACAACGAGGGCGCGGCGTTCAGTGCGCGGAGGCGTGAGCGCTCTGGGCGTGACCGTTCCGGTGTTGGTTGCCGTGTGGGCCGCCCTCTCTCCGAGTGTGGCGGGCTCCGGCGCCCCGTCAAGGGCGCTCCCTTCGGTCGCGTCGCTTCGCGATGGGCTTCGCCCACCCTTGACCGGCCGCCTCCGCCCGCCTTTTCCCACTCGGAGGGCGGCCCGGGGGGATGGGCCCTCGGGGGGCGCACGTGGCCGGTGCCGTTCGTGGCCGGGTGGCGGGCGCCGGAGGGGGCGCGGCAGCGGTGTGGGGCGGTGGCGGCTGGGCTAAGCGGCTGCGGCTCGTCTTTCGGCTGAGGCACAGGACCTCGCTCCTGCCGGTGGTGGGTGCGCCCCAGTGGCATGGGGCGTCCGGGGTGGGCTCGGCGGCTGCGGGTGGGTGAGGGGTCGGGGTTCAGGCAGGTGGCTGGGGTGGGTGCGGGGCTGGGCCTGGGTGTTGCCCTGACGAAGGGGTGCCCGGTTGCCCGGCCTGTTGGCTCACGGGCCCGGTCCAATCCTCTGCTGCCCGTGGTTGCTCCCGGGCACCTCACCGGCCGCGCCTGCCGTGCAGGGAGGTCTCACCCGTCTTCTTGGTCACGCCAGCGCCGGGTTCGGGGTGTTGTGTGCGGTGTGGGACACCTTCCCGTCGTGGTGTGCGGGCTGTGGGTGTCCGATCCCGCCCACAACTCCGGCAGGGCGATACGGCTGGGACTGGAGGGGCCGGAGGGGCCCGCCCTGTGGGGCAGATGGCGTGTCCGGCACCCCCGGGGGGCTGGCCGGGGAGGCCGCGCCCCGTGCCTGTGCCGGACAGGAGGCAGCACTTGCGGGGCACCGGTGTCCCCCGCCGAACTCCTCAAGGTGAGGGGCTCGGCCTTGCCCCGGGCACCGGGCCGACCTGGTCCTGTGACGGGGCACGACGGCCGGCGTCTGGCGTCCTGCGGGTGCGGTGTGCGGGGCTCGAAGTCCCTCTGGCCCCGCCTGCCTCACCAGGACGCCTCACCGGGCCCCACCGTCACATCTGCACCAGGGTCGGGGAGTTGTGGGCGGTGTAGGACACCTTCCGACCACGAGCGTCCGGGCACGGGGTGTCCCATCCCGCCCACAACTCCGGTGGTCCTATACGGGTGGGACTGGAGGGGCCGCCCCTTCTGGAGGCCGACCTGGCCGTGCCTTACTGTCCGGAAGGCCGTGGCCCCGGGCCCGAGTCGGAGGACAGGCCGCGCCCCGGCCCTGCTGTCCTGGCCGCGCGGTGCCCGCCGTGCCCCGGCCGGACAGGGCAACACCCAGGCCCAGCCACCATCCCACCCCAGCCACGTGCCTGAACCCCGGCCCCTCACCCGCACGCAGTCGCCGAGCCGGGCCCGGATGCCCCATGGCACTGGGGCGCACCCACCACCGGCAGGAGCGAGGTCCTGTACCGCAACCGGAAGGCGGCGGCCAGCCGCTTAGCCAGGCAGCGCCGCCCCATTCCTCTGCCGCGCCTGCCCCGGCCGGGCTGCCTCGGCCACGAGCCCGACTCTTGCGGCTGGCCCTCCGGATGCCCGCTCCCCGGGGCCGCCCTCCGAGAGAAAACGCGCGGGTGGAGGCGGCCTGTCAAGGGTGGCCGTAGGCCATCGGCGAAGCCGACGCGAAGCGCCCTTGACAGGGTGCCGGAGCCCGCGACTCTCGGAAGGGAGGGCGGCCCGGCACGGTGACCAGTACCGGACGGCCCACCCCAGGGCCTCAGTGGGCGAAGTCCTTGAGCTTCTCCGTGTTGAGGGTGATGTTGACGGGGGCGGGGAGCGGGACGGTGTCGCCGTACTTGTGGGAGACGTTCCGCTGGTACGTCCCGTGCTCCGGCTCGTTGTGGACGGTGAGGTTGTCGGAGCTGCGGTCGATGAGGAGGAACACGGGGATGCCTGCCTGGGCGTATCCGACGCCCTTCTCCTTGCGGTCCAGGCGGTCGGTGCCGGTGTCCGTGTCGGAGTCGAAGGACGTGACTTCCACTGTCATGAGGACGCCCGCCGGGTCCGCCCCGTCACGGTGCCCGGCGAGGTAACCCAGGGGAGTGAGCGCGCCGTCGGGTTTGGCCCGCCCTTGCCGGGAACGCTCGACCAGCAGGCCCTGCCCGGGGTAGAGCGCGAGCTCGGGGCGTTGCTGCATGCACTGCCGGAGCAGCCACATGATGATTGTTCCGTGATCGCCGTCCCGCCCGGGCTTGACCTTCAGCCTCCCGTTGATGAATTCGAGCGTGACGGTCTCCGGGGCCCTGCGGGCGAGCTCCTCGAAATCCTCGACGGGCATCTGCGGGCGCTCTGTGGGGCCAGAGGTCATGGTGTTGCATTCTCCCGTGCAGCGTGCCCGGCCCGTTCGGGTGGGCGGGTGGCTGCCGCTCTGGCCTGGGCGGCGTGGGCGCGGACTTGGTCGGGGGCGAGGGGGAAGCGGGGCACGGGGACGGGTTCGCCCCGGCAGGGGGCGCATTCGCCGCCGAGGAGGGCTTCTGGGCGGGCGGGGTTGCCGCACCTGGCGCATTCCAGGACGCGGCGCGGTGGTCGGACCGGCACGGTCCGCTCGGGCGGGATCTTGGTGGTGAGGCGAGTGCGGGCCAGGGCGAAGGGGCGGTGGACCTGCGACGGCAGGCCGGCCGTCAGGGCGTGCATGACGTGCCGCTCGTCGGCGCCGCGCGCGAACCACTCGCTGACCAGCGGCTCCAGCGCGGCGCAGTCGGCGGCGGACAGCGCCATCATCGGCGCCTCGCGCCCCAGCGCGGCGAGCAGGATGAAGGCCCGGGAGCGGGTCCGGCGCGGCGGCTTGTCCTCGGGCACGTCACCCCGCTGGAACGCCGCCCACCAGTCGTCGTCCCGCGCGGTACGGGACCACCAGGTGCGGGTCACCCAGTGCTCGGTGCCGGACGTCGAGACGATCTGCTCCTGGCCCCGGCGCAGGTGGCCGGCGGCGACGAGGTTGTTCAGGGCGGTGCTGACGGCACGCTGGCCGTAGAGCGGCAGGATCTTGGCGAGCGTCTTGTAGGAGATGTCCGCGCCGTCCGTCAACCTGTCGATGTACCCCGCGATACTCCGCTCGCGCGGCGGCAGATGGGCGAAGTCGCTGGCAGTGGGCGGCTTCTGGCCCGGGGCGGAACGCTTGCCGTAACCGGGCTTGGCGAGGGGGTGTGGGGCAGCACTAAGCTGGCTGTCAGCCATGGATCGAGGTCCTGTCGATCTAGTTGGTCAGGCCCCCGCCGGTGTTGCTGCACCGGGCGGGGGCCGTTCGTTTACCGGGACGCTAGAGCCTGATCACCGTACGTGGCAAATCCACTCCGCATAGTCAGATTGGCGACAACTCGCCGGGTGGGTGGGCGGGTTATCAACCAGACCCTAAGTACCAATCACTGTTAAAAGCGCTCGGCGATCGGTACTTAAGCCCCGGGCCTACGCTGGGGTTATGGCCGTCGACGTCCTGACCGAGACCGTGATCGACGCCCCGTGCGACCTCGTCGCCGCGTACGCCGCCGATCCCTCCACCGCGCCCGAGTGGTACGCGAACATCGTGTCGGTGGAGTGGGAGACCGCCTCGGAGGTGGAGGTGGGCGCACGGGTGGCGTTCGTGGCCCGTTTCCTGGGGCGGCGGCTCGTCTACACGTACGAGATCGTCGAGTACGAGCCCGGCCGGCGGCTGGTGATGCGCACGACCGAGGGGCCGCTGCCCATGGAGACCACCTACACCTGGGAGCCGTACGGGGTCGAGGGCGACCGCACCCGGATGACCCTCCGGAACCGGGGCGGCGGAGGCAGCCGCATCCTCGCGGCCGCGATACGCCGCGCCAACCGCAAGGACCTCGCGATGCTGCGGCACCTGCTGGAGCTGCGCTACGGCCCCGGAGCGTGAGGCTTGAGCTCCGGGGCCGCGCGGCTCGCTCTCGTCGCGCTTGTCGCTCTTATCGCTTGAGGTCCGCTACGAACGCGGACCATGCGGCGGCCCGGAACACGAGCTTCGGGCCGGTGGGGTTCTTGGAGTCACGGACGGGGATGGCGTCGGGGTGGCCGTCGGCAACTTCGAGGCAGTTGCCGCCATCCCCGCCGCTGTACGTGGACTTGCGCCACTCAAGGGTGTCGATCTTCATGGGCGTAATCCTCCGCCACTGATTCGATCAGGGCCAGGGATTCTTTCGGTGACACTGCGCTGGCCCGCAGCAAATCGTAGGCCAGTTCGTGCCGCCTAACGCTGGCCGGGTCGTCCTGCAACTGACCGGTGCCGTGGCCTTCAAGGTAGGCGAGTGGCGGTGCGTCATCGAAGGCCATCAGCTTGATCCCGCCGTCCAGAGATGCGTGCGCGCCTGCTTCGAACGGCAGCACCTGCACAATTACCCGGTGGCAGCGATCCAACTCCGCGATGTGCTGGAGCGCCTCCGCCATCACCGCTGGGCCGCCGACTTTGCGCCGGAGTACGGCCTCGTCCAAAACTGCCCAAAACAGGGGCGTAGTTGGATCGTCGAGGACGTGAGCTCGGTCGAGCCTGGCCTCCACCAGGCCGTCGATGACGTCTTCCGTCGCGGTCGGCTGGTACGCGCGGAACACCGCCCGCGCGTACCGCTCCGTCTGCAGCACGCCCGGGATCAGCAGCGGCGCGTACTCCCGGATCGATGTCGCGACCGCTTCCGCCTCCGCCGCCTCCGCGAAGTGGTCCGGGTAACGCGACTTGTTGGCGGCCTCGCAGTTGCGCTCGAAGAAGCCGTCCGTGCCCAGTATCGCGTCGATCTTGACCGCGAACTCCCGCTGCATCCGGCGCGTACCCGCCTCCAGCTGGCCGATGAACGAGCCGCTCACGAAGAGCTTCTCGCCCAGGCCGTCCTGGCTGTAGTTGGCCTTTTCGCGGGCATGGCGCAGCTCGGCGCCGAGCAGTGCCCTGGGGGAGGAGGACGGATCTAGATCCTTTGGACCGGGCATGTGTCAACTCCCGTTAGCACAGATGGGGTTGTTGGGCCGCCGTTGTGTTCAGACTAGCCGCCAATCGACCACTCTGTGTACAGAACCCGAACACTCAGCGTGGAGGTGCCTGGTCATGGGGATGCGAGCGGCGGAGCGGCTGCGGGCGGCCGAGAACGTGGTGGCCCAGTTGCGGGACGAGCTGGGCAGGGTGGGCGTGACTCTGCCGTCCCTGCGGGTGGACCCGGTGTCGGCGGCGAGCGACGCGTCGCCGTTTCCGCTGGTGGAGCTGGGGCGCTGCAACATCGACACGGCCATGCGGCTGGTCGCCGTCCTGCACGAGGCCCGCCGGTGAGCGCGCCGCAGTACATGATCGACTCCCGGGATGGGCGGGTCGGCGAGGTCATGGGCCACGTCGGGGGCTACGTACAGCTGCGCCCGCCGGGCGGCGGCCGGGAGTGGGACTGCCCGGCCGACGCGCTGAGCCCCGCCCCGCCGAGCGAGGTGCTGCGGGCACGCGTTCGAGAGTTGAACAGGGGCAGGCGGTTGCCGTGAAGAGGTCTCCTCGCTGGGCAGCGGCCGTGGTATGTACACTCGGAGTGCAGCATCCGGGCCGAGGATGTACAGATCGGGAGGCCGGCATGTCTCTGACGCACATCGACATCGACGACGAAGCCCTGGAGACCGCCAAGCGACTGGGCGGGCACCGGACGAAGACCGCCGCTGTCGCGACGGCGCTGGAGGAGTACAACAAGCGGCTGCTGCGCGCCGCCGCGTACGAGAAGTACTTCGACATCGCTCAGGGGTGGGACATCGAGGGGGCCGAGGAGGCACATCGCGCGGACAAGGAGGCCTTCCGCCATTGAGCCGGTACCTGGTGGACTCGTCTGCGCTCTGGCGCATGATGCGTGACAAGGATGTCCACATGGCATGGCGGTCTACGGTTGCGGACGGGGACGTCCGCTCCTGCTATCCGCAGCGAGCGGAGTTCCTCCGGTCCGCGCGAGACCCCAAGGAGTACGAGGCGTACAGCGCCATGTTCTCCGAGCTGTACGAAGACATCGGCGTCCCCAAGGGGGCGGCCCAGTGGATCGGCGGGCTTCAGCATCGTGCCGCCGAGAGCGGTGCCCACCGAGCGCTTTCGGCTGTCGACCTCCAGGTGTGTGCGACTGCCGCCCACCATGGCCTTGTTGTCCTGCATGACGACAACGACTTCGTGACCGCGTCTCGCTTCGCCGTCGACCTCCAACAGCGGAATGTGCACGCAGGGCCGTTCTGACATCGCTCGCGCAGTGCTTCTCATCCGACTCTCACCGGGTCCTCAACCCCCCATCACGCCGCCTCCATAGCTTTCGCGGCATGTTCTTCACCTATCTCCGGCGCGAGCTGCGCCGTCGGCGGAAGGCGGCGTTCGTCGTCGCCTCGGGGCTGGGCCTCGGAATCGCGCTGGTCATCGTGGTCAACTCGGTCACGGCCGGGATGAGTCAGGCCCAGGGCAAGGTCCTGGAGTCGCTGTACGGGCTGGGGACCGACATGACGGTCACCAAGGCCGCCTCACCGCCCGGGGAGGGGGAGACGGTGCGGCGGCCCCGGTTCCGGTTCGACGCCGAGGAGGGCGGGGACGGCGAGCAGAGCCAGGACGTCGTGATGGTGCAGGGGTTCGAGACGCTCGCCGCCGCCACCGTCGCGAAGGTCGGCGGGCAGGACGGGGTCGCCGAGGCCGTCGGCGGGCTGAACGCCCGGGTGATGAAGGTCGACGGGCAGTTCAAGCGCGGTGAGGTGCAGCCCGGTCAGCCCGCCCAGCCCGGTCAGCCCGGCCAGGGCGACGGTGGGAACCAAGTGCGCGGCGGTGGCGCGGACTTCGGGGTCGAGTCGTACACCGTGTACGGGACCGACGTCGCCCACCAGGGGCTGGGGCCGCTGACGTCGTCGGAGATCACCGCCGGGCGTACGTTCACGGCGGCCGAGACGTCCGCCAAAGTGGCCGTCGTCGACAGCGCGTACGCCAAGGAGCAGGGGCTGGCCGTCGGGGAGAAGCTGACCATCTCCGGCACGGCGTACCGCGTCATCGGCATCGCGACCGCCGACAGTGGGGACGCCGCCGCCAACGTCTACCTGCCGCTCGCGGAGGCGCAGACGCTCGCCGACGCCAAGGGCAAGGTGACGACGGTGTACGTCCGGGCGACGGACTCGCAGCGGATCGAGGACGTCAAGGGCGCCGTGCAGAAGAACGTTCCGGGGACGACCGTCACCACGTCCGCCGACCTCGCCGACACCGTGTCCGGGTCGCTGTCGACCGCCTCCGACCTGGCGTCGGGCGTCGGCAAGTGGCTGTCGATCGTCGTGCTGGGCGCGGCGTTCGTCGTGGCCGGGCTGCTGACGTCGTCGGCGGTGAGCAGGCGGGTGCGGGAGTTCGGCACCCTCAAGGCGCTCGGGTGGAAGAGCGGGCGCGTCACCCGGCAGGTGGCCGGCGAGGCGCTGGTGCACGGACTGATCGGCGGGGCGCTCGGGATCGGGGTCGGGCTGGCCGGGGCGTGGGCCATCACGGCGTTCGGCCCGACGCTGACGGCCGAGCTGGGCGGGGGAGTCGGGCCCGGCGGTGGCGGCGGCGCCGGGCCGGTGCGGGATGCCGCGTCACGCGCCGTGGACATCGCGCTCACCGCGCCCGTCTCGCTCACCACCGTCGCGCTCGCCGTGGCGCTCGCCGTCGCGGGCGGTCTCGTCGCGGGCGGGTTCGGCGGCTGGCGCGCCTCGCGGCTGCGGCCGGCGGACGCGCTGCGCCGCGTTGCGTAAATCCTTCTTGGTATGACTGGAGTTGACAGCACATGTACGAGCTCAGTGGCGTCACCAAGCGCTACCGGCGCGGCAAGGACACCGTCCAGGCCCTGGACGGGGTGGACCTGATCATCGAGGACGGTGGGCGGCTGGTCGTCCAGGGCCCGACGGGCGGCGGCAAGTCCACGCTGCTGCAGATGCTCGGCGGCCTGGACCGGCCGACGGAGGGCAGCGTCGTCCTGGACGGGACGGATCTCGCGACGCTGCCGGAGGCGCGGCTGACGCGCGTACGGGCGGAGAAGATCGGGTTCGTGTTCCAGGGGTTCAACCTGGTGCCGACGCTCACCGCCCAGGAGAACGTCGAGACCGCCCTCGTACCGCTGGGGCTCAGGGCCCCCGAGCGGCGCGAGCGGGCGGCGGAGGCGCTGGTGGCGGTGGGGCTCGGCGAGCGGCGCGGGCACCTGCCGGGCGAGCTGTCGGGCGGGCAGCAGCAGCGGGTGGCGATCGCGCGGGCGCTGGTCAAGCGGCCGGCGGTGCTGCTGGCGGACGAGCCGACCGGCAACCTCGACGAGTCGATGCGCGACGAGATCATGGAGCTGCTGGAGGGGCTGTGGGAGGAGAACGGGCTGACGTTCGTCATGGTCACCCATGACACGGCCCTGGCGCGGCGCGCGCCCCGGCTCGCCGTGATCAGGAAGGGGCGGGTCACGATCAAGGAGCAGGCGGTGAGGTGAGGGTGGTGCGGCTGAGGCCGAAGAGGTACGTGGCGGCGAACCCGGCGACGTACCCGGTCAGCAGGCCGCCCGCGTAGACGGCGACGGTGGTGATGGCCAGGCCGCCGTCGCCGCCGCCGTGGAGCAGCGGGAACAGCGCCCAGCCGGACGGGCCGATCGCCGTCGAGCCGACCGTGTCGCCGAGCATGTTGAACAGCCCGACGAACCCGCCGCCGAACGCCCCGCCGACGCAGGCGGTGATGAACGGCCGGCCGAGCGGCAGCGACACGCCGTAGATGAGCGGCTCGCCCACGCCGAGCAGCCCGGCGGGGAGCGCGGACTTGATGGTGCGGCGGAGGTCGGTGTGGTGGCGGAGGCGTACGTACACGGCGGCGGCCGCGCCGACCTGCCCGGCGCCTGCCATCGCCAGGATGGGCAGGAGGACGGTGTGGCCCTGCTGCTCGATCAGGGTGGTGTGGATCGGGATCAGGGCCTGGTGCAGGCCCAGCATGACGAGCGGGAGGAACAGCCCGCCCAGGACGAAGCCGGCGACCGCGCCGGCGTGCGCGAGCAGCCAGTTCGCGGCCACGCCGATGGCGGAGGACACCTCACCGGCGACGTACATCAGGCCGTAGACGGTGACCAGGCCGGCGACGAGCACGGTGAGGGTGGGCGTGACGAGGACGTCGAGGGCCTCGGGTACGTGGCGGCGGCACCACTTCTCGATGTGGACGGCGAGTACGGCGGCGGCCAGGGCGCCGAGGACGCCGCCCTGGCCGGGGGCGAGTTGATGGCCGAAGGCCTCGACCTTGGCGACGCCCGCGTACACGATGATCGCGGCGACGGCGCCGCCGAGGATCGGCGTACCGCCGAACTCCTTGGCCGTGTTGAGGCCGACGAACACGGCGATCAGCGCCATGAAGCCGGAGGCGATGGCGGCGAGGGCGGGGGTGAGGGCGGGGAGTTGGTGGGTGTTGAGGAGCAGGCCGTTGAGGCCGGCGATGATGCCGCAGCCGATGAGGGCGGGGATGAGGGGGACGAAGATGTTGGCGATGCGGCGGAGGAGCAGCTTGCCGGGGGTGGCGTTCCTTGTCTTCTGGGCCGCCTTGATGGCGGCGCCCCGGTCCGGGAGGAGCAGGGCTTCGAACGCGGGCGTGACCCGGGCGACGGTGCCGGGGCCGAGGACGATCTGGTACGTCGTGCCGTCCTCGACGACGCCCAGGACGGCCGGGTGGGCGCGGATGTCCGCGTCCTGGACCAGGCTCCGGTCGCGGAGGCCGAGGCGGAGGCGGGTCATGCAGTGGGCGACGGAGGTGACGTTCGCGGCGCCGCCGACGAGGGGGAGGAGGGCGGTGGCGGTGGTGCGGTGGGGGTCGGTCGGGGTGGTCATGGCGCGGATGGTGCCAGGGGGCGGGCGGTGTACGGCGGGTGCGCGCCGGTGGGCGGGTGGGGCCCCTTCTATTGGTCGAGTGCCGCGCGGAGGTGGCCGTTCGTCTTGGTCAGGAGCTGGGTCGCCGTGTCCGGGTCGACGCCCGCCAGGAGGGTGAGGATCGCGGGCTTGACCTCGCCGTCCGTGGCCGTGAGGGCGGCCTCGATGTCGGCGTCGGACGCGCCGGTGGCGAGGGAGACGATCCGGCGGGAACGGGCGCGGAGCTTCTCGTTGGAGGCGCGGACGTCCACCATGAGGTTTCCGTACGTCTTGCCGAGCCGGATCATCGTGATCGTCGAGATCATGTTGAGGACCAGCTTCTGGGTGGTGCCGGCCTTCAGGCGGGTGGAGCCGGTGAGGAGTTCGGGGCCGACGACGACCTCGATGCCGTGCTCGGCGGCGGCCGCGAGGGCGCTGCCCGCGTTGCAGGCGAGGCCGATCGTCAGGGCCCCGTGCGTACGGGCGTGTTCGACCGCGCCGATGGCGTAGGGGGTGCGGCCGGAGGCGGAGATGCCGACGACCGTGTCGTCGGGCGTGAGGGAGAGGGCGGTGAGGTCCTCGGCCGCGAGGTCCTTGGAGTCCTCGGCGCCCTCGACGGCCTCCAGCATGGCCGCCGGGCCGCCCGCGATGAGGCCGACGACCTGGGTGGGCGCGGTGTTGAAGGTGGGCGGGCATTCGCTGGCGTCCAGGACGCCGAGCCGCCCGGCGGTGCCGGCGCCCGCGTAGATGAGGCGGCCGCCGCGCGCCATGCGGTCGGCGGTGGCGTCGATGGCGGCGGCGATGCGGGGCAGCTGGGTGGCGACGGCCACGGGGACGGACTGGTCCTCGGCGTTCATGAGGCGGGCGATCTCGGCGGTGGGGAGGCGGTCGATGTCCGCGAGCTCGGGGCGGAACGCTTCCGTGGTGAGGGAGGACAGTTCGGAGGGGTTCATGCGGGCGTGCTCTTTCGGCCGGGTGGGGCGATCAGCGGGTGCGGGTGCGGGGGGAGTGGCGGTGCGCGAGGGCCTCGTACGACGCGGAGAGGGCGGGGGCGGCCGTGTCGTACGTACGCTGCGTGACGCCGGTGAACAGGCAGTCGACGACGAGGAGTTGGCTGGTGCGGGACGACATGGCGGCGGGGCGCAGTTCGCTCTCGCGGGCCGTGGAGGTGGTGAGTATGTGGTCGGCGTACTGCGAGACGGGGCCGTCGGGGCGGCCGGTGATGGCGACGGTCGTCGCGCCGTGGTCGAACGCGACGCGCAGCGGTTCTATGACGTCGCCGGTGGAGCCCGAGTGGGTGATGGCGATGGCGACGTCGCCGGAGCGGAGCTGTACGGCGTTGGTGACGGCGAGGTGCGGGTCGCTGTGGGCGTGCGCGATGAGCCCGATGCGCAGCAGCTTCTGAGCGAGGTCCTGGGCGACGAGGCCGGAGGCGCCGACGCCGTAGATGTCGGTGCGGCGGGCGGCGGCGAGCGCGGTGACGGCGGCGCCGAGCTGGATGGTGTCGAGGCCGGCGGCGGTGTCGGCGAGGGTCTGCTGCTCGTCGTACGCGAGCTTGGCGACGACGTCCGCGAGCGGGTCGTCGACGGCGATGTCGGCGGTGACGGAGGGCGCCCGGCCGGACTGCTGCTGGGCGGCGAGCCCGGCGAGGGCGAGGCGCAGGTCGCGGTAGCCCAGGTAGCCGAGGAGGCGGGCGGTGCGGACGACGGTCGCCTCGCTGGTGCCGGTGAGTTCGGCGAGTCCGGTGACCGTGAGGGCGGCGCAGCCGGCGGGGTCGGAGGCGACGGCTTCGGCGACGCGCTGCATGGAGCGGGTCATGGAGGGCGCGAGGGTGCGCACCTTGGCGGCGAGGGCGGCGGGTGCGGGTGTGGGTGCGGCGGGTCCGGGTGCGGATCCGGATGCGGCGGGTCCGGATGCGGGTCCGGATGCGGCGGGTCCGGGTGCGGCGGGGGCGGGCTCCGTGCTCGGTCTGCCGACGGCCCCGTTGCTGAAAATTTCCTTCACCATATCGGTCACACGTGAAAGGTATTTTCAGCCCGGTGGGTCGTCAACCCCTCCCGACCTGGGGTGACAATGGCTCCATGGACGCCGTGGATCCCCTGGAGCAGGCCCTGCACGCCGCGCGGGCCCTGGTCCTCGCCGACCTCAAGGCGCGGGACGTCGCCGAGGCGGAGGTCGTGTCGCTCGTGGAGGACGCGGTGACACACCGGCGCTGGTGGGTCGAGCAGTGGCCGGAAGGCATGGAGTACGTCGCTGGGCTCGTCGCCCAGGACGTCCAGGACGCGCTGCTGGAGCGGTACGGCCGCTGGCCGCTGTGCCCGGTGTGCGCCTCCGGCGACCCGCACGCGCTGGAAGTGGAACCGGAGCTGGGCCCCGACCCGCACTGGGTGTGCGGTAAGGCGGGCGTGGTGGTGGCACGGGTCGGCGGCCTTACGTGACGGTCTACATCGACCCGCCGAACTGGCCGGGCCACGGCCGCATGTGGTCCCACATGGTGAGCGACGTGTCCTACGACGAGCTCCACGCCTTCGCCGCCCTCATCGGCGCCCCGCCCCGCGCCTTCGACGGCGACCACTACGACGTCCCCTCCGAGCGGTACGCGGACGCGGTGGCGGCGGGCGCGGTCGAGATCGGCTCCAAGGAACTCGTACGCCTCCTCAAGGAGTCGGGCCTGCGGCGCCCGAAGCGGCGGGCGTCTCCCTGAGGGAGTCGGCCGACCCGGTCACCACGCGGGACGTCGAGGTGTGCAGGCGCAGGGCCACGGCTGCCGCCGCGAGGCCCAGGAGGGTCATCGCCGCGCCCGCCCAGGCCGTGGAGGGGAAGCCGAGGCCCGCGTCGATGACCGTGCCGCCGAGCCACGGCCCGCCGGTGTTGCCGAGGTTGAAGGCGGCCGTCGTCGTGGCGCCCGCCAGGGTGGGGGCGGCGCCGGCGACGTTGAACATGCGGGCGTTGAGGGCCGGGGCCGTGTAGAACGCCGAGACGCCGAGGAGGAAGGAGAGCATCACCGTGGTGACGGGGCTGGACGAGAAGAGCGCGAGCGCCACCAGGAACAGCGTCGACGCCGTGATGCCGCTGAGCAGCACCCCGAACAGGTGCGCGTCCGCGACCCGGCCGCCGATCGTCGTACCGATCAGCGCGCCGATGCCGAAGAGGGCCAGCACGGTCGGCACCCAGCCGACGTCGAGGCCGGCCACGTCGGTGAGCAGCGGGGCCAGGTAGGAGAACGCGCAGAAGACGCCGCCCGCCGCGAGGGCGGTGACCGCGACCGCGAGCCAGACCTGCCGGTCACGGTAGATCGTCAGCTCGCGCCGCAGCTGCGGCTTCTCGGCGGGCAGCGGGATGCGCGGGATCAGGGTCACCACGCCGACCAGCGCGATCGCCGAGGCGGCGCCGACGGCCCAGAACGCGGACCGCCAGCCCAGGTGCTCGCCCAGGAACGCGCCGGCCGGGACGCCGAGGACGTTCGCGATCGACAGCCCGCCGATCATCACGGCCATCGCGCGGGCACGCGACCCGACCGGCACCATCGCGATCGCGACGGCCGCGCCGACCGCCCAGAACCCGGCGCACGCCAGCGCGCTGACCACGCGCGACGCGAAGAGGATCCCGTACGAGGGAGCCAGCGCGCCCACCAGCTGCCCGACGCCGAAGGTGCTGATCAGCGCGATGAGCGTCGTCTTGCGCGGCAGCCGCAGCGTGGCGACCGCGAGGAGCGGCGCGCCGATCACCATGCCGATCGCGAAGGCGGATATGAGCAGCCCGGCCTTTGGGATGGAGACGTTCATGTCGTCCGCGATCGGTGGCAGCAGACCCGACAGCATGAACTCGCTCGTGCCGAGCGCGAAGACGGACAGGCCGAGGATGTAGACGGCCAGGGGCATGCGGGTGCGTTCACGCGCGGCGGAAGACGGCATGCCAGGGGTCAACGCGGTCGGTGCGCCTTACATTCCCGGGGTGCCCGTGGCCAGCAGCTTCAGCTCCGTGGTCAGGTTCTGGCGGGCCCGCTCCTCCCACTCCCGGGCCCCGTGCGGCGTACGGAACAGGCACGGCAGGCCCAGCAGCTGCCGCAGCACCGCCGCCCGGCCCTCCCGGAACGCCTCGTCCGGCACGAAGCCGTACTCCTCCCGTACGGCGGCGGCGTACGCGGCGTACGCGTCGGGCGCGGCGGCCAGGATCGCCAGGTCCGCGTCGCACAGCACCTCGCCGTTGCGGTCGCCGTCCGCCGGGTCGTGGGTGAGCGTGAGCCGGACCAGGCGGGCGACCTCCGCCGTACGGGCCGCGTCGATGCCCAGCTCGGGCAGGGCCCGCTCGGCGAGGCGGGCGCTGCGCTCCTCGTTGGTGGACCGCTCGGGGAGGTACACGGCGTCGTGGAACCAGGCGGCGAGGCGTACGAGATCGGGGTCGTCCGCGTGGTCCGCGAGCTCGTCGACACGGTCGAGGACGGCGAGGAGGTGGTCGGTGGTGTGGTAGCGGCGCTGCGGCTCGGCCCACCGGGCGAGGAGGTCGTCGGCGTACCGGTAGGGCGAGGGCATGCAGTCGTCCGTGTCCCGGGCGATGAGTACGGCCGACGCCCAGCGGCGGCGGAGGTCGTCGTGTGCGGGGTGAGCGGGGAGGGGCGCCATGGGGTCATTGTGCCGGGTGCGGCCCGTTGCCAGGGCGGGCTGTGGACGGTTGGCTGGAGCCCATGAGCGATCTACGTGACGTATCCGATGTACGTGACCCCGAGCTGCCCGGGCTGCTGCTGCGGACCGAGCGCGACGCCCTGATCCCGCTGCTGCGCCGCCTGCCCGACGCGGCCTTCGCCGTACGCACGTGCTGTCCCGGCTGGACGGTGCGGCACGTCCTGGCGCACTGCGCGGCGGCGCTGACGCGGGTGGTGGAGAAGCGTTTCGAGGAGGGCGTCTTCAGCCCCGAGGCCAACGACCGGGACATCGCCGAGCGCGGGGAGCGGTCCAACTTGGCGATCGTCGACGAGCTGGAGCGCGGCATGACCGAGGCGGGCGCGGCCATCGCGGCGGCGCCGGACGGGCGGCAGGACGGCATCGCGCTGGGCGAGTGGGTGCACGCGGGCGACGTACGGGAGGCCCTCGGCGAGCCGGGTGCCTACGCGGGACCCGGGCTCGCCCCGGCGCTGGACCTCCTCGCCGCGGTCACCCGGGCGCGCGGCACGGTGCCGCTCCACGCGGACCTCGACGACCGCGACGACCCGCTGCGCCTGGGCGCGGCGTCGGGTGAACGCCCCCCGGCCCGCTACCTGGGCCCGGCGCCGACCCTGATCCGCCTCTACGCCGCCCGCCCGCTGACGGGCACGCGCTACGACCTGGCGGGCGCCACGGAGGCGGACCTGGTCCTCTTCGGCTGACGTGGTCGATCGCCGTGCGCCGGGCGCGGACGGCGGTGGGGGAGACGGGGGCGGGCGGCTCGCCTGGCGGCGCGGCCACGGCCAGGCGGCGCGGCAACCGCCTGTCGGCGCGGCAACCGGCCGGCGGGCCGGTCGTCGCCTGCCGGGCGTACCGGCCGCCCGCGCGGTGGTGGGCCGGGGCCGGGCCGCCTACGCCCGGCCGTCGATCGCGGTGCGCCAGGCGCGGACGGCGGTGGGGGAGACCGGGGCGGACCAGCCGGAGGGGCGGGCGGCGCCGCCGATGTGGAAGGCGGTGACGCCGCCGGCGAGGAGCGCCGGGACGTGGTCCAGGCGGAGGCCGCCGCCGACCAGGAGCTGCGGCTCGTAGCCCGGTTCGCCGCGCCGGGCGGCGGCGGCCTCGGCCAGCAGGGTCGGCAGGCCCTCGTCGACACCGGCCGCCGAGCCGGCCGTGAGGTACGTGTCCAGCCCCGGCAGGTCGGCGAGCTGCTTGCGTGCCGCGTCCCGGTCGGCCGCCCGGTCGAGCGCCCGGTGGAACGTCCAGCGGCAGCCCTCCAGCTCGGCGACCAGCCGCTCGACGGCGACCAGGTCCACATGGCCCTCGGCGTCGAGGAAGCCGAGGACGAACTCGTCCGCGCCCTCCTCGCGCAACGCCCGCGCCACCCGTACCAGCGCGTCGATGTCGCCCGCCGAGAAGCCGTCGGCCAGGCGCAGCATCACGCGCAGCGGGATGTCCACGGCGGCGCGGATCCGGCCGTAGGTCTCGCGGGACGGGGTGAGCCCGTCCGCGGCCATGTCGGTGACCAGTTCGAGGCGGTCCGCTCCTCCGGCCTGTGCGGCGATCGCGTCCTCCGCGTCGAGGGCGATCACCTCCAGGACTGCACGGTTGCTCACTGACGGCTCCATTCGCTACAGGTCTAGTCCAATGGCCAGCCTAATGCGCGTGCACCGTGAAGGCAGCCGTACGGACCTTCCCCGCGTGCCGGAAGTCGAGGAAGAGCCGGTACGCCCCCGCGCTCGGCGCCGTCGCCGTGAACGACACCTCCGGTCCGGCAGGGCCCTCGTGCGGGTGGACGTGCAGGTAGGCGAGGTCGCCGGCGCGCAGCGCGACGAGGTGGCCGTACGCGCCCAGGTAGGGCTGGAGGTCGGTGACCGGCCGCCCGCCCCGGCTGACGCGCAGGGTCAGCTCGCCCGCCCGCCCCGGTGCCGGGGTCCCGGCGAGCTCCACGCGGTAGCCGTCGACCTCGGCGACCCGGCTCGGCGCGGGCAGTGCTGCCGGGCGGTACGTCCCCGACACCGCGAGGTCCGCCCCGAGCGTCAGCGCCCTGCCGCCCGCGGGCGTGAAGTCGGCGAACACCCGGTAGGAGCCGGCCTGGGGCAGCTCGACCGGCGTGGACCAGGTGCCGTCGGCTCCCCGCACGGGGTGCAGGTGCCGGTACACGGTCAGGTCCCGCGAGGCGAGGATCAGGTGCAGCTCCTTGCCGTGCTCACGTTCGTACGCCGTGACGGCCCGCCCGTGCGCGTCCGTGACGGCGAACCGCAGCTCGCCCCGCTTCCCGGCGGTGAGGGCCGACGGCTCCAATGTGAGCGTGTGGCCGCCCTCCGAGACCTGGAGCCCTCCGGGTGCGGTGGGGACGGAGGGCGCGTCGTGCTCGCCGTGCCCCGCGGCCGGCCGCTCCTCCGCCGCGACGACCGGGCCGACGCCCTTGCCGACCCCGTACGCCGTCCCGAAGGTCGCGGCGAGCGCTGCGGCGAAAGCGGTGATCTTCACTCCGGTGTTCATGACGACTCCTTGAGAGGCTCGTTCCCGATGCGCCAACAGTACCCCCGGGGGGTATGAAGTCAAGCGGATGAGTCCTTGCAGTTCATACCCCCAGGGGGTATACATGGACCCATCGAGACGGCATACCCTGTTGGGGTATAGATTTTCGAGGAGCAGCACTCATGAGCACCCCCACGACGACGACACCCGGCCCCGCCGCCGAGGTCGAGCTCGCCATCGGCGGCATGACCTGCGCCTCGTGCGCGGCCCGTATCGAGAAGAAGCTCAACCGCATGGACGGCGTCACCGCGACCGTCAACTACGCCACCGAGAAGGCGAAGGTGTCCTTCGCCGACGGCGTCCAGGTGGCCGACCTCATCGCCACCGTCGAAGCGACCGGCTACACCGCCGAGGAGCCCGCGCCCCCGGCACCCGAGGCCCACGAAGAGCAGCCGCCCGACGAGCTGCGGCCGCTGCGGCAACGCCTGATCACGGCCGTCGTCCTCTCCGTACCCGTCATCGCCATGGCCATGGTCCCGGCCCTCCAGATCGAGTACTGGCAGTGGCTCTCCCTGACCCTCGCCGCACCGGTCGTCACCTACGCCGCCTGGCCCTTCCACCGCGCCGCCTGGACCAACGCGCGCCATGGCGCCGCGACGATGGACACCCTCATCTCGGTCGGTACGTCGGCGGCGTTCCTGTGGTCGCTGTGGGCGCTGTTCTTCGGTACGGCCGGTACGCCCGGCATGACCCACCCCTTCGAGCTGACCATCGCCCGCAGCGACGGCGCCGGGAACATCTACCTGGAGGCCGCCGCCGGGGTCACCGCCTTCATCCTGGCCGGCCGCTACTTCGAGGCCCGCTCCAAGCGCAAGGCGGGCGCGGCGCTGAGGGCGCTCCTCGAACTCGGCGCGAAGGACGTCACCGTCCTGCGCGGCGACCGGGAAACCCGCATCCCGGTGGGAGACCTGCGCGTCGGCGACCGGTTCCTGGTCCGGCCCGGCGAGAAGATCGCCACCGACGGCACGGTCGACGAGGGCACCTCCGCCGTGGACGCCTCCATGCTCACGGGCGAGTCCGTGCCGGTGGAGGTCGGCGTCGGCGACCCCGTCACGGGCGCCACCCTCAACGCCGGCGGCCGGCTCGTCGTCGAAGCCACCCGCGTCGGCGCCGACACGCAACTGGCCCGCATGGCCAAGCTCGTCGAGGACGCGCAGAACGGCAAGGCGGCCGCACAGCGCCTCGCCGACCGGATCTCCGCCGTCTTCGTCCCCGGCGTCATCGGCCTCGCGCTCGCCACGCTCGGCTTCTGGCTCGGCAACGGCTCCGGGCTGACCGCCGCGTTCACCGCCGCCGTCGCCGTACTGATCATCGCCTGCCCGTGCGCCCTCGGCCTCGCCACCCCGACCGCCCTCATGGTCGGCACCGGGCGCGGCGCCCAGCTCGGCATCCTCATCAAGGGCCCCGAGGTCCTGGAGACCACCCGCAAGGTCGACACCATCGTCCTCGACAAGACCGGCACCGTCACCACCGGCCGCATGACCCTGCTCGGCGTCCACACCGCCGACGGCACCGACGAGGCCGACGTGCTGCGCCTGGCGGGCGCCCTGGAGCACGCCTCCGAGCACCCCATCGCCCGCGCCGTGGCGGCCGGCGCGGCCGAACGCGTCGGCGCCCTCCCCACCCCCGAGGACTTCGCCAACATCGCCGGCCTCGGCGTCCAGGGCGTCGTCGAGGGCCACGCGGTGCTGGTCGGCCGGAAGAAGCTGCTGTCCGAGTGGGCCATCGAACTGCCCGCCGAACTCCAGCGCGCCCGGCACGAGGCCGAGGCCGCCGGCCGTACGGCCATCACCGTCGCCTGGGACGGCGAGGCCCGCGCGGTCCTGGAGGTCGCGGACGCGGTCAAGGACACCAGCGCCGAGGCGATCCGCCGGCTGCGCGCCCTGGGCCTCACCCCCATCCTCCTGACCGGCGACAACCGCGCCGTCGCCGACGCCGTCGCCGCCGAGGTCGGCATCGACGAGGTGTACGCGGAGGTCATGCCGGAGGACAAGGTCGACGTGGTCAAGCGCCTCCAGGCCGAGGGCCGGTCGGTCGCCATGGTCGGCGACGGCGTCAACGACGCGGCCGCGCTCGCCCAGGCCGACCTGGGCCTGGCCATGGGCACCGGCACGGACGCCGCCATCGAGGCCGGCGACCTCACGCTCGTACGCGGCGACCTGCGCGCCGCCGCCGACGCCATCCGCCTCTCCCGCCGCACCCTGGCCACCATCAAGGGCAACCTCTTCTGGGCCTTCGCCTACAACGTCGCCGCCCTGCCCCTCGCCGCCGCCGGGCTCCTCAACCCGATGATCGCCGGTGCGGCCATGGCGTTCTCGTCGGTGTTCGTGGTCGGCAACAGCCTCCGGCTGCGCGGCTTCAAGCCGGCGGCGTAGCAGTCCGGGACCCCGGGCTTACGCCGGTGGTGCGGTGCCGGGCGCCGGGGTCTCCGGTGGGGGGACCTCCCGGGGCCTGGGCCCGCCGCGAAAGGGGGACGCGCAGTGGGGGGTGTTCTGGGCGTAGAACGACTGAGCTTGCGAAGGAGAGCCCAGGCCCCCCACGGAACGGACCCCAACGGTGCGCTCCCGCGCACGGGCGACCCCGAAGGACCGAACCGGGCCGGGCGTCAGCCCAGCTGCGCCGGCAGCGGGGCCGCGTGCAGGACCGTCAGGCCCGAGACCGCCCTCGTCAGGGCCACGTACAGCCGCCGGAGGCCGGTGCGTTCGTCCGGTTCGCCGTCGACGATCGCCGCCGGCTCGTCCAGGACGACGTAGTCGTACTCCAGGCCCTTCGCCAGCGAGGCGGGCACCAGCGTCAGCCGGGACGCGGCCGTCGTCTCCTCGCCCGGCGACAGCCAGGGCAGGCCGGCCTCCCGCAGCGCCTCCGCCAGCACCGGAATCCGCGCGTCCGCCGCGATCAGGCCGATCGACCCCTCGTGCCGGAGCGACGCACGGCACGCCGTCACCACCGACGACGCCAGGTCCTCCGCCCGCCGCACCTCCAGCGAGCCCGGCGACTCCCGCACCGACCGCACCTCCGCCAGTCCCGGCGACATGTGCGGCAGCAGCCGCGAGGCGTACGCGATCACCTCGCGCGGCACGCGGAAACCGGCCGTCAGCTCCTCCACCACCGCGTCCGGCTTGCCCAGGTGCGCCAGCGCCTCCGCCCAGCTCGCCGTCGCCCACGGCGTCGTCCCCTGGGCCAGGTCGCCCAGCACCGTCGCCGAGCCGGTCGAGCAGCGCCGCCCCACCGCCCGGTACTGCATCGGCGACAGGTCCTGCGCCTCGTCCAGGACCACATGGCCCAGCGACGGCGTACGCTCCACCAGGTCGGACGCCTCGTCGATCAGCACCGCGTCCGCCGCCGACCACGTCGCGGACTTCACCGAGCGCGGCGGCTTCGCCCACAGGATCGCCTTCCGCTCCTCCTCGTCCAGCAGCCCGTCCGCGTGCTCCGCCAGGAACTCCGCGTCGGACAGCAGCCGCAGCACCAGCTTCGCCGGGTCGACGGCCGGCCACACCGCCTTGACCACCGCCTTCACCGCCGCGTTCCGCGCCACCGCGTCCTGCACCCGGTCGTCCGGCGCCTCACCCGCCTGCTCCATCCGCACCAGCACCGTGTGCGCGATCCGCTGTGGAAGGGCGTCCCGGGCCGCCCCGTACCGGATGTCCCGGTCGAGCAACTCAGCGACGATCTCCTCCAGTTCGTACGCGGGCACCCGCCACCGCCGCGAACCGCGCACCACCATCAGGGGTTCCGTCGGCAGCGTGACGTGCGACCGCACGGCCCGCCGCAGCACCTCGGCCATCCGGGCGTCGCCCTTGACCACGGCCGCCGCCGGGTCGTCGGCGCCCCGCACCTCGACGTGCGCGACCAGGTCGTCGACGGTCGCCTGCCTGACCTCCAACTCGCCGAGCGCCGGAAGAACTTGCTCGATGTAGTGGAGGAAGGACCGGTTCGGCCCGATGACCAGCGTGCCGGTGCGGGCCAGCCGCTCCCGGTGCGCGTACAGCAGGTACGCCACCCGGTGCAGGCCGACCGCCGTCTTGCCCGTCCCCGGGCCGCCCTGCACACAGACCGAGCCGGACAGGCCGCTGCGGACGATCTCGTCCTGCTCCGGCTGGATCGTCGCGACGATGTCCCGCATCGGGCCCACGCGCGGCCGCTCGATCTCCGCCTGGAGCAGCTTGGAAGCCCGCTCCTCCTCCGCCGGGTCGGACAGGTGCTCGTCCTCGTACGCGGTCAGCTCACCGCCCGTGTAGCCGAACCGGCGCCGCAGCGCGACGTCCTGCGGGTCCTTCTTCGAGGCCCGGTAGAACGGCTGCGACACCGGCGCACGCCAGTCGACGACCATCGGGTCGCCGTCCGCGTCATGGACGTGCCGCCGCCCGATGTAGAAGCTTTGCCCCTCCTGCGTGGTGTGCAGGTAGTCCAGCCGCCCGAAGAACAGCGGCGTGTGGGAGAGATCGGCGAGCGCCTTGATCCGCTCCTCGATCTGCGCCGACAGGACGGCGGCGTTGACCCAGTTCGCGGTGACGTCCCTGATGTCCAGGGCCTGGACGTCCTCCCGCATGGCGCGCAGGGCGGCGCGCGAGGCGGCGAGATGGGCGCGCTCGGACGAGAGCGGATCGGGCACGGCGAAGCCTCCGGGGTCGTACGCGGGTGATGGCGGGGCCGACCGGTTTCCGACCGGAGGGCGGCGCTCCACGAGAGGGAGGCGGGCAAGGCCGGCGATTGTAGCCACGCGCCGAGGGAGCGGCGAGCGAATATCCGACCCGTAGGGGATGCCGTATGCCTGGAGTCGTACGCGGGCGGCACCAGGGTTCGGTCTGGGGACCGATGTACCGCCCACGTACGGAAACCATCATGGAGACATGACCGCAGCCACCCTCCACGACGCCCCCGGCGCCACCGCCCTCGGCGCGACCCGGCACCCCGCCCACCGCCTCGGCAACGCCCTCCGCGCGATCAAGGTGTTCGCCGAAGCGGCGTTCGGGGTCGTCGTCCTCGGCGAGTACGCGGAGGAAGCCGGCGTCAGGCGCCGCTGAGATCCGGATCGACGTCCTGTGCGAGCAGCTCGTCCGCGTCGACGATCCGGTACGCGTACCCCTGCTCGGCCAGGAACCGCTGGCGGTGTGCCGCGAAGTCCTGGTCGATCGTGTCCCGCGCGACCACCGAGTAGAAGTGCGCCTGGTGCCCGTCCGCCTTCGGCCGCAGCACCCGGCCCAGGCGCTGCGCCTCCTCCTGACGTGACCCGAAGGTGCCCGACACCTGAATGGCGACGGTCGCCTCCGGCAGGTCGATCGAGAAGTTCGCCACCTTCGACACCACCAGCACGCTGATCTCGCCCTGCCGGAACGCGTCGAAGAGCCTCTCGCGCTGCGCGTTGGGCGTCTCGCCCTTGATCACCGGCGCGTCCAGGTGCTCGCCCAGCTCGTCGAGCTGGTCGATGTACTGGCCGATCACCAGGATCTGCTGGCCCGCGAACCTCCGTACCAGCGCCTCCGCGACCTTCTGCTTGGTCGCGGTCGTCGCGCAGAAGCGGTACTTCTCCTCCGTCTCGGCGGTCGCGTACGCGAGCCGCTCGCCGTCGGTGAGGTTGACGCGGACCTCGACGCAGTCGGCGGGCGCGATGTAGCCCTGTGCCTCGATCTCCTTCCACGGCGCGTCGAACCGCTTCGGACCGATCAGCGAGAACACGTCCGACTCGCGGCCGTCCTCACGTACGAGCGTCGCCGTCAGCCCCAGCCGCCGCCGCGCCTGAAGATCGGCGGTGAACTTGAACACGGGCGCGGGCAGCAGATGCACCTCGTCGTAGACGATCAGGCCCCAGTCGCGGGAGTCGAACAGCTCCAGGTGCGGGTAGACGCCCTTCCGCTTGGTCGTCAGCACCTGGTAGGTGGCGATGGTGACCGGGCGGATCTCCTTCTTCGTGCCGCTGTACTCGCCGATCTCGTCCTCGGTCAGCGACGTCCGCTTCACCAGCTCGTGCTTCCACTGCCGGGCGGAGACGGTGTTCGTCACCAGGATCAGCGTCGTCGCCTTGGCCTTCGCCATGGCGCCCGCGCCGACCAGCGTCTTTCCGGCACCACAGGGCAGCACGACGACACCGGAGCCGCCGTGCCAGAAGCCCTCGACGGCCTGCTTCTGGTACGGGCGCAGCGCCCAGCCGTCCTCGGCCAGGTCGATACGGTGCGCCTCGCCGTCCACGTACCCGGCGAGGTCCTCGGCCGGCCAGCCCAGCTTGAGCAGCGTCTGCTTGATCTGGCCGCGCTCGGAGGGGTGCACGACGACCGTGTCGGGGTCGATGCGCGTGCCGACGAGCGGCTGGACCTTCTTGGAGCGGAGGATCTCCTCCAGGACCGGCCGGTCGGTGGTGGTCAGGACCAGCCCGTGCGTGGGGTGCTTGGACAGCGTCAGCCGCCCGTAGCGGGCCATCGTCTCGGCCACGTCCACCAGCAGGGCGTGCGGCACGGGGTAACGGGAGAACTCGACGAGCGCGTCGACGACCTGCTCGGCGTCATGCCCGGCCGCCCGCGCGTTCCACAGGCCCAGCGGGGTGACCCGGTAGGTGTGGATGTGCTCGGGCGCACGCTCCAGCTCCGCGAAGGGAGCTATGGCGCGCCGGCATGCGTCGGCCTGCTCGTGGTCGACTTCGAGCAGGAGTGTCTTGTCGCTCTGGACGATGAGTGGTCCGTTCACGCCTCACCCTTTCCTGGCGGCCTCGGTGTGTGGCCAAACATCCAGTGTTACGCATCGGCGGCGTAAGTAGCCGGGCTGCGGCGAATGAGTAGCCGCACACTGGGGCCGGGAATGCGGGCGCGGTGGGGTGGGGGCATGCGAAACAGCGCGATGCGTAACCGGGTGATGCGAAGCCGGGCGAGGCGGAACCGGTCGAACCCGTTCCCGCCGCACCTCCTGCCGCCCCGTCCCCCGGCGCCCTTGCCGTACTCGCCGCACGACGACCGGTGGTGGGTGCCGCCGCTGGGGTTCTCGGCGCTCGCGCTCGTCCTGCTGGCCGTCTTCTCGGCGCCGCTGCGCGAAGAGGGGGCGTGGCCCTGGTGGTGGGCGGGATATCTGCTGCCGCTGGGGATGGTGGGGCGTACCTGGTTCATCGACCGGTGGCAGCGGGGGCGTCAGGCGCGGGTCCGGCTCGGGGTGATGGGGTGTGTGCTGACCGCGGCGTACCTGTCGCTGCTGGAGGCCATGGGGGGCGTCGTCTTCTTCGCGATGCTGCTCACCGGTCACGTCCGTGCGTGACCGGTGAGGTGCCGGGCTGGTTCAGATCAGCGGACTTGTGAGCAGCGGGCCCTCGATCTGGATGTCGGTCAGCGGGCCGCTGATCGGGCCACCGACCGGCGGAAGCGTCGCGGCGGTGGCCGGGGTGGCGAGGGTGGTGAACAGCAGAGCGGTGCCTGCCAGGGCGAGGGCGATACGTCGGTTCATGTCGGGTTCCTTTCGCGTCTGCGGGGCAGCGGACCGGGCCCGCACCGTCCGTGGCGGTGCGGGCCCGGTCGCGTCGCGGGGCGGGCGGTCAGAGGGTGATGCCGCTCGCGAGGTCGATGCCGACGGCGGCGGCCTGGGCGGTGAACGCGGACAGGAACGCGGCGGTGGTCAGCAGGACGGTGGTGACTCGACGCATGGACGACCTCTTTCCGGTGGTGCGTGTTCGGGACGCCCCGTGGCTGCCCGCGCCGCGCCGGGGGAATGCGGAACGTCCCCCTGGAGTGGGGTATCGGTCACTCACGGGCGGTAAATCCGCCGTTCGGGCGCATGATCCGCGTCAGGTCGGGTCAGGCCGGGTCAGGTCGGGTCGTCGGCGTCGGCCAGTTCCGCGACGCCCGTGATCCGGTGCAGCGGGTACGTGCGGACCTCGTCGGCGGTGTGGTCGTACGCCGTGACGAAGCCGCCCTCCACCCGGACCGGCGCGATGACGCGCTGGCTGGCGGCGCCCTCGGCGTTGACGTAGCCGATCCAGACCGCCGAGCCGGTCATCGCGGCGGCCTGGACGGTGGCGAGGGTCTCGGCGGCGGAGGTGCGGGGCGGTGCGCCGTTCGTGGCGGCGCCGGCCGGCTCGTCCTTGCGTACGACCGTCGACGCGAGGTCCCCGGCGCGGATCGCCTTCACGGCGGCGCCCAGCAGCGTGGCGTCCGGTTCCGGTGGGCCCTCCGGCACCGGCGCGGGCGCCGTGCGCGCCGGGGTGCGGTACGCGTGCGCCCGGGTGATCAGGACGTCGCCCTCCGCCGACTCGGCCGCCGGGGCGAACCCCATGGAGCGCAGCCCCTCCAGCAGCGTGGCCGGGTCGGCCTGGGCGGCCAGCACGGTCGGCGCGAGGCGCCGCAGACGGAGGGACGCCGACCGCTTGTCGGCGAGGATCTCGCCGAGCACGGCGTCGTCGTCGCAGCGTACGTAGGCGGAGGCGGCGCCCACCCGCAGGTGGCCGTGTCGGCGGGCCACGTCGTCGATCAGGTACGCGAGCGGCTGCGGAACGGGCGTGCGGGAGTGTGCCGCCAGGAAGGCGTGCAGGTCGGCCGCCGCCTGCCCGGCGTCCAGGGCGCGGCGTACGGAGCCGGGCGTGAAGCGGTACACGGTGGCGCCGCCCTTGGACTCGACGTCCGCGACCACGGCCAGCATGTCGGCGAGCGGCCGCTTCAGGGGGCCGGGGGCGACCGCCGTGAGGTCCGCCTGGAGCAGTACGTGGTCGACCGGCTCGGGCAGCAGCGGCGCGAGGAGCGCGGCGGCGCCCGCGTGGGCGGCGACGGCGGCGTGGGCGGGGCGGCGGCCGTTGAACGTCTCCGCGTCGGGCGCGGCGGGAGCGGGCACGGCGGCCCTGTCCGGGCGGCCCGCACCGTGCCCGTCCACCGGGTGGTCCGCGCCGTGGCCCGTCACCGGGTGGCCCGCCACGTGGTGGCCCGTCACCGCGTGGTCCGCGCCGTGGCCCGTCACCGGGTGGTCCGCCACCGGGTGGTTCGTGCCCGGGGCCGGCGCGCCCGGCAGCAGGGCCCGGCCGTGGGCCGCGAGGGCGCCGCGCCCCGTCACGCCCAGCAGCTCCGCCTCCGTCAGCGTCCAGCTCGCCAGCCGGGCCCGCAGGTCCGCGCCGCCCGCCGTCTGCACGGCACCCCGCCCGTTCCGCAGCGGGCGCTCCCACCGCAGCCGGGCCAGCAGCGTGTCCGGGTCCGGCGACGCCCCGGCCGGGAGCCCCGCCAGCAGCGTCAGCACCCGGCGGCGCACCTCCGGCGCGGCGCCCCGGTCGAGGTCGGGCCCGAGCGCCGCGAGCGTGCGCCCCTTGGCGTCCTGGGCGCCCACCAGGCCCGGCGTACGCGTCGCGGTCAGCCACGCCCCGGCCAGCCGGGCCCACCGCTCGGCGGCCGGCAGGCCGAGCCACTCGTCGAACGCGGGCGTCGGCGCGTACCGCTCGTCGGCCTCGCCGTCCGGCGCGATCAGCCCCGCCCCGTACGCCACCTCCAGCCAGAACGCCGCCACCTGCTCCGTCACGTCCAGCGCCGCCGCCGTCCGCTTCAGGTCCCGTACGGACATGCCGCCCGCGCGCAGCACGGCCGGCCCGCCCTCGTTCCACTCCTTGGCCAGCTCCTCGATGGTCGCAAGCGCGGTGTACGCCTGGCCCGCCGCCGTACTGTCCACAACCTGTGGACGGTACTCGCGGGCGGGCGTGACGGCGGGCGGCACCGGCTCGGGCGCCCGGTGCGCGCGCCCGGCGCGCAGATGCAGCGCCGCCTCGCGCGGCAGCACCACCGTGCGCGCCGTCGCCGGCAGCAGCAGGCCCCGGTCGCGCAGCCAGCGCACCGGTGGCGCCGGGTTCGCCGACACCTCGCCGTACGGCGGCCCCCACACCAGCCGGTCCAGCACCCCCAGCGCCTCCACCGGCGCCGTGTCCAGCAGCGCGCCCATCCGCTCCCGGTCGGTGAACAGATCCGTCAACGCGGCCACCGCCGACACCGGATCGTGTGTCGTCGGCAGCCCGGCCGCCGCGATGATCTCCTGGAGCCGGGTCGGCGACATGCCCGCCGTCGCCTCCGCGACCGTCGGTCCGAGCCCCGTGGGGGACGGGTGCTGCGGCGACGGGGCCAGCAGCTCGCGGGCCGTCCGCACCAGCCGCAGCCGGTCGTCCTCGCCCCACAGCAGCGCCTGCTCGCGCAGGATTCCGACCGCACGCGGCAGCGCCGCCTCGACCTCCGGGTCGCCCTCGTCGCCGGCCATCAGCCCGAGCAGCACGGGATACGGGGCCGGGTCCGGCGCCACCGCGAGCGCCTCGGCCGTCTGGAGCGTGAACCGGTCCAGCCGCTCCAGCGCCCGTACGACGGAGGCGCGCGTCCCCGCGCGGGTCGCCAGCTGCGTCAGGTCGCTCGGCACCGGGACGAGCAGGTCGGGGCGGGCACGCAGCAGCGCGGCCAGGCCCTCGTCGCCGCGCGCCCGCAGAGCCTCCGCGAGGGTGCGCGGAGCCGCCGTACCGCCCGTACCTTCGGTCCCTGCGGCCACGTGCGCCTCCCGATCGAGCTCACCGGTCCCCATCCGGACCACGTTAGCCCCTGCGCACGCGCTAACGTCGTGACGGTGGGGATCGAGAGCGACCAGCTGGTCTTCGACTATCTGAGCCGGGTCGGTGACCTGGCCCAGCAACGGCAACTGCCCTCGCAGACGCGGATGAGGCTCGTGTCGTCGCTGCGCGCCGAGATCGACACCCGGCGCGCCAAGGACGACAGCCCGGCGGCGGTACGCGGCATTCTCACCGCCCTCGGCACGCCGGACGAGGTGGTCGGCGCGGCGGCGTCCGGCGGCGGCGGTCCGGCGCGCCCCGCCGTACCGGTGCAGCGCACACCCCGTACGCGGTTCCGCCGCCGCCCCGAGGCCCCGGACGTCCCGCCCGCGGCGGCGGAGTCCTGGAGCCCGCACCTCGCGGGCATGGACGAGGCCGGCGCGTCGGTGGAGCAGCCGGACTGGTGGCGTGTCGAGGAGGGCGCGTTCGGCCAGGAGGGGGCGTTCGGCGGGCCGGGGGCGTTCGGCGGGGACATCCTGCCGCCGGGGTTCCGGGGCGGGGTGGAGATCCCGGACATGCTGAAACCCCCACCGAAACCGGACGAGACCGCCGCCGAACCCGCCACCGAACCCGCCGCCGAACCCGCCCAGGACGCCCCCGAGGCACCCCCGGCCCCCGCGCCGTCGCGCCGACGGGTGCCACTGCCCCGGCTCCGGCTCGGCCACCCGATGCTGGTGGCCGCCGCCGTACTGCTGGTGGTCGGCGTCGCCCTCGGCTCGTGGCTCGCCCTCGGCGGCGGCTGGCTTCTCGCGTACGCCACGGGCCGGCTCAGCCGCGCGGAGGCGAAGCTTGCGGTGTTCGGCCTGCCGGGCGCCGTCGCCGCGGGCGCCGCGGTGTGGCTGTGGGGCCGCCTCGACGGCCGCTGGGGCGACCCGATCCCACCGGGCGGCGACGCCATGAGCGCCGCGCTCGCCGGCACCTGGCCCTGGACCCTCCGCACCGCCGCCCTCGCCTCCGCCCTCTACCTCCTCTGGCGCGCCCGCCGCGCGTGACGCCCGTGGCCGCCGCGCTTGACGCCCGTGGCCGCCCGGGCGTGGCGCCCCTCTGCCGCGCCCGGGCGGGGACCCTCGGGGGCGTTCCGGCGCGGGGGGCGTGCCGTTGGGGCCGCTCCGGGGATCGTGTCCTGGGCTCTCCCTCGCAAGCTCGGTCGTTCTACGCCCAGAACACGACCCACTGCGCGTCCCCCTCCGAGCGCGGCCCCGCTCCCGGTCGCCCGAACCGCGGGTGGCCGAAACCGGCCGGCAGGCACAATGGCCCCCATGGCCTCGCACGCTTCTGCCCCGACGGTCGGCTTCGACCTCGACATGACCCTGATCGACTCCCGCCCCGGCATCCACGCCGCCTACCGGGCGCTGTCCGCCGAAACGGGCGTGTGGATCGACGCCGACCTCGCCGTCACCCGCCTCGGACCACCCCTCGAACAGGAGCTCGCGCACTGGTTCCCGGCCGACCGGATCCAGGAGATGGGCGACCGCTACCGCGAGATCTACCCCACGTACGCCATCGAGCCGACCCTCGCGATGCCCGGCGCGAAGGATGCGATTCAAGCCGTTCGCGCGGCGGGCGGCCGGGCCGTCGTCGTCACCGCCAAGCACGAGCCGAACGCCAAGCTCCACCTCGCCCACCTGGGCATCGAACCCGACGCGGTGATCGGCTGGCTGTGGGCCGAGGCCAAGGCGGACGCGCTGCGCGAACACGGCGCGAGTGTGTACGTCGGCGACCACACCGGCGACGTACGCGGCGCCCGCACGGCAGGCGCGCTCGCCGTCTCCATACCCACCGGACCGTGCGACGCCGACGAGCTGCGGGCGGCCGGCGCGGATGTCGTCCTGCCCGACCTGACGGCCTTTCCCGCCTGGTGGGACGCCTACAGGGCGGGCCGGGCGGCCGACTTGGCCTGACGCCGCTGGGCGGCGATCGAGCGCAGCACGCCGACGCCGGCGATCAAGAACCCGACGCCCATGAGCATGCACACCGCGTACGCGATCGGCGGGAACGGATCGGTGCCCAGGAACAGCGGTGCCACGGTGACAAGAGTGGCCACGGCACCGACGATGAAGACGATCCCGCCGGCCCGGACGAGACCGTCACCGGGGGCGGCGCTGCTCGCGGGGGTTTCACTATGCATTCGGCCAGGGTAGTTCCCTGGCCGGAGGAACAGACCGGCGACGTCTTGTCACCAGCCCCTGGACCATTAGCCTTGGTCCTGGCGGGCCACGCGGCCCGCTGTAGTGCTATCCAGAGCCAGTTTTCTTATCGAGTACGAGGACGAGGACAGACGTGCCTACCGGCAAGGTCAAGTGGTTCAACAGCGAGAAGGGCTTCGGCTTTCTCTCCCGCGACGACGGCGGCGACGTCTTCGTGCACTCGTCGGTGCTCCCTGCCGGAGTCGACGCCCTGAAGCCCGGCCAGCGCGTCGAATTCGGCGTGGTCGCGGGCCAGCGCGGTGACCAGGCGCTTTCGGTGACGGTCCTCGACCCGACGCCGTCGGTCGCGGCGGCGCAGCGCCGCAAGCCGGACGAACTGGCGTCGATCGTGCAGGACCTGACGACGCTGCTGGAGAACATCACCCCGATGCTGGAGCGCGGCCGCTACCCCGACAAGGTCCACGGCAAGAAGATCGCCGGCCTGCTGCGGGCGGTGGCGGACCAGCTGGACGTCTAGCTCGTACGGAACGACAGCGCATCCCGGCCGAGGGGCGGCACCAGCCCCTCGGCCGCCGCACGCGTCAGCAGGCCCCTTACGGCGGCGTAGCCGTCCTCGCCGAGGTCGGCCGTGAATTCGTTGACGTACAGGCCGATGTGCTGATCGGCCACGGCCGGGTCCATCTCCTGGGCGTGTTCGCGTACGTACGGGCGTGACGCCTCCGGGTCGTCCCAGGCCATGCGGACCGACGCGCGCGCCGACTCGGCGAGCAGCTTCAGCGTGTCCGCGCCCAGCGACCGCTTGGCGATGATCGCGCCCAGCGGGATCGGCAGGCCCGTCGTGGACTCCCAGTGCTCGCCCATGTCGGCGAGGCGGTGCAGCCCGTAGGCCTGGTACGTGAAGCGGGCCTCGTGGATGACGAGCCCCGCGTCGACCTTGCCGTCCCGTACCGCCGGCATGATCTCGTGGAACGGCATCACCACGACCTCGCCGACGCCCCCCCGGACGACGTCCGCCGCCCAGAGGCGGAACAGCAGGTACGCCGTGGAGCGCTCGCTCGGCACCGCGACCGTCTTCCCCGCCAGGTCCAGGTCCGGCTCGCGGGTCAGGACCAGCGGGCCGCAGCCACGGCCCAGCGCGCCGCCGCACGGCAGGAGGGCGTACTCGTCCAGGACCCACGGCAGCGCGGCGTACGACACCTTGAGGACGTCCAGCTCACCACGCTCGGCCATGCCGTTCGTGACGTCGATGTCCGCGAACGTCACATCCAGCTCCGGCGCGCCCGGCACGAGGCCGTGCGCCCAGGCGTGGAAGACGAACGTGTCGTTCGGGCACGGCGAGTACGCGATCCTCACGGGCCTCACAGGTCCTCCAGGAAGACGGTGGTGCTCAGCAGCTGGAAGGCGTACCGCAGCGAGTCCAGCGCCTGGCCGATCCGCCAGGCGGCGCGGTCGCGCGGGCCGACGGTGTTGGAGACGGCGCGGATCTCGACGACGGGTACGCCGTGGGCGGCGGCCGCCTCGGCGATCCCGAACCCCTCCATCGCCTCCGCCCCGGCACGCGGGTGACGGGCGATCAGCTCGGCGGTACGGGCGGCGGTGCCGGTGACCGTGGACACGGTCAGGACGGGCGCGACGACGTGCGGCTGCCCGCCCTCGTACAGGGCCTTGGCGATCCGGTCGGTCAGCCCGGGGGGTGGGGTGTGGACGGAGCGGCCGAAGCCCAGCTCCTCGACGGCGAGGTACCCGCCGGGCGTGTCGGCGCCCAGGTCGGCGGCGACGATCGCGTCGGACACGACGACCGTCCCGAGCGGCGCGTGCGGGTCGAACCCGCCGCCGATGCCGGCCGAGACGACGAGGTCGTACGCGTACGGTGCCGCGGCGAGCGCGCTGGTCGCCGCGACGGCCGCGGCGGCGGGCCCGACGCCCCCGGCGACGACGTCCACTACCGGACGTCCCACGGGCGCGGTCAGGGGCGTCACGGTGTGGCCGGACCGGAGGACGCGCGGGGCGGACGGCGCGTAGCCGTCGAGGCCGGCGGTGACGGAGTCCGACTCCGCCGCCACCGCCGTCACGACCAGGACGCGCAGGGTCAGGATTCCTTCTTCAGCTCGAAGTGCCAGATGCCCGTCAGCTTCTTGCCGCTCGTCTCGACGATGCTGATCTGCGCCGAGCTCGCCGTCTCACCGGTCTGGCTGGAGAGGAACGCGTTGGCCGGGATCGTCCGGTACGTCTTCTTGTACGGCTCCTGCTCGGCCCGCTGGCCGCCGATGAACAGCGTCCAGCCGTTCTCGGCGATCTCCGGGTCGACACCGAAGCGGATCCGGTCGTCCGCGGAGACGGTGATGGTCTTCTCCGCCTTCTTCTCCAGGCAGGCCTGGATCTGCGACTCCTTGATCGCTTCGCCGTCGTTGTAGCAGGTCGCTTCGGTGTGGACCGAGTCGGACCCGACCGTCACGGTCGCGAGCGGGGTCGGCTTGGTGCCACATGCGGAGAGTACGAGGAGTCCGGCGGAGACGGCACCCAGAGCGACACCGGCCCGGCGGGCCTTACCGGAAAAGAACGCAACGGTCATGGGGCGAAGGCTATACGTCGGCCCGGGTCACGCCACGCGGGGGTGCGGCGTGCCGCGCCGCGCCGCCGCCAGCAGGCCCCGTACGGTCACCACCACGCCCAGCGCCAGGATCCCCGCCGCGACCGACATGCCGAGGGCGCCGTTCAGCGGCAGGGCGATGCCGATCGCGCCACCCACCACCCACGACATCTGCAGCAGCGTCTCCGAGCGGGCGAAGGCGGAGGTGCGGACGACCTCCGGCACATCCCGCTGGATCATCGCGTCCAGCGACAGCTTCGACAGGGCCTGCGACAGCCCCGCCACCGCCCCCAGGGCCGCCACGGCCACCCCGCCGAAGAACACCGCCGCCACGATCGCCGCCGTCATCGCGAGCGTCACCATCGCGGCGACGATCAGCTCCGGCGCCCGGGACCTGAGCAGTGCGCCCAGCGCCGTACCGCACGCGTTGCCGACACCCGCCGCCACGCCGACGATGCCCAGCGACACCGCCGCGCTCTGCCCCGACAGCGGATGCTCGCGCAGCAGGAAGGCGAGGAAGAAGATCAGGAAGCCGGACAGCACCCGGTGCGCGGCGTTCGCCTGGAGGCCGTGCAGGACGGACGGGCCGACCGTGCGGAGGCTCGGCTTCTGCTCGCCGTGCGTCAGCATGTGCGCCTTGCGCTCGCCCTTCGCCGAGTCCACCTTGTGCGGCATCGACAGCGCCAGGAACGTTCCTCCGGCGAACAGCACACACGCCCCGTACAGCGGCCACTGCGGCCCGATCTGCTGCAACCCGACCCCGGCGGGTGCGGCGATGCCCGTCGCCAGCAGGCCGGCGAGGGTGACCCGGGAGTTCGCCTTCACCAGGGAGAAGCCGTGGGGGAGGAGACGGGGAACGACGGCGCTGCGCACCACCCCGTACGCCTTCGACGCGACCAGTACGCCGAGCGCCGCCGGATACAGCTCCAGGTCGCCGGTGGCGACCGCGCCCGACAGGGCGATGGCGAGCACCACGCGGGTGCCCATCGCGGCCGCCATCGCCGCGCGCCGGCCGTGCGGGATGCGGTCCAGGAGCGGGCCGATCACGGGCGCGAGGAGGGTGAACGGGGCCATGGTGATGGCGAGGTACAGCGCCACCCGGCCGCGGGCCTCGTCGGTCGGTACGGAGAAGAAGACCGTGGAGGCGAGGGCGACGGTGATCATGACGTCGCCGGCGCCGTTCACGGCGTGCAGCTCGATCAGTTTGCCGAGGCCCGATTCGCCCGCGCCGTGGGCGTGCGTCGCTTTTCGGATACCGCGCGCCGTGCCGGTGAACGGCAGGTGCAGAGCACGGCCCACCCGCCGGCCCGCCCTCTGGAGCGGCCCGGCATCGTCGGACGACCTCACGGCTGCCACCTCGTCATAGTGCCCCAGCAGCCCCTTCCGCGAACCGTGATGAGAGCTACTTGGGGCGGGCAGGTGGGCGGCGGGCTGCGGAGGGGGTAGCGTGCGTAGCGCGCCACCGGCGGAAGTTCCCGGCCGCGCGCCTCTTCGGCATCCCGCAGAATGGATGACGATAGGTGTGCCCGAGACACGTCGGGCGCGGACGTCGATGCGGCCCGTTGGTCCGCTCCGCCCGCCGCCCGTACATCGCGAATCGGCCGGCGCACCTGTGAGACGGCGTAGGAGATGAGCGAGACCTGTGAGTGCTGCGACGACGCGAAGCCGTACTGCGCGTACCCCCGCCCCCGACCGCCTGTGCGCCGAGGCGGTGGACCTCGCCCGGGAGGCGGCCGAGGAGGCCGCGGCGCCCGGGGTGGTGGGCGAGCACACGGGTGTCGTGGCGGAGGGCGACCGGGTCGTCACGCACTTCTTCGAGTGCCAGGAGCCCGGGTACCGGGGGTGGCGCTGGGCGGTGACCGTGGCCCGCGCGTCCCGCGCGAAGGCCGTCACGCTCGACGAGACGGTGATGTTGCCGGGGCCCGACGCTCTGCTCGCCCCCGAGTGGGTGCCGTGGAGCGAGCGGCTGCGGCCCGGTGACCTCGGGCCCGGCGACCTGCTGCCCACGGAGCAGGACGACCTCCGCCTGGAGCCCGGGTACACCGGCGAGGACGCGCCGCCGCCGAACTCCCCCGTCTCGGAGGAGATGGCCGAGCTCGTCGACTCCGAGGACGCCGACCTCGTCACCCGTACGCCCTCGCGCGGCACCATCGCGGCCGTCGCGGAGGAGCTCGGGCTGCGGCGGGCGCGGGTCCTTTCGCGGTACGGGCTGCATGTCGCGGCCGACCGGTGGGAGGAGTCCTACGGGGCGAAGACCCCGATGGCCCAGGCCGCCCCGGCGTCGTGCGTGACGTGCGGGTTCCTGATGCCGCTGGGCGGCTCGCTGAAGCAGGCGTTCGGCGTGTGCGCCAACGAGTTCTCGCCGGCGGACGGGCACGTGGTGTCGTTGACGTACGGCTGCGGCGGGCACTCCGAGGCGGCCGTCATGCCCAAGCCGCCGCGCCCGGCCCCGCCGGTCCTGGACTCGATGGGCGCCGACGAGTTCCCGCTGCGCCCCGCCCGCGACAGCGGCTCGGTGCCCCCGGTGTCCCCGGACGCCGCCTCCGAGGACCTGGGCCACAGCTAGCCCTCCCCCCGGTCGGTGGCGCCCTCACGGGCGGCTCCGCCCGGCTCCGGTGGGCCGCGCCCTGCGGGGTTGCCCGTGCGCGGGGGCGTGCCGTTGGGGTCCGCTCCGTGGGTCGTGTCCTGGGCTCTCCTTCGCAAGCTCAGTCGTTTTACGCCCAGAACACGACCCACTGCGCGTCCCCCTTCGCGGCCGAGCCGAGCCCCGCGCACCTGCGCGGCGCGAAGCTGCCGCACCCCGGGGTGCGGGGGCGTCAGCCCCCGCAGCAGCAACCCTGGGGTCCGGGGGCGGAGCCACCGGTTGCGGGGAGTGGGGGTCCCCCCACGCCCGCCAGGCCGTAGGGGGAGGGGTGGGGGAAAACCGTCGGCCTCGGTCACGCGGTACCTTCGGGCCCCGTAGCTACAAGCACAAGTCCAAGAGAGCGGAGCACGACGTGAGCGTGAGGGCGACGGCGACCGATGGGGCCGACCCGTTCGGGACCGCGCGGCTGCGGCGTGGGGTGCTCGACGCGTGGGGCGCCGGGCCCGCCCGGTTCAGGGAGGACGCCAACGCCGAGGAGGACCTGGCGCTTGGCGGGTACCGAGACCGCCTGGTGGTCGAGCTGGCCCAGAACGCCGCCGACGCCGCTGCCCGCGCGGGTGTCCCGGGGCGGCTGAGGCTCACGTTGCACGCCGCCGACGCCGACGGCCCCGCCGTACTCGCCGCGGCCAACACCGGCGCGCCCCTGGACGCGACCGGCGTCGAGTCGCTGAGCACGCTGCGCGCGTCCGCCAAGCGGGAGGGCCACGAGGGCGCGGTCGGCCGGTTCGGTGTCGGGTTCGCCGCGGTGCTGGCGGTGAGCGACGAGCCGGCGATCGTGGGCCGGCACGGGGGCGTGCGGTGGTCGCTGCGCGAGGCCCGCGAAATGGCCGCCGAGGCCGCGCAGGCCAGCCTCGGCCTGGGCGACGAGCTGCGCCGCCGGGACGGCCACGTACCGCTGCTGCGGTTGCCGCTGCCCGCCGAGGGCACCGCGCCGGAGGGGTACGACACGGTGGTGATCCTGCCGCTGCGGGACGCCGCCGCCGTGGACCTGGTCGAGCGGCTGCTCGCCGGGATCGACGACGCGCTGCTGCTGACGCTGCCGGGGCTCACCGAGGTCGTCGTCGAGACGCCGGGTGGGCAGCGCGTGCTGACGCGTACGCAGCAGGACGCGTACGTACACATCGAGGACAGCGACAGTGGGACGCGGCGGTGGCGGACCGTCACCCACCAGGGCGGCATCGACGCCGAGCTGCTCAAGGACCGGCCCGTCGAGGAGCGGCTGCGGCCCCACTGGGCGGTGACCTGGGCCGTGCCCGTGGACGACGAGGGCGCGCCCGTCCACCCCCGTACCGCACCGGTCGTGCACGCGCCGACGCCCACCGACGAGCCGCTGGGCATCCCGGCGCTGCTCATCGCGACGTTCCCGCTCGACACCACGCGCCGCCACCCGGCGCCCGGTCCGCTCACCGACTTCCTGGTGCGGCGGGCGGCCGACGCGTACGCCGAGCTGCTGGCCGAGTGGCGACCCGTGTCGACGGGGACGATCGACCTGGTGCCGGGGCCGCTCGGCAAGGGCGTCCTCGACGGGGAGATCCGGGGCGCCGTGCTGGAGCTGCTGCCGCGCGTGGCGTTCCTGGCGCCGGCGGCGGCCACGGAGGAGCTGACGGCGCTGCGCCCGTTCGAGGCGGAGGTCGTCGAGGGCGCGGGCGCCGACACCGTACGCGTCCTGGCGGAGGTCCTGCCGACGCTGCTGCCCGCCGGTCTGGAGCGCCGTACCGAGCTGCGCGCCCTGGGTGTGGCCCGCCTGCCCCTCGGCGACGCGATCGACCGGCTGGCGGGCACTGAACGCACCCCCGAGTGGTGGCACCGGCTGTACGAGTCGCTGGCGGGCGTCGACCCCGACCGGCTGACCGGCCTGCCCGTGCCGCTCGTCGGTGGCCGTACCGCGACCGGCCCCCGGCACGTCCTGCTGCCGCTGCCGGACACGCCGGCCGACCTGACGAGGCTGGGCCTGAAGGTCGCCCACCCGGACGCCGCTCACCCGCTCCTGGAGAAGCTCGGCGCCCTGCCGGCCACCCCGCGCGCCGTGCTCACCACGCCGCAGGTGCGGGCCGCCGTCGCCGCATCGCTGGACGCCGGTGATATGTGGGACGAGGACGCGCTGGACGCCGACGAGCTGGCGGACACCGTCCTCACCCTCGTACGCGACGCCGGTCTGGAGCCGGGTGACGAGCCGTGGCTGGGTGCGCTCGCGCTGCCCGACGAGGACGGGGAGCTTGCCCCGGCCGGTGAACTGGTGCTGCCGGGCAGCGACTTCGCCGCCGTCATGGGTGAGGACGAACTGGCGCTGGTAGACGCCGAGTTGGCCGAGCGCTGGGGCGAGCAGCCGCTCGCCGCGTGCGGCGTGCTCGCGAACTTCGCCCTCGTACGCGCCACGGACGTCGTCCTGGACCCGGACGAACTGGAGCCCCGCGACGGAGACTTCCCCGAGCCGGACGACGTCGGGCTGCTGGACGCCGTGGACGTGTGGTGCGAGGACGTTTTGGACCGGCTGCCCGAGACGCCGGTGCCGCCGGTCGCGACCGAGATCGTCGCCGTGCGGGACCTGGACCTGGTCGACGACGACGCCTGGCCCCGGGCGCTGGCGCTGCTCGCCCGGCCGCCGCTGCGCGACGCGCTGACCCAGCCGGTGCGCGTCCTGCTGCCGGACGGCACGACCGAGACGGTCCGCTCGTACACCGCCTGGTGGCTGCGCGACCACCCGGTGCTGGACGGCCGCCGCCCGGCCGGGCTGCGCGCCGCCGGGGCGGACCCGCTGCTGGAGGGCCTGTACGACCCGGCCGACACGACCGGCTTCGCCGACGCGCAGGTGCTGCGCGCCCTGGGCGTACGCACCTCCGTCGCCGCGTTGCTGGACGAGCCGGGCGGTGCCGCCGAGCTGCTGGGCCGCCTCGCCGACCCGGAGCGGGAGGTGACCGGCGCCCAGCTGCACGGCCTGTACACGGCCCTCGCGGACCTCGACCCCGAGCAGGTCACCCTCCCCGACGAGCTGCGCGCGGTCGTCGACGGCGAGGTGCGGGTGGTGGACGCGGCGGACGCGCTGGTCGCGGACGCGCCCGACCTGCTGCCCCTCACCGAGGGACGGCCGCTGCTGCCGGTGGCCCCGGCGCGGGCGGCAGACCTGGCGGAGCTGCTCCAGGTGCGGCGGCTGAGCGAGGAGGTCGAGGCGGAGGTCACGTCGGACGGCGAGGAGCACGACGTACCGGAGTCGGTGCACGCCCTCCTCGGGCCGGGTACGCCCGCGACGTACGTCGAGCACGAGGAGCTGCGCGCGGGGGGCGTCGAACTGGACTGGCGCCGCACCCCGGACGGCACCGTCCACGCGGCCACCCTGGAGGGTGTGGCGGCGGGGCTGGCGTGGGCGGCCGGGCAGTGGCCGCGCCGTTTCGAGGTGGCGGCGCTGTTGGAGGACCCGTCCCGTACGGCGGAGCTGGCCCGCGACCGCTGGTTCGACTGAGGAGCGTTTACGGTTCCCGCTGGACGTAGCGGTATTCGGGGCCATAGGTGCTGCCCTTGCCGTCGGGCAGCGGGATCCTGACGAGGACGCGCGCCAGGGTGCGCATGTTGCCCATGGACTTGATGGCGTTGGCGACGAGGGTGGTCTGCTGCTGCTTGTCCGGCGTCCGCCAGGTCGCCTGGAGGGAGCGGAGCATCGAGCTGTAGTGGGCGTTGAACTCGTCGAGCATGACCTCGACGCCGTGGGCGGGGGCGTTCTGCTGGTCGGCGGCCCAGCCGCCGGCCGGGACGCGGCCCATGGGGTGGGAGGCGGGCAGGGGGATCTCGGGGCCCTTGAAGTCCCAGGTGGGCTTGGAGCCGTCGTGGACCTTGATGAGCTTGCGCCCGTGGTACAGCTCGCGGAAGACGTAGTAGTGGGCCAGCTCGCCGGGCTTGCCGGGGAAGGGATTGTCGGGTGAGGCGTGGGTGCCCTCGCCCTGCGCCATGATGATGCCGATCGCGGTGTCGGCGTCCTGCCAGGTGCGGATGGGTTTGATGGCGTTGCCCTCGCCGTGCTTCTTCGACAGGTCGAACTCCATCTGGGGCCCGCCGCGGCCGGTGTCGAAGAGGGCCTTGTTGGTTTTCAGGGCCGTGCGGACCTTGTCGTAGAAGGCGCCGATCGAGGTGTACGTCTCCTTGTCGGCGTAGGCGGCGAGCGGGCGGTCCGGCTTCTCGATCTGCGAGTACAGGTCGGCGGCGTCCTTGTTCAGCCCGCTGAGGTACACCTTCAGCTCGGGGCGTACCCCGCCGGGCAGGGCGCCCGGATAGGTGGGGACGGTGGCGGGGTCGGCGAGGACGGGCGTGCCGCCGATGGCGCTGAGGATGTTGCCGACCAGCCCGAGGTGGGACATCTCGTCGAAGATGATCTCGCGGATGGCGTGGTGGACGTCCTTGTCCTTCTGCGGGTCCTTGATGGACCACAGTCCGCAGGAGTACGGGGGGATGGTGGCCAGCTCGACCAGCATCGCCATCTGGAGGGCGTTCTTGAGCCACTCCTCTCCGCAGTCGGTGTCGTCGACCCGCATCAGGTCGACGATCGTGTCGCTCCGGTAGCCGAGCACCGTCGTCATGCGCACACACCTTATGTCCTAGTTCGACGTGTCACTGCCGTGCCGGAATGTACGGGACAAATCGAACGGGCAGGGGTGACGCGAGCGGATGTGCTGACCGGTTCAGCCGTTCAGCCCTGGGGGCTCGCCAGGGCTTGCCTACGCCGGGAACCTGCGGTTCACCACCCGCCACGCCAGCTCCACGAGCGCCGCACCCACCGCCGCGATCGCCACGGCCGCCCACGGCATCGTCGTGCCCACCAGCCGCAGCGCGAAGAAGTCCTGGAGCCAGGGCACGACGAGTACGAGCAGGAACGCCGCGCCCATGACCGCGACCAGCGCGATCCGCCACCACGTGTAGGGCCGGGCGACGATCGCCAGCACCCACATCGACACCAGGAACAGCGTGAGCGTCGCCGCGCTCGTCTCGGCGCTCAGCGCGTCCGGCCCGCTGTAGTGGGTGCGGGCCAGCAGGTACGTGGTGAAGGTCGCCGCGGCCGCGACGATCCCGCCCGGGATCGCGTACCGCATCACCCGCCGTACGAAGTTCGGCTTCGCCCGCTCCTTGTTGGGCGCGAGGGCCAGGAAGAAGGCGGGCGCGCCGATGGTGAGGGTGGACAGCAGGGTGAGGTGGCGGGGCAGGAAGGGGTATTCGATGCCGCTGCACACCACCAGGATCGCCAGCAGCACGGAGTAGACCGTCTTGGTGAGGAAGAGGGTCGCGACGCGCGTGATGTTGCCGATGACCCGGCGGCCCTCGGCGACGACGGAGGGGAGGGTGGCGAAGCTGTTGTTGAGCAGGACGATCTGCGCCACAGCCTTCGTGGCCTCCGAGCCCGAGCCCATGCTGACCCCGATGTCCGCGTCCTTCAGGGCGAGGACGTCATTGACGCCGTCGCCCGTCATCGCGACCGTGTGCCCACCGGACTGGAGCGCGCCGACCATGTTCCGCTTCTGCTGCGGGGTGACGCGCCCGAAGACGGCGCCCTCGTCGAGCGCCTTGGACATCTCGGCCCGCTCGGCGGGCAGCCGGCGGGCGTCGACGGTGTGCTCGGCGCCGGGCAGGCCCAGCTTGCCGGCGACGGCGCCGACCGAGACGGCGTTGTCGCCGGAGATGACCTTGGCGGCGACGTTCTGGTCGGCGAAGTAGGCGAGGGTGTCGGCGGCGTCCGGGCGCAGCCGCTGCTCCAGGACGACGAGGGCTGTGGCGCGGGCGGTCGCGGCGACCTCGTGGTCGTCCAGCTCGCCGGTGACGCTCGCGAGGAGCAGGACCCGCAGCCCCTGCTGGTTGAGGTCCTCGATCTCGTCGAGGACGGGGTCGCCGTCGGGGAGGAGGACGTCGGGGGCGCCCAGCAGCCAGGTGCTGGTCTGCCCGTCGCCCTCGTTGAAGGTGGCGCCGCTGTACTTGCGTGCGGAGGAGAACGGCAGCGCCTGCGTGCACCGCCACCGCTCGTTGTCCGGGTAGGCGTCGATGATCGCCCGGAGGGAGGCGTTGGGGCGCGGGTCGGACTCCCCGAGCGCGCCGAGGACGGTGCGTACGTACGCCTCGTCGGAGCCGTTCAGGGCCCGCAGTTCGGTGACGTCCATGCCGCCTTCGGTCAGCGTGCCGGTCTTGTCGAGGCACACGACGTCGACGCGGGCGAGCCCTTCGATGGCGGGCAGCTCCTGCACCAGGCACTGCTTGCGGCCCAGCCGGATGACGCCGATGGCGAAGGCGACGGAGGTGAGGAGGACCAGGCCCTCGGGGATCATCGGCACGATGCCGCCCACGGTCCGCGCCACGGAGTCCTTGAAGTCGACCTCCTTGACGACGAGCTGGCTGATGATGAGCCCGATCGCGGTCGGGACCATCATCCACGTCACGTACTTGAGGATCGTGGAGATGCCGTTGCGCAGCTCGGAGTTGACGAGGGTGAAGCGGGACGCCTCTTCGGCGAGCTGCGCCGCGTACGCCTCGCGCCCCACCTTGGTGGCGGTGAACGCCCCGCCGCCCGCGACGACGAAGCTGCCGGACATGATCTGGTCGCCGCGCTTCTTCAGGACCGGGTCGGCCTCGCCGGTGAGGAGCGACTCGTCGATCTCCAGGTTGTCGGCCTCGGCGACCTCCCCGTCGACGACGGCCTTGTCGCCCGGCCCGAGTTCGATGCAGTCACCGAGGACGATCTCCGACGTCGACACCTCGGCCGCGACCCCGTCCCGCCGGACGGTGGGCTTGACCTCGCCGATGAGGGCGAGCCCGTCGAGGGTCTTCTTGGCGCGCAGCTCCTGGATGATGCCGATGCCGGTGTTGGCGATGATCACGAACCCGAACAGGCTGTCCTGGATCGGCGCGACGATCAGCATGATCACCCACAGGACGCCGATGATCGCGTTGAAGCGGGTGAAGACGTTGCCGCGGATGATGTCGGTGGTGGAGCGGGAGCTGCGTACAGGTACGTCGTTGACCTCGCCCCGCGCGACCCGCTCGGCCACCTCGGCGGCCGTCAGCCCGGCGGGCCGGTGCCGGACGGGCGGCGGTACGGGGTGGACGGGGTCGAGCTCGGCCCCGGCGTCGATGATGGGCCCGCCGTGACCGGCGCCGTCGGGGCCGTCGGGGCCGTCGGTCTCGATCTTCGCCCGCTGCGTCATGTTCTCGACGGTACGACCGGAAGTCTGGGCTCACCCGCCGAGCGCCGCAAAGATCCGACTCCGGTAGGACGCAGATGGTCCCGTGGCCGTACGGGCCGGTCCCGTGCCGTGCCCGGGTGGCGGTGCCCCCGTCGCGGCGCTCGGTGTGCAACGCGACCGCGGGCCATGCTCCGGAGGACCGGCCCCCAAGCGGCGCGGCTAGGCGGCGATCCGCTTCGGACGGCCCTGTTCGTCGCAGGGGAGGCGGTTCTTGCCGTACGCCGCGATGAAGTCCTCGGTCACATCGTGCTCGACGGCCGTGATGGCGCTTGGCTGGATCTGGATGACGCCGCTGAAGGGCCGTTCGACGTCCCGGATGACCAGCATCACCCCGGTGAGCAGGCCGGTCAGGACCACCAGCCCGGCCGAGATCAGGACCGTGTTCCTGCGGGGCAGGCACAGGGCCAGGGTGACGATCAGGATCGCGAGGGCGGCGAGCATCAGGTAGTACACGGGGTTGGGAATCGCCGGGGTGGCTTCGGCGAGCCGGGTCTGACGAGCCTGCGAGCGGTCCTTGTCGGCGGATACCAGCATGCCGAGCGCGGGGGCGTCGCTCATGCCCTGGAGCGCGACACGGAAGTCGGTGCTCCAGGCGCTCGGCGCCGTCGAGCTCCGGCCGTCGGCCATCGCGGGCCACTCCTCGGACCGTACGGCGCGCAGGTAGCAGACGACATCGGCTTGCAGCCGCTGCCGCTGGGCGGGCGGGGCGAAGTCGGCCGCCTCGAACATGTGGTCCACCACACCGGCCTCTTGGCGTACCGCCTCGTCCGCATTGCCGTTGGAGGTGGACGCCGTGACGAGCACGAACGCGAGGACGAAGATCGTCAGGGTCTGGAGGGGTGCGATGAAATCCCGCACTGTCAACGGCTCGGTTCCGGTGGCCTCGATCCGGCCGCGCGTGAACCAGTGGGCCACGAGTCCCACGATGAGCGCGGCACAGGCCACCGCGATGGTGATGATCATGGGTGCATGATCGGCCGCATGCGGTGCGGCGCAGGCGGGCCGACACGCAGCGCGCGGCCATTCATTACCTGATCAGATCAGCGCGGGGACCCTCAGGGGCGGGTGGCGTCCGGGGGCTCATGCGGCTCGTTGGGCCGCGTCCGCGTCCGCGTCCGCGCCTGCGCCCGCTTGAGCGCGGCGTCACGCCTGCGGACGTACCAGATACCGATCAGGCCGAGCCCGCCGCCGGCGAGGCAGGTCCACACCCACCACGTGAGGTCGCGGTCGGCGAACCAGCCGTAGAAGGGGACCTGCACCAGGAAGAGGGCGAACCAGAGGATCGTGCCGCCGGTGATCGTGGCGACGACCGGCCCCTCCAGGGGTTCGGGTGCCTCGTGCTTGGGGGTCCACTTCGCCATGCGCACAGTGTAGGCGGGGGGCTCGGAGGCCCCCGGGGACCCTTGCGGGGCGGGGTTCTACGCGCGGAGATACCGATCTTCGCATGATGCGTTCATACTGAAACGTCTTGTGTCTGACCGTTCCTTTTGTGTGAATGGCCAAATGTGATCGGTCATGACCGCCCTCGCCCCCACCCGCACCATGAGGTTTCGCATGCCCTCCTCGGCCACCGCGCTGATGGACGCCGGCGCCCAGCCGCCGTCCCCCCAGCAGCCGACCAGCGGCCTGGACCGCTTCTTCAAGATCTCGGAGCGTGGCTCCACGGTCGCCCGAGAGGTACGCGGCGGATTCGCGACCTTCTTCGCGATGGCCTACATCATCGTGCTGAACCCGATCATCCTCGGCAGCGCCAAGGACATGTACGGGCACCAGCTCGACAGCGGTCAGCTGGTCACCGCCACCGTGCTGACCGCCGCCTTCTCGACACTCCTGATGGGCGTCATCGGCAACGTACCGATCGCCCTGGCGGCCGGTCTCGGCGTCAACACGGTCGTCGCCCTCCAGCTCGCGCCCCGGATGTCGTGGGCGGACGCCATGGGCATGGTCGTGCTGGCCGGCTTCGTGGTGATGCTGCTCGTGGCGACGGGCCTGCGCGAGCGGGTGATGAACGCCGTACCCATCGGCCTGCGCAAGGGCATCGCCATCGGCATCGGCCTGTTCATCATGCTGATCGGCCTGGTCGACTCCGGTTTCGTCTCCCGCATCCCGGACGCCGCCCACACCACCGTCCCGCTCCAGCTCGGCGCCACCGGGCACCTCACCGGCTGGCCGGTCCTGGTCTTCGTCCTCGGCGCGCTGCTCACCCTCGCGCTGATCATCCGCAAGGTGCCGGGCGCGATCCTCATCTCGATCGTCGTCATGACGATCGTCGCGATGGTCATCAACGCGGTCGCGACCATCCCGTCCTGGGGCCTGACCACCCCGAAGTGGCCCGGCAACCCCGTCGCCACGCCCGACTTCGGGCTCATCGGGCAGGTCAGCCTCTTCGGCGGCTTCGAGAAGGTCGGCCTGCTGACCGGCTCGTTGTTCGTCTTCACGGTTCTCCTCTCCTGCTTCTTCGACGCGATGGGCACGATCCTCGGCGTCGGCGACGAGGCCAAGCTGATGGACAAGGACGGCAACTTCCCCGGCATCAACAAGGTGCTCCTGGTCGACGGCCTCGCCGTCGCCTCCGGCGGCGCCAGCTCCTCCTCGGCCACCACCTGCTTCGTGGAGTCCACGGCGGGCGTCGGCGAGGGCGCGCGTACGGGCCTGGCGTCCGTCGTCACGGGCGCGCTCTTCTCGGTGGCGCTCTTCCTCACCCCGATCGCCACGATGGTCCCCTCCCAGGCGGCCACCCCCGCGCTGCTGGCGGTGGGCTTCCTGATCCTGGCGGGGTCCGTCAAGGACATCGACTGGAGCGACTTCACCATCGCGGTGCCCGCGTTCCTGGCGATGGTGATGATGCCGTTCACGTACTCGATCACCAACGGCATCGGCATCGGCTTCATCGCCTTCAGCGTGCTCCGCCTCGCGGCCGGTCGCGGCCGTGAGGTCCCGGTGGCGATGTACGTCGTCTCGGCGGTCTTCGCCTTCTACTACGCCATGCCGGCGCTGGGCCTCACGTAACGCCGGCTTCACCCCGCGCCGTCCAACGGCGCGGGGCCCGCACCCCGTGAGGGCCCCGCATTCCCTGACGGCGCGGCCCACGCCCCGGCGCTGGGCCGTACGCGCCCGCCGGGGCCCGCCCCGTGCCTCCCGAGCCACGCGGCCGCTTCCAGGGGAGCGAAACGTACCGTTCGACGGCCACCGGCCGGGGTGGGGCCGTGCAGGGTCGTCCCCGCAGAGGTTGGCGGCGACCGTTGGGCTCCCTATCCGACGTAACCCAAGGCCGCCGGCCTCGAGGAGACGAGCCCGGAGGGGCCACGCCCCCACCCACCGGCAGGCGCCGCCCCGCACCGCGCCCCGAAGCGAACCAGGAACGTGCGCCCGCCGGGCCCGCCAAGCCGCCGCAACCGCCCGAGCCACCAAACCGGGCAACCGGACCGGGCAGCCGGACCGCAGCCAAACCGGGCAACCGGGCCGGTCAGCCACACCGGGAAGCCGGGGCCACAGCCAAACCGGGCAGGGGGCCGGGCAGCCCGCCCGGCCGCCCCGCGCGGGGCTACGCGCCGTAGAACCGGTCCGTCTCGTCCACCGCCGCCTCGAAGCGTTCGTCGAAGTCGTCGCGGACCAGCGTCCGGACCACGTAGTCCTGGACGCTCATTCCGCTTCGGGCGGCATGGCGCCGGACCCGGTCGAGCAGCTCTCCGTCTATCCGCAGGCTGAGCACTGTCGATCTCATGCCGCCCAGGGTCGCCGCCCCACCCCGCCCCCGCGTCACTTTCCGGCGCCCTCTCACTCATTCGGGTGACCCGTACCACTCCCCGCCTACCGGGTGGTATTTAGCCTGGGTAATGAGTTACGCTAAATACATGCCTGACCTCTCCCACGGCGACCCCGCTGACGCAGCCGCCGTGAACGCCTTGCGCTCCGCCGTCATGCGGCTGGGCCGACGCCTCAAGCACCAGCGCGTCGACGAATCGCTGAGCCCCACCGAGATGTCGGTGCTCGGCACCCTCGCCCGCTGCGGTTCCGCCACCCCCGGTGAGCTGGCCCGCAAGGAGCACGTCCAGCCGCCGTCGATGACGCGCATCGTGGCGCTGCTCGAAGCCAAGGGCCTGGTCCGGCTGGAGCCGCACCCCGACGACCGCCGGCAGAAGGTCGTCAGCCAGACCGAGACGGCCGAGGCCATGCTCGAGGAGTCCCGCCGCAAGCGGAACGCCTGGCTGGCATCCCTCGCCGAAGGTTTGGACGAGGACGAGTGGGCAAAGCTGCGTGCTGCCGCACCCGTGCTGGAGAAGCTCGCACACCTGTAAGACGTACGACGCACCAAGGAGGCGACCCTTTTGAGTACGGGACCCGGAGCAGCAGACTCCGCACCCGCACACAACCCCAACCACCACGACACGACCGGCAACCGGACCTTCTCCTCGCTCAAGGTCCGCAACTACCGGCTCTTCTTCACCGGGGCCATCGTCTCCAACACCGGTACCTGGATGGCCCGTATCACCCAGGACTGGCTGGTCCTCAGCCTCACGGGCTCCGCCGCCGCCGTCGGCATCACGACGGCGCTGCAGTTCCTGCCGATGCTGCTCTTCGGCCTGTACGGCGGTGTCATCGCCGACCGCTACCCCAAGCGCAACCTGCTGATGCTCAGCCAGGGTGCCCTCGGTCTGTGCGGTCTCGCGCTCGCCGTCCTCACCCTCTCCGGCCACGTCCAGGTCTGGCACGTCTACCTGATCGCGTTCCTGCTCGGCATGGTCACGGTCGTCGACAACCCGGCCCGCCAGTCCTTCTACTCCGAACTGGTCGGCCCCGCCCACGTCCGCAACGCCGTCAGCCTGAACTCGGCCAACTTCCAGTCGGCCCGCCTCATCGGCCCCGCCGTCGCGGGCGCCCTGATCGCGTCCGTCGGCAGCGGCTACGCCTTCCTGGTCAACGGCCTGTCCTTCCTCGCCCCGCTCGCCTCCCTCCTCCTCATGCGCAGCAGCGAGCTGCACCAGGTGGAGCGGGCGCCGCGCGGCAAGGGACAGCTGCGCGAAGGGCTGCGGTACGTCGCCGGCCGCCCCGAGCTGATCTGGCCGATCGCGCTCGTCGGCTTCGTCGGCACGTTCGGCTTCAACTTCCCCATCTGGCTGACCGCGTTCTCCGACGACGTCTTCCACGCCGGAGCGGGTACGTACGGCTTCCTCAACACCCTGATGGCCGTCGGCTCCCTCGCCGGCGCCCTGCTCGCCGCCCGGCGCGGCACCTCCCGGCTGCGGCTCCTGGTCGGCGGGGCGGTCGCCTTCGGCGTCCTGGAGATCGCCGCCGCGTTCTCCCCGTCCTTCTGGCTGTTCGCGCTGCTGCTGGTGCCGATCGGCATGTTCGGCCTGACGGTCAACGTCACCGCCAACTCGTCGGTCCAGCTCGCCACCGACCCGGTGATGCGGGGCCGGGTGATGAGCCTCTACATGATGGTGTTCGTCGGCGGTACGCCGGTCGGCGCGCCCCTGCTGGGCTGGATCACCGACACCTACGGCGCCCGCGTCGGCTTCGCCACGGGCGGTGCCGTCTCGCTGGTCGCCGCCGTGGTGATCGGCCTGGTGCTGGCCCGGGTGGGCGGGCTGCGCCTGAAGGTCGACCTGCGCCCGGGCCACCCGCACGTGCGGTTCGTCCCGCGCGAGCAGCTGGCCACGGCGGCGTAACGGCCGGGAAGGGGCCCACCTCGCAAGCGGTGGGCCCCTTCCGTCACACCCGCCGCTCCAGCACCTGCCCCGGCCACTCGCCGACCGTGAAGGCATCCGTGGGCGTGAATCCATGGCGTACGTAGTAGTCCACGAGCCGCCCCTCGCCGCCGGCGAAGCAGTCCACCCGCAGCAGCGAGACGCCCCGCCGCCGGGCCTCCTCGACCGCGTGCGCCAACAGCGCCCCGCCCACGCCCCGCCCGTGGAACCGGATGTCGGTGGCCAGGAACCGCACGTACAGCTCCGGCTCGTCGGCGGGGGCGACATCAGGCCCCGGGTACGGCGTCAGCGTCAGCGTTCCGGCCGGTACGCCGCCGATCTCGGCGATCCACGGCGAGCCCTCGGTGACGGTCTCGTGCACGCGCCGCACCGCCCGGGGCTTGGACGACCACGGCTCGGTGCCCCACTGGGCGGTGATGCCGCGCGCGTTCAGCCAGACGACCGCGCTGTCCAGCATCCCGAGTATCGCGGGGATGTCGTCCGCCCCGCCCTTCCTGATCCTCACACGCTCCATCGGGCGAGAATAAGGCGGGAACAAGGTGCGTGGATCATGCCAGACTCAGGTCATGAGGCTTTTCGCTGCCGTGCTGCCGAGCCGCGTGGCCGTCGACGAACTCGGCGTCGTCGTCGACCGGTTGAGGGCCCTCCCCGGCGCCGGCGACCTGCGCTGGACGGGGCGCGACGGCTGGCACTTCACGCTCGCGTTCATGGGCGAGGTGGACGACGGGCTGGTGCCGGAACTGCGTACCCGGCTCGCCCGCGCCGCGCACCGCACCGAGCCGTTCCCGCTGCGCCTGCACGGGGGCGGGCGGTTCGGGCGGCGCGTCCTGTGGGCGGGCGCGGCGGGCGGGCTGGACGAGATGCGGCTGCTCGCCGAACGCGCGGACGCGGCCGCCCGGCGCTCCGGCATCCCGATGGACGAGCACCGCCGCTACCACGCCCACCTGACGGTGGCCCGCGGCCGCACGGACGCCACCGACCTGCGCCCGTTCGTCGAGCGGCTCCACGACTTCGAGGGCACGCGCTGGGAGGTGGCCGAGCTCGCCCTCGTACGCAGCAACCTCCCCGGCGGCGGTGGCGCGGGTCGGGGCCCGCGTTACGAGACGGTCGGGTCCTGGCCGCTCGGGCGGGCCGGTTAACCTCGAAGGGTGGACCCGAAAACCCGTAACCGGATCATGGCCGGTGTACTCGTGCTGATGTTCGTGATCATCGCCGTGGCGGCCGCGGTCGGCTGACCGAGCCGCGGCCGCTCCGGCCTGTCGGCGCCTCACCAGGCGAAAGCCTCCGGGGACGGCCCCGGTCCCGGGAAGATCGCGTCCAGCTCCGTCAGGACCTCGTCCGACAGCTCCAGCTCCACCGCGCGCAGCGCGGAGTCGAGCTGCTCGGCGGTACGCGGCCCGACGATCGGCCCCGTCACCCCCGGCCGGGACAGCAGCCAGGCCAGGGCCACCTCGCCGGGCTTGAGCCCGTGCTTGTCCAGGAGGTCCTCGTACGCCTGGATCTGGAGGCGTACGTCGGTGTTGGCGAGGGCGTCCGCCGACCGGCCGCTCGTGCGGCGCGCCCCCTCGGTCTCCTTCTTGATCACCCCGCCGAGCAGCCCGCCGTGCAGCGGGGACCAGGGGATGACGCCGACGCCGTAGTCCTGCGCGGCCGGGATGACCTCCATCTCGGCGCGGCGCTCGGCCAGGTTGTAGAGGCACTGCTCGCTGACGAGCCCGACCATGCCGCGCCGGCCGGCGATCTCGTTCGCCTGGGCGATCTTGTAGCCGGGGAAGTTCGACGATCCCGCGTAGAGGATCTTCCCCTGCTGGATCAGTACGTCGATGGCCTGCCAGATCTCCTCGAACGGCGTGCGCCGGTCGATGTGGTGGAACTGGTAGAGGTCGATGTAGTCGGTGTTGAGCCGCTTGAGGCTGCCTTCGACGGCCCGCCGGATGTTCACGGCGGAGAGCCGGTCGTGGTTGGGCCAGACGTTCCCGTCGGCCGCCATGTTCCCGTATACCTTGGTGGCGAGCACGACCTTGTCCCGGTCGCCGCCCCGGGCGAACCAGGAGCCGATGATCTCCTCCGTACGGCCCTTGTTCTCGCCCCAGCCGTACACGTTGGCGGTGTCGAAGAAGTTGATGCCCGCGTCGATCGCGGCGTTCATGATGGCGTGACTGCCGGGCTCGTCGGTCTGGGGTCCGAAGTTCATCGTGCCGAGGACGAGTCGGCTGACCTTGAGTCCGGTGCGTCCGAGCTGCGTGTACTTCATGGACGTACAGCCAACGCCTTCGAGCGCCCTCGAAGCAAGGGGGCGCCGGGCGGGGCGGGTCAGTCGCGGGGGAAGTCGGCGGTGGTGAGGGTGAGGCCGAGGGGGGTGCGGGTGAGGTCGATGTCCACGCCGAAGGCGACGGTCGTCTCCGTGAGGTAGTCGTCGCCCTTGGGCTGGGTGTAGAGGTGGCACCTGCCCTGATAGGGGTCAGCGATCAGGTAGACGGGCACCTCTGCGGCGGCGTAGACGGCCTTCTTGGGGCCGTAGTCGTTCGCGGCGGTTTCCTTGGAGATCACCTCGGCGATGAACTCGACGTCCTGGTAGCGCCACCGGCCTTGGCTGTCCAGTACCGCGCCGTCGCGCATCTTCGCGACATCGGGGCAAAAGCCGTTCAGGCGGCCGGGGAAGTCGATGCGGACGTCCGAGGTCACTTCGGCATCCATGCCGAACGTGTCCTCCAGCGCTCGAACGATTCTGCGAATGATCCGCCAGTGCACCGTGCGCTGCGGCGACATGTAGGCGACCCCCCCGATGACATCGATCCGGTATCCCTCGGAGAAGGGCCCCCGCTCGAGCGACTCGAACATCTCGTCCAGAATTCGCTCGTCGTTGCTCTCGGCCATGTGGATCCTGTCGTCGTCTACGACGGTCATCGTGGCGCTCCTCCCCGCTGCCGCGTGATCGCATGCAGCCGCGCATATCAACGATACGCAGGCAAGGGTCGACATGCCGGTGGCGACAACTCGCCATTCAGTGAGAGGTCACGCCCCGCCCAGCCACCCCGCCGCGTCGAGCCGGAACGCCTCCGCCGGGACGACGGTCCGCAGCGCGGCCTCCATGTCGTCGAGGCGCTCGGACCCGAGGGCCCGGGCCCATTCGCGGTGCAGCTCGTCGAAGATCGCGGCCGAGCGGGCGAGCGCGTCCAGGCCGTGCGGGGTGAGGCGGACGAGCTTGCGGCGGGCGTCGGCGGGGTCGTCGGCGCGCTCGGCGTACCCGAGGGCGACGAGCCGGTCGACGGTCTTGCCGGCCGCCTGCTTGGACACGCCGAGCCGCCGCCCCACCTCGCTGGCGGTCGCGCCGCCGGTCCCGACGGCCTGCATGGCGAAGCCGTACGCGGGCCGTACGTCCGGGTGGCCCTGGCGGGCGAGTTCGGCGTGGAGGCGGTCGATGAGGGTGCGGAACCCGGCGAAGAGGAGCAGGGGCAGCTCATGACCCTTGCCGTGTTCGACAACCTGGTTTACCTTTTTATCGTCAACCATGTTGTCCATCTTAGGAGTGGCACGTGTTCGTCGACCACACCCTGGAGTCCGCCCCGCCGGCCGCCCACCCCGTGATGGAAGCCGTCTCGCGGCGGATGGGCGGCCGGCTCCCGGCCGCCGTCGCCCGCATGGCGACCTCGCCGGAGCTGCTGGAGGGCTTCATGACCCTCACGGCCATGTTCGACCGCACCACCCTGGACCCCATCGCCCGCGAAACGGTCATCATGACGGTCGCCACCCGCAATGGCTGCGAGGTCTGCGTGGACCTCCACGTCCGCAAGCTCCGCGCCCTGGGCGCCGGCGCGGAGGTCATCGCCGCCCTCCGCGCCGGCACCGCGCTGCCCGACGAACGCCTGGAAGCCGTACGCCGGTTCGTGAACGCCGTCTACGCCACGACCGGCGAGGTGCCGGACGAGGACCTCGCCGACCTCCTCGCCCACGGCTACACGGAACGCAACGCCCTGGAGGTCGTCATGGGCATCGGCACCTACACCATGTCGACCTTCGCGAACCGGCTCACGCGGGCGTAGTGGGTGGTGGCGAGAGGCCGGGCTCGATGGTCGACCTGATGTAGATGCGGGTGCTGCCGGACTTGTACTCGTGGGCGAACAGGGCGACGCAGTAGGCGAGGTAGCGGCCCTCGGTCGTAGGGGCGTTCTCCGGACAGAAACTGGTCCGCCGCAGCCCCGTAGTGAGGGTCTCCGGCTCAGGCAGCCCGAGGTGCGCGAACCCCGCCATTGGGGCGTACCCCTGGGGCTCCGGGTGGAGGTTCTTGTTCAAGGTCACGTCCGACGGCACCAGGCGGTCGAGATATGCGTTCGCGTCGGCGGTCGGCAGGGTGAAGGCCAGAATCCCGGTGTCGTAGCGGGAGCTGGTGCGATAACCGGCTCGCCGGTCGGATGCTTCCGCGGGTATGCGCACCCCCATTTCGCCACTGAGCCAGGCCGGCGTCGCGCCGTCCCTCCACTGGGAGCTCTCCGCCTCGTAGTCGGACAGCCACTTGTCCATGAGCAATGCGAACACCAACACCAAAGCGACGGCGGAAGCGACCGCACTCCCCGCGATGACCAGTGCCCGGCGCAGCGGCGACCACCGGCTCCGCGCCACGTGTCCTGCGGTACCGCTCACCGGAGGCCCACCCCCGGGCCCTGGATGCTCTCCCGCCCGGGATCGGTCCGTCCGTCGTCCCGACCAGGCTCATCGGGGGCAGGCGGCGGGCCGCTCACCTCGTCCCCGAGTTCGTAGTGCTTGACCGAGCTACTGCCGCGCATGTCGTATTCCTGAGCCAAGCCGTTGGTGTGCAGCTTGCCCATTTCTCCGTCCGGGATCTGAAAGGGACCGATGTTGACGCCCTTGCCTTCGTCCCAGTTGTACCTGTCCCATGCGTTGACCTGGTAGTCGAGGGCTACCGTGGGAGGCTTGCCGTCGGCGCCCGGTGTCACGGTGACGACACCGGTGACGTTCGAGCGGGTGGAACCCACCGCGTAGTACCAGTTGTCCTGTTCGTTCGGATCGAAGCTGTGCTCGTAGTTGCCCGTCTCCACAGGAATGGACACGGATTTTCCGCCGGACTTTTCGAACTCCTCCAGAGCCTGAGTGCGCCACCTCTGCCGGTGATCAGCGATGTTCTGCTCGACGAGGGTCCTGAACTGGGGGTCGTCGTACATCATCTTGTCGACAGGCAGGTCCATGGGGGATCCGGAGTTGTTCAGGTAGTGCTTCATGTTGCGAGCCGCGTCGGGCATACCGAGCGTGTCGGCTCCCGCGACGAGCATGTCCGCTTTCTCGTAGGTCATGTGGTCCCCGAACCCCGGAGAGGCGGAGCCGTGCCTGCCCGTCCCCGCATCCGGTGCGATCCTCTTCACCGTCGGGGTCAGCAGTCCGGCCGCCAGGAGGTTGTCCTTCTGGTCCTTCCACAGCTCCGCCCGAGCGTCCGGGCTCAGCGACTTCCACAGCCGCTGAAGCTCGGCTCGCTGCTTGCTGTCGGCGTCGCCGCCCAGCGAGGCCAGATTCATCGCGCGCGGAAGCTGGTCCTCGTCCAGGGACGTGTACGTGGCGTGTCCGGCGTTGTGCGGGTCACCCCCGTGGCTGCGCTTCAGGGCCCGGGTCGCGGCCGCGTCCACCTCCGCGGCGTGGGCGATGACACCCGTGATCGTGTCGGCGTACCACTGCATCAGGTCCTTGGTGCGCTGTGTGGTGCCCTCGGGAGCGCACATCATTTCCATCACGCGTACGGTGCCGTCGCCCGCGTCAGTCACCAGAAGGCCGGCATCCTTCTCGCTTCCCCTCGCGGCTTCCTCCGTGAGGGCCTTGGCCCGCTTCTGGAGGTTCACCAATTCCGCGTGCGCATCGACGAGGACGCTGTGAATGCTCGCCGCCTCGGCCTGCAGGTCCGCGAACTCCTTCGTGGTGCTACGGACGAAGTCCTTGGTGACCGTGGCGTTGACACCCTGCCACCGCGCTGATTCGGACTTCTTCAGCAGCCCGTCCCTGGCCGCGGTCTCCAGCTTCGCCAGTTCCCCGGCCATGATTTTCCAGTCGCCGACCGCCGTGCTCAGCTTGCCGAGGTCCATGGTCATCAAGTCTGTGTACGTCAGTGTCGCCACTGCTGCTCATCCCTCGCTAGCGTACGAGCTTGGCTATCTCGGAGACCGGCACCGCCGAGCCGTCACGGCGGCGGAAGGAAGCCTCGATCTGGACGTCGTTCTCCCTGTAGGACTTCTTCGAATAGTCCAGGTGGTTGGATATGTGGGCGCACATCTGAAGCACGGTCTTGACCTGTGAGGTCCACACCGACAGCGCTGTCAACAGCTCGCCGCCCATGGCCATATGGTGGGAGGACAGTTCCTGGGCCGCCTGTGCCGTCGAACCCGAACCGTTCTTGTCGCTGCCGGCGCCCGCGATGTCGGCATGCTTGTGCAGCAGCCCGTGCAGTATGAACGCCTCGTGACCCACGGCACCGAGATCGTCTTGGGTCACCACCAGGTCGCGATGCGCATGCGACCCCTCACCGCCGGGGGCGGCCGTGTTGATCCTGGTCCCGGCCGACTGCTGGTCTCTCGCCGATGACACCAGTTCTTTCCACTCGCTGTCGAACGCCATCGTTTCCCCCGTGCGGATGGTGATCAGTTGGAACTGACCACTCTAGGCCGTCAGTTCGGGTGTCGGCCTTTCATTGGCGCTCGCGGCCTCGATGTTGGTGATCATCCGGCGCAGGACCTTGAGCGCGGTGACGTACTCGTCGTCGCTGATGCCCTCATGGATCTCCGCCCGGAGGCCGGTCACCAACTCCTTGATACGGGCTTTGGCGGCGCGGCCCTCGTCGGTGAGGTGCAGGTGCTGGTCGTCGTCCAGGCGCAGCCAGCCCCGGTGGAGCAGGTGGTCGACCGCGCGGGAGGCGTCGTGCGGGGTGTCCGCGACGTCGGCGAGCCTGGCGGCGATGACCTCACGGGTGACGTGGTCGCCGACGTCGACCCGGTTGAGCGTCCACCACTGGGGCTGGGTGACGTCCGCGCGGGCCATGGCGTCGCGGATGTGGTTGATGACGGCCTTGTGGACGACGCCGCTCCAGTAACCGATGGGCTGAGAGGCGAGGTCGACGTCGGTGGCGGCGGGGTCGGCGGGGGCGGGTGCAGTTGTTGTCGTCGTCATGCGGACGACCGTAGGACCTCAACCGCGCTTCGGGTCAACTCCCTTACGGGACAGGTCCCTCCACGGGCGGAGACCGGCGTACGTCCAGAGGCCCACACCGTTCAGGCCGTGGGGGGACGACCCGGGAAGGGGCCGCTGCCTAGCCTCACCGGTATGCATCCACTGCCTCGCGGCACAGCAGCCGCTTTACTCGGCCTGTCCCTCGCCCTGCTCGGCACGGGCGTCGCCCAGGCCGCACCCCCCGCCACGGCCGCTTCCCCGGCCGCCGAGACCGCCCGCGTACGACTCGAACTGCCGCCGCCCACCGGGGCGTACGCCGTCGGCCGCGACACCCTGCACCTCGTGGACACCGACCGCCCCGACCCCTGGGTCCCGGAGGCCGGGGCACGCGAGCTGATGGTGTCCCTGTACTACCCGGCCCGGCCCGGTGGCGGCCGGACCGCCCCGTACATGACCGAGGGTGAGGCCCGCGCCTTCATCGAGGACCGGAAACTCACCGACGCGGTCTCCGCCGGGACCCTCAGCGGCACCCACACCAACTCCCGCCCCGGCGCGACGCCCGTACGCGGGACGTTCCCGCTCGTGGTGCTGTCGCCCGGGTTCACCGTCAACCGCTCCACGCTGACCGTGCTCGCCGAGGAACTCGCCAGCCAGGGGTACGTCGTCGCCGCCGTCGACCACGCCTACGAGTCGGTGGGCACGGCGTTCCCCGGCGGCCGTCTCCTCACCTGCGTCGCCTGCGAGAAGAGGGACATGAACGCGGTCGCGAAGGTGCGCGCCCAGGACGTGTCCTTCCTGCTCGACCGGCTGCTCTCCGACCGGCACCCCGCCTGGCGGCACGCCCGCCTGATCGACCACGCGCGGATCGGCATGGCCGGCCACTCCATCGGCGGTGCCTCCGCCGCCTCCACCATGGCGGGCGACCAGCGGGTACGCGCCGGGGCCAACCTGGACGGCTCGCTCTTCGACCCGGTGCCCACCGACGGTCTCGGCGGACGGCCCTTCATGCTGCTCGGTACGGGCGACGACGACACGACCTGGGCACGCGACTGGCCGCTCCTCGACGGCTGGAAGCGCTGGATCAACGTCACCGGCTCGGGCCACTTCACCTTCACCGACACGCCCGTTCTCGCCGACCAGTTGGGCCTCCTGCCCCCGGACGAGCCCCTGTCGGGCAAACGGTCGCAGGAGATCACCCGCGCGTACGTGACGGCATTCTTCGACCTGCACCTGAAGGGCGTGGAGCGGCCTCTACTGGACGGCCCCTCCGCCGAGCACCCGGAGGTGGTCTTCCACGAGGAACGCTGACCAGGCGGCAGGGGAGAGGGCGAGGCCGGGGCGGGCGGTGTCCTTGGAGTCACGGACGTGGACGGTGCGGGGGGAGAGGGCGACCTCGACGCAGTCGCCCTGCTGGTCGCCGCTGTAGCTGCTCTTGAACCAATCGAGGCCGGTGCTCATAGGTTTCGTGCCACCTCTTCAATGTACTTGGCGGAATCGTCCGGGCTAAGGGCCTGTGCTCGCAGAATGCCATAGCGGGCGAACACGTCACCCAGTTCAGGCTGCTCGCTGACGAAGTACCGGCCGCTCTGCCCTTCCACGTAGACCAGTTGTTGTCGCCGCTTGGCTGTCTCGATGAGAGTGAACGGGCCGTTGAGTCCAGCATGGGTGGGTCGGTCTTCCGGCACGACCTGGATCTCTACGTTCAGCAACCGGGAGATGTCGAGGATGTGCAGCAGGTTCTCCTTGAGGACCGCTGCACCTCCAAGGGGCCGGGTCAGCGCGGGCTTCTCCAGGACGAAGCTGATGAGCGGCATGGGCTTCCGGTGGAACAGCTTCTGCCGGTCAAGCCGCGCTGCGATCGACGCCTCCAACTCGTCCGGGTCCCATGGCGGGCAGGCGCACGCGTACACGGCCCGCACGTAGCGTTCGGTCTGGAGCAGTCCAGGGATCAGATGGTTCGCGTACGTGTGAAGGCCCGCCGCCCGCGCCTCCTCCTCCAAGTAGTCCTCGAACCACGCCGCCACCCCGCTCGCCTTCACCTCCTCCGCCACCTCCACCAGTGCACCTTGTGCACCCAACCGCTCATCGGCCACGTTCACGAAGTTGCCCCTCGGGCGGCGTTCGCCGCGCTCGATCATGGCTACTTGGGACTTGGAGTATCCAGTCTCCCGGCCCAGTGCCTCCTGAGAGACCTTGGCCCGCTCGCGGTAGAACCGCAGCAGCCTGCCGAACGCCTTCGCGGCGCCTGGGCTGCCGTTGTTTCCGATGTTCACGCCCGCCCTCCCCACGTACACAGTCCTGCACAAACGCCTTGTGGCGCTGGTCACAGTAGAGCGGGACCGCAAAGCTGGCCGCATGAATCCGCGCATTTCACTTGACAGGGTTCCGTCCTGGATTCCCGCGTCCGGGCATGCCCTGCGGCATGCAGGCATCCACTTTGATGCCGTGCGCATCGGGGGACTCCTCGGAGAGGAAGTGGCCTACCGGCTCATGGAGTTCACCGACTTCCAGGCCGGGCCTATCGTCCGGGAGCTGACCGGTGAGCGGAACCTGTACTTCCTCCTGCCGCCCCAGACGGCGGCGGCTCACGCGTGGCCGGCGGGTACGCGGGCCCTGAGCCGAGCCGGGCGCAGCGCCGCGTTCGTCGGCATCCCCGCGCTCGACGGGCTGACCTGGCCACTGGACTGGCGCTCCCACCCCACCGAGGAGGTCCCCTTCGTGGAACCCGACTTGCTTCACGAAATGGTGGGCCACGCGCTCAACGTGCCGCCCCGGTAAGGCTCTCGGGGTGGGCGTGCTGGTCATGGTGGGCGTGTGGGCCACACTCGGAGAGAGGGCGGCCCCCCACGGCCGGCATGACCAGCAGGCCCACCCCCGGGGCGGTGGCCCGTGCGGCAGCACTACCGGGACGCCCGCACCGGTGGCCCTACGTGTACGGGCCGCCCAGGGCCCAGGCCTGGTGCATGGCCGTGGCGAAGGCGGCTGCCAGTTTGTGTTCGCCCGACGGGCCGGGGTGGGTGCCGTCGTAGGTGTCGGTGTCGATGTCGTACGACTCCGGGGGCGAGGCCAGGAGGAGCGGGGAGCCGGGCTGGTCGAGGTCGGCGACGGACTTGGCCAGCAGCTCGTTGAAGCGGGCGCACTCGGCGGCGAAGGGGGCGTCGTGGCGGGCGCGTATGTTCGGGATCACCGGCAGCAGGACGGCCCGGATGTGCGGGTTCCCTCCACGGGCCCCGGCGATGAACGCCCGTACGTTCCCCGTCGTCTGCGTGCTGTCCGTGTAGAAGCCCAGGTCTATCAGCCCCAGGGACACCAGCAGCACGTCCGCCTTCGTCGCGGCGACCGTCTCACCGATCACCGGCGCCATGTGCAGCCAGCCCTCGCCCCAGCCGGAGAGGTGCCTGCGGGCGTCGGCGGGGAAGGCGGGGTCGGCGTACTGGTGCGAGACGGGGGCGTCGGCGGCCGGGTCGTACAGCTCGGTGCGGGGGCCGACGATCTCGTACGGGCGGCCGTCGGAGGTCGCGTCGAGGTGCTGCCACATCCGGTAGCGCCAGGTGTAGTCGCCGGCGCGTCCGATGGTCATGGAGTCGCCGACGAACATGAAACGCATGGGGGTCATCATCGCGGACCGGGGCGCTGGTGTGCGATGTGACCATGGACACTGGGGGCATGGTTTCGTTGCGTACGACGGTGGGTCTGGCCTCGGCCGTGGTGGTGCTGGCCGCCGCCCCCGCCATGGCGGAAGACGGCGGGTTCACGATCGGGGACCCCCGGATCACCGAGTCGAGCGGCCTCGCGGCGAGCCGCGCCCACCCGGGCGTCTACTGGACGCACAACGACCAGGACGAGCCACGGGTGTTCGCCGTGGACGGCCGGACCGGCAGGACGGTGGCCACCGTCACCCTGCGCGGGGTCGGCACGCCGCGTGACATGGAGGCGGTCTCGGTCGGGGCGGACGGCCATGTGTACGTGGGTGACATCGGGGACAACCTCGACGGCTCCTGGCAGCACGTCTGGATCTACCGCTTCCCCGAGCCGGAGCAGCTGCGTGACCGGACCGTGGAGGCCACCCAGTACACGGTGACGTACGCCGACGGGCCGCGTAACGCCGAGGCGTTGATGGTGCATCCGAAGACCGGGCGGGTCTACATCGCGTCGAAGAACGAGGACGGGGGCGGACTGTACGAAGGTCCCGCCCGGCTGAGCGCCGACGGCCCGAACGTCTTCCGGCGGATCGCCGAGGTGCCGTGGGTCACGGACGGGGCGTTCTCGCCGGACGGCGGGGAGCTGGTGTTGCGCGGCTACTTCAGCGCCCGTGCGTACCCCTGGAAGGACGGGCGGCCGGGCGGGGAGCGGCGGTTGAGCGCGCCGATCCAGCGGCAGGCGGAGTCGGTGACGTACACGGTGGACGGGTCGGCGCTGATGTTCGGTTCCGAGGGGGCGGACAGCGAGGTGGTGCGCGTAGCTCTGGAGTCGCGGCCCGCCCCGGACAAGAGCGGTTCCCCCGGTTCGGGCGGCAAGGGCGGGGTGTCGCCGGTGGATCCGGGCGCCGGCGGGGGTGACGGCGGCGGCAACGCCACCGTGGGCGCCGTGGTGGTGGCCGGTGCCGCCGTGCTCGTACTGGTGTGGCGGCGCTCGCGACGCCCCAGGGGCTGACCCGGGCATGGTGATGCGGATGCCCGGCCAAGGGAGTCCCACCGGGCTGTCGTCAGCCGTCGTCGCCGGAGAGGTGTCGCACCACTTCCCGTGTGAACGCCTGCGCCGCCGGTGAGACCCACCGCCTGCTGTGCCGGGCCAGGAGGAGGGGTACGTCGGCGAAGCCCGGCCCCGGAACCCGCGCCAGCCGTCCCTGGCGCAGGTGCTCCTCCACCGTCGTCAGGGGCAGCAGGGCGAGGCCGAGTCCCGAGGCCACGCAGCCGCGCGCCGCGTCCACGCTCCCGAACCGGGTCAGCCGTGGCCGGGCCCCGGCCACGGTGAGCAGCCGCCGCTCCAGCGCGTCGCTGTAGGAGCAGCCCTGTTCCAGCAGGAAGAAGCTCTCCGCCGCGAGGTCTTCCCAGGAGGCGGCTCGCGTACGTGCGGCGAACGGGTGCGTGGGGGCGCAGACAAGGGCGAGCGGTTCGCGGGCGACCGGCTCGGCCGTCACATCGGGGAAGCCGGCCTCCTCCTCCAGCAGCAGGGCCACATCGAGGCGTCCGGACCGCAGGCCCTCGACGCACTCCGTCGTGCCGGCGGCGTGGAGGCGTACGTCGACCTCGGGATGGCGGGTGCGCAGGGAGACCATGACGCCCGGGAGCCGGGTGGCGCACAGCGACTCGGGAGTGCCCACGGTCACCTGCCCCCGTACGGCCCCGTCACCGTCGTCGCCGCCGGCCCGCAGGCGCGCCACGGCGTCGAGGACGGTCTCGGCCTCCGCCAGCAGCCGCCGCCCGGAGTCGGTGAGCAGAGCGCCCGTGGGAAGGCGGTCGAAGAGCCGGGTTCCGAGTTCCCGCTCCAGGGTGCGGATGTGCACGGTGACCGTGGACTGCGCCAGGTGCAGCTCCGCCGCGGCGGAGGTGAAGCTGCCGCTCCGGGCGAGGGTCGTGAAGGTGTGAAGAAGCCGGGTGTCCACCGACCAAGAATATGCAATGTGCGCATCGGTACCATCGGAATCAATCGTTGGACGCGATGGTCCGACGCGCGCCAGCATAGGGCCATGACCACCACCGAAGCCCACGGCCCGCTGACCGAGACCCTCCGTTACTCGGCTTTCACCGACGACCCGGAGGGCGGGAACCCCGCCGGTGTCGTGCTCGGGGCCTCCGGGCTCGACGAGGCGGCGATGCTCGCCATCGCCGCCGGCCTCGTGTACTCGGAGACCGCGTTCGTCACGCGCCGCGACGAAGCGGCGCGACGGTTCCAGGTCCGCTACTTCAGTCCGCTGGCGGAGGTGGCCTTCTGCGGACACGCCACCATCGCCCTGTCCGTCGCGCTCGCCGAGCGGCTGGGCGCCGGCGACCTGCTGCTCGACACCCCCGTGGGCGAGATCCCCGTGGCCACCGGTCTCGACGACTCGGGCGCGGTCCTGGCCACGCTCACCAGCGTCCCCACCCGCAGCCGGCCCGCCGTCGGCGCCGAACTGGACGGGACGCTGCGGTCCTTGGGGTGGACGGCCGCCGACCTCGATCCCGCCCTGCCCCCGCACGTGGCCTTCGGCGGCAACGACCACCTGGTCCTGGCGGCCGCCTCGCGGGAGCGCCTGGCCGACCTGGACTACGACTTCGACGCCCTGGCCGCGGTGATGCGGCAGCACGGCTGGACGACCGTGAACCTGGTGTGGCGCGAGTCCCCGGCGCGCTTCCACGCCCGCAACCCCTTCCCGGTGGGCGGTGTCGTGGAGGACCCGGCCACCGGAGCGGCGGCTGCGGCGCTCGGCGGCTACCTCCGCACGCTGGGCCTGATCACCGGCCCCACGACGATCGCGATCCGGCAGGGCGAGGACATGGGCCGCCCCAGCGATCTGCTGATCGATGTCTCTCCGGGGGACGATCGCACGCGTGTCACGGGACGGGCCGTACCGATCAGCCAGTGACGCGATCGATTGCCCGTGCGGTCAGGGTGTCGGCCGACCGGGACGCCGGGTGTTCCCGCTCGGCCCGCGGGGTGTTGAGCTTCCGGCGGACCTCGTCCGGCACGCGCGTCACGGAAGGTTCCGCTCCAGGCCCGTGGCGCCGCCCGCACGACGAGGAGGGTGGGCCCGCGGAGGGGGCGCGGGCCCACCCGGTCACCGGGAAATGCCTACTTCGGGCACTCCTTCCAGGCCAGCCGGTAGATCGTTTTGATGTCGGCGTCCGTGGAGTCCATGGCGATGAAGCTGTTGGTCTTGGTCGGGTCGGAGGTACCCGCGCTGACCCGCAGCTCGGTATTGATGTTGAAGTTCCGCTTCACGCCGCAGGGCGCCCAGACGAGCTGGCCCCAGTCGGTCTGGTCGGTCGCCTGCCAGTTGTTGTCGTACGGGCCCTGGTACGGGTGCGACCTGGATGCGGTGTCGGGCGAGCCCTGGAAGTAGTAGGACGCCTTCTGTACGGCGGTGGCGCCGGCCTCCAGCTTGGCGTACCCGCGGTAGTCGGCGCTGGCGACGGCGTAGGTGAAGCCGTGCGGGACGTGCACGATCAGGTTGAGCTGGCAGTTCTTGCGGAAGTCGGTCGGCTCCGCGCCGACGCCCACCTGGGCGAGGTAGTCGCTGTACGTCACGGTGAAGGCGGTGTTGTCCGGGGCGACGGCGACGGCGGCCGTGCCCAGGGGGCAGCCCGAGCCGTTGACGGTTGCGATCTCGATCACGATCTTGTCGGGCGGGGCGACGATGCCCGCCGAGGCGGGGGCCGGCGTGAGGACGGTCGACGCGACCGCTGTGGTGAGGGCCGCGCCGGTGAGCAGCGCTCGGGGTCTTCTGGACATGGGGCTCCGATCGGTTGCCGGTCGAAGTGGAGGGTCCAACCGTAAATGTCGTGAGCATGTCAATCCTCCGGCTCCGTGGTGCTGGTGTGCCGGAGTGCTTCGGATGGTAGGGACCGGCGACGGCGCCCGATAGAGCGGTTATCGGCCGCATACGGAAGGGCCCCGACCTCTCGGGTCGGGGCCCTTCACCTATGTAGCCCGGCCGCTTACAGCTTCTCGATCACGTAGTCGACACACGCCGTCAGCGCCTCGACGTCCGCCGGGTCGATCGCCGGGAACATCGCGATCCGCAGCTGGTTGCGGCCCAGCTTGCGGTACGGCTCGGTGTCCACGATGCCGTTGGCGCGCAGCACCTTGGCGACCGCCGCCGCGTCGATCTCGTCCGAGAAGTCGATCGTGCCGATGACCTGCGAGCGCTTCGCCGGGTCCGGGACGAACGGCGTGGCGTACTTGGACTCCTCCGCCCAGCCGTACAGGGTGCGCGCGGACGTCGCGGTGCGGCGCACCGACCAGTCCAGACCGCCCTGGCCGTTGATCCACTTCAACTGCTCGTTGAGCAGGAACAGCGTGGACAGGGCCGGGGTGTTGTACGTCTGGTTCTTCAGCGAGTTGTCGATCGCCGTCGGCAGCGAGAAGAACTCCGGGACGTGACGGCCCGAGGCGTGGATCCGGGCGGCCCGCTCCAGCGCCGCCGGGGAGAACACGCCGATCCACAGGCCGCCCTCGGAGGCGAACGACTTCTGCGGGGCGAAGTAGTAGACGTCCGACTCGGTGATGTCGACCGGCAGGCCGCCCGCGCCGGAGGTCGCGTCGACGAGGACCAGCGCGCCCTCGTCGGCGCCCTCGACGCGCTTGACGGGCGCGGCGACACCGGTGGAGGTCTCGTTGTGCGTGAACGCGTACACGTCGACGCCCGCCTCCGCCCGCGGCTCGGGGTGCGTGCCCGGGTCGGAGGAGATCACGGTCGGCTCGGCCAGCCACGGGGCCAGCTTCGACGCCTTGGCGAACTTGGAGGAGAACTCGCCGAAGGACAGGTGCTGCGACTTGTTCTCGATCAGCCCGTGGGTCGCGATGTCCCAGAAGGCGGTGGAGCCGCCGTTGCCGAGGATCACCTCGTAGCCCTCGGGGAGGGAGAACAGGTCGCGTACGCCCGCGCGGACCTCGCCGACCAGGTTCTTGACCGGGGCCTGGCGGTGGGACGTACCGAGGAGGGAGGTGCCGGTGGCGGCCAGGGCGTCCAGCGCCTCCGTACGCACCTTGGAGGGGCCCGCGCCGAAACGGCCGTCGGCGGGCTTGATGTCAGCGGGAATCTGGATCTCAGCCACGGATCGGAGCCTAGTCCCTGACGGACACGGCGGACGGCCGTGTCCGTCGGGTGAGACGTGGAAATGAGACGTCAGCGCGGCTCAGTGCAGCCGGACGGGCAGCTCGAACAGATCGTTCTGGGTGACGACCGGCTTGTTGCGGAGCTCGGAGGCGGGCACGGCGAGCGTGAGGTCCGGGAAGCGCGCGTACAGCGCGGGCAGGGCGACGCCCGCCTCCAGGCGGGACAGTGCGGCGCCCGGGCAGACGTGCGGGCCGTGGCCGAAGGAGATGTGCCGGTTGGGCGAGCGGGTGATGTCGAAGACGCCCGCGCTCGGGCCGTGCTGCTTCTCGTCGCGGCCGATCGCCCCGTACGACACGATCAGCGCGTCCCCCTTCGGGAGGGTACGGTCGCCCACCCGGACGTCCTCGGTCGCGAACCGGATCAGGACGTGCGAGGTGGGCGTGGAGAAGCGGAGCGTCTCCTCCACCACCGCGTCCCAGCCGGCCTCGCCGGAACGGACGAGGGCCAGCTGCTCGGGATGGGCGGACAGGTTGACGACGGCGTTGACGATCAGCGAGATCGTCGTCTCGTGGCCCGCCGCCACCATCAGCTGGAGGGTGGAGACGATCTCCTCGTCGGTGAGGTGGTCGCCGTTCTCGGAGGCGGCGATCAGCGCGCTGGTGAGGTCGTCGCCCGGCTCGGCGCGGCGGGCGGCCACCACCTTCGCCATCATCTCCGCCAGCTCCCCGAGGGTCGCCACGACCTCCTCCGGCGGCGTCTGGGTGGAGAAGAACTTGTCGAACAGCACCTTCAGGCGCGGGTGGTCCGCCGGGTCGATGCCCATCAGGTCGCTGATCACGTACATGGGCAGGGGATAGGCGAAGGCGGCCTTCAGGTCCACCGTCCCGCCCGGCCCGTGCGCGGCCAGGCCGTCCAGCAGGCCCTCCGTCAGCTCGGTGATCCGCGCCCGCATCAGCTCCACCCGGCGCGGGGTGAGCGCCTGCGCGACCAGCGCCCGCATCCGGCGGTGGTCCTCGCCGTCCACGGTCAGCATGGACCGGCCGGGGTTGGCCAGGCCGATCAGCGGCCAGTCCGGCGGTATCTCGCCGCGCTGCCAGGCGCCCCACACGTTGATGTCCTTCACGAGCCGCTTGTCGGTGAGCAGCTCGCGCGCCTCCGCGTGGTGCGTGACCGCCCACACCGGCACCCCGCCCGGCAGGACGACCCGGGCGAGCGGCCCGGCGGCGCGCAGGCGGGCGCTCTCGCCGTCGAGGTCGGTGACGAAGGGGTCCAGATGTATGGGCTCAGTGGTCATGGGGTGCCTCCGAGGGCGGGGGTCGGGGTGAAGGTCACGGGCAGGTCGGTCAGGCCGCGCAGCCAGGGCGACGGCCGCCGGGTGAGGGAGCCGGCCGGTACGGCGAGGTCGAGGTCGGGCAGCCGGTCCAGCAGCACCTCGATCCCGGTACGGGCGATGACCTCGGCGATCTCCTGGGCGGGGAACGGGCAGCGGTGCTCGCCGTGCCCGAAGGAGAAGTGGGCGCTGTTGCCGCCGGTGAGGGCGGAGTTGTCGATGTGGACCTGCGGGTCGGCGTTGGCGGCGGCCAGGCCCAGCAGGAGCAGGTCGCCCGCCTTGATGTGCCGCCCGCCCAGGTGCGTGTCGCGCGACGCCCACCGCCCGGCCACGTTCTGCGACGGGGTGTCGGCCCACAGCACCTCGTTCATCGCCTCGGCGACGCTGTGCCGGCCGCCGGACAGGGAGGCCGCGAACCGGTCGTCGGTCAGCATCAGGCGCAGCGAGTTGCCGATCCAGTCGGCCGTCGGCTGGTGCCCGGCCGCCATCATGACCATCAGGTCCTGGGCGATCTCCTCGACGGTGAACCCGGACGGGTCGGCCAGCATGCGGGAGGCCACGTCCTCGCCCGGCTCGGCCCGTTTGGCGGCGAGGAGGCCGAACATCGACTCGGCCAGGTGCTGCTGGCCGGCCAGCGCCCGCTCCCGGCCGTCGATCATGTCGTTGAGCGCGGTGACGAGCCCAGGGCCTTGCGCGTCGGGTACGCCGTAGATCTTCACCAGGACGCGGACGGGCAGCAGCATGGCGTACTGGGCGATCAGCTCCGCCTCGCCCGTGCCGCAGAACGTGTCGATCAGCCCGTCCGCGTACTCCTCGGCGTACCGGCGCAGGCTGAAGGGGTCGACCGATTCGAGGGCGGTCGCGATCATCCCGGCGCGCTGCCGGTGGCGTTCGCCGACCGTGTAGAGGATCGACGGCTGCTTGCGGCCGATCATGGGCAGCAGCGGCCAGTCGTCGGGGATGCGGTCCCACTGGTTCCACAGGTCGGAGTCGCGGCTGAAGAGCACCGGGTCGCTGGTGACCTGGTGCAGCTCCCGGTAGTCGAGCACCAGCCAGGCCGGGACGTCCCCGTCGAGCACGACCGGCGCGACGGCTCCGTGCTCGCGCCTCAGCTCCCGGTACAGCTGGGCGGGTTCGGCCTGGAACCGGGGCCCGGACAGGGGCAACGGGGCGGTCATGTTCTGGTCTCCCGGAGGGCGTGCAGGTGTTGGAGGTGGGTGACGAGCGTGATCAGTACGTACTTGCTCGACGAGCGGTCGCGGGCGTCGCACTCGACCAGCGGTACGTCGTCGGCCAGGTCGAGCGCCTCGCGGATCTCGCGCTCGGTGTGGGCCGGGCCGCCGAAGTCGTTGCAGGCGACGATGAACGGCATGCCGTGGTGCTCCAGGCGGTCGATCGCGTACCAGGAGTCGGCGAGGCGGCGCGTGTCGACGAGGACGACCGCGCCGAGGGTGCCGGAGAAGAGGCGGTCCCACAGGAACCAGAAGCGTTCCTGGCCGGGGGCGCCGAAGAGGTACAGGACGTTGTGCGCGTCGAGCGTGATGCGGCCGAAGTCGAAGGCGACGGTGGTGGACGTCTTGGCGTGGATCTGGCCGACGTCGTCGACGGCCTCGCCCGCGCGGGTCATCGTCTCCTCGGTGTTGAGGGGACGGATCTCGCTGACCGAGCGTACGAGGGTGGTCTTGCCGACACCGAAACCGCCGACGATGACGATCTTGAGACCGTTGTCGGCGGTGCTGGTGAGGGGTGTCCGTTCAGAGGTTGCGGAGTCCAACGAGCACCTGCTCCAGAATGTCGGGGTCGGGAAGGCTGTGCGCGGATGCGCGCGGGTGGCGGGCGCTGATCCGGCCCGTACCGAGCAGGTCGGAGAGCAGGATGCGCACGATGCCGACCGGCAGGGCGAGTTCGGCCGCCACCTCGACGACCGCGGTGGGGCGCCGGCACATCCGGAGGATCGCGGCGTGCTCGGACTGCATGCCGGGCCCCGGCTCGGACTCGGCGACCACCAGGGTCACCAGGTCGAACGGCGCGTCCGGGGCGGAGCGGGTGCGGCCACCGGTGAGGGTGTACAGCCGGTCCGGGGACTCGTCCCGGTGGCTCCCGGACCGGCCTGTCGGGCTCACGGTGTGCGGGGCTCGGCGTGCAGGTGCTCGCCGAGCTGCTCGACGAGCTCGCTCATGTTGTGCCCGACCAGGCCGACGTCGGAGTCCTCGGCGGCGACGACCGCGAGGTGGGCGCCCTCGCCGGCCTCGACGATGAGCAGGATGCCGCCGTAGAACTCGGCCATCGCTGACCGTACGCCGCCGGTCCCGTCGCCGAACTCCATGGACGCCCCGTGCGACAGGCTCTGGATGCCCGCCGCTATGGCGGCCAGCTGGTCGGCCTGGTCGACGGACAGCTCGGGCGTACGGCACAGCTTGAGGCCGTCCCGGGACAGCACGAGTGCGTGGCGGGCGCCGGGCGTGCGCTGGAGCAGGTTCTCCAGCAGCCAGTTGAGCTTCTCGTCGGTGGTGGTGCCGATCGTCATCGGGGGGTGCCTTCCGTGGTGGTGCGTACCGCGTGGCGGAAGCTGCTGAAACGGGCCGCCGACCGGGTGCGGGAGGCGGGGTCGGGGGTGGAGGGGGTGGTGCGGGGAGTTCCTTCGGGAGTGCCGCCGGGGGTGCCTTCGGGGTGGGCGGCGGCCAGGGTCTGGCCCCGGCGGCGCTTGGGGAGGCCGCCGGGGGTGGTGGCGGGGGAGGGGGAGTCGGTGAAGGCGGGCGACGGGCGGTCGTGGGGCGCGTGGGTGTCGCGGGGCGCGGGGATGTCGCGGGGCGCGCCGGGCGCGGGGGTCGTGCCGGGGGCGTGGGGGGCGGCCGTGTCGCGGGGGCGGGTGATCAGCTCGTGCGGGATCATCACCAGCGCGCCGGTGCCGCCGCGGGCCGAGGGGCGGAAGGACACGGTCAGCCCGTGCTTGTGGGCCAGGCGGCCGACGACGGCCAGACCCAGGCGGGTGCCGGACAGGCCGGTCAGGTCGGTCCGTTCGGCGGTGACGGCACGTTCGGCGCGGCGCAGCTGGACGTCGCTCATGACCAGGCCGCTGTCCTCCACGGTGACCACGAGCCCGGCCGGGACCTCCTCGACGTACACATGGACCTCGGCGGTGGGCGGCGAGAAGTTCGCGGCGTTGTCGAGGAGTTCGGCGAGCGCGTGCATGACGCCCTCGGCGGCGTGCCCGGCGATCGCGGCGTCGCTGGTGGTGTGGAGCCGTACGCGCTGGTAGCCGCCGATGCGGCCCATCGCGCCGCGCAGGATGGACTCCATCACGATCGGCTTGGCCCAGCGGCGGCCGGAGCGGGCGCCGGTGAGGACGGCGATGGAGTCGGCGAGGCGGCCGGCCTGGGCGGTGCGGTGGTCGAGGTGGAGGAGGTCGGTGAGGACGTCCTCGTCGGTGTGCCGGTGTTCCATCTCGCGGAGGTCGGCGAGCATGCTGGTGGCGAGGGCCTGCATGCGGCCGGCCGCGTTGGCGCAGGCGGCCACGGCGGCGGCCCGGTCGGTCTCGCTGCGCGTGGCCTCCGCGCGGGCCCGTTCGGCGTCGGCGCGGGCTTCGGCGGCGGTGCGGTCGGCCTGTGCGCGGGCTTCGGCGACGGCGCGGTCGGCTTCCGCGCGGGCTTCGGCGACGGCGCGGTCCGCCTCCGTCCTGGCGCGGGCCGCTTCCGCGCGGGCCTCGGCGACCGTCCGGGCGGTGTCGGCGGCGCGGCGCGCGGCCTCGGTGGTGAGCGCGGCGGCCCGGTCGCGCAGACGGCGGGCGGTGTCGAGGGCGTACGCGGCGGTGGTGACCGCGGCGGTCAGCAGGACGGCGGCCGTGGCCGAGCCCCACGCCAGCGGGGCCCGCACGGAGCCGGGAGCGAGGGCCACCGCTCCCGCGCACAGGAGGCCGGTGACGGCCGCCGAGATCAGCAGGGTCGGCGCGGCCGGCCGGAGGGAGGGGCGCAAATCGTCAGTCCTCTGGGCGTGGGGGCATCTGGAGCCGTCAATTCCCGAACAATTCCGGGTCACTATAAGAGAATTGACGATCAGTTTGGGCAGTTCTTGTGCGCATTCTTTCGATTGGCTTGGCGAGGAGTGAGGGACGGGAGGCCACCGGGCCGGTCGGGGGGCATCCTGGCCGCATGGGTGATCAGCGGCGGGAGACGGCGGACATCGCGCGGGCCCTTCGGCACGCCGTGCGCGGCGAGGTGGACTTCGGGGCGGCGGCCCGGGCCCTGCACACCATGGACGCGTCCAACTACCGGCGCGTCCCCGTCGGCGTCGTCGCCCCGCGCGACGCGGCCGACGTGGCCGCCGCGCTGGCGGTGTGCCGCGAGCACGGCGTGCCGGTCGTGCCGCGCGGCGCGGGCACGTCGATCGCCGGGCAGGCGACCGGCACCGGCGTCGTGCTCGACTTCACCCGGCACATGCGGGACATCGTCTCGGTGGACCCCGAGGCGCGCACGGCCGTCGTCCAGCCCGGCGTGGTCCTGGACCGGCTGCGCGGGGCGGCACGTGCGTACGGGCTGACCTTCGGGCCCGACCCGTCCACCCACAGCCGCTGCACGCTGGGCGGCATGATCGGCAACAACGCGTGCGGGTCGCACTCCGTGGCGTGGGGCACGACCGCCGACAACGTCGACCGGCTGTCGGTCGTGACGTACGGCGGCACCGAGCTGCACCTCGGGCGCGGCGGGCAGGGCGCGCCGGACGGGTTGGCGGACCTCGTCCGCGACCACCTGGCCGCCCTCCGCACCGGCTTCCCGCCGGGCCTTCCCCGCCGCATCTCCGGTTACGCCCTCGACGCCCTCCTCCCCGAGCGCGGCACCGACCTCGCCCGCGCCTTCTGCGGCAGCGAGGGCACCCTGGCCGTGCTCACCGAGGCGACCGTACGGCTCGTCGAGTCGCCGCCCGCCCGCGCCCTCGCCGTCCTCGGGTACGCCGACGAGGGCGCGGCCGCCGAGGCGGCACCCGGCCTCCTCCCGTACGGTCCGCTCACCGTGGAGGGCATGGCCGAGGACCTGGTCCGCGACCCCGCCGCCCGCGCCGCGCTGCCCCGGGGCGGCGCCTGGCTCTTCGCCGAGACGGGCGGCGCGACGCCGGAGGAGGCCGCCTCGCACGCGGCCCGGCTCCTGCGCATCGCCGACGCCCTGGACGCCAGCGTGGTCACCGAACCGGCCGCCCAGCGCGCCCTGTGGCGGGTCCGCGAGGACGCCGCCGGAACCGCCACCCGGACCGTCGAAGGCGCCGAGGCCTGGCCCGGCTGGGAGGACTGCGCCGTACCACCCGCCCGCCTCGGCGCGTACCTCCGCGACTTCCGCGCCCTGCTGGCCCGGCACGGACTGCGAGGTACGCCCTACGGGCACTTCGGCGACGGCTGCATCCACGTCCGTATCGACTTCGACCTGGTGTCGAAGGGCGGGGTGGAGCGCTTCCGGCGGTTCTCCGAGGACGTCGCCGATCTCGTCGTCGCCCATGGCGGCTCGCTGTCCGGCGAACACGGCGACGGGCAGGCGCGCGCCGAGCTGCTGCCCAGGATGTACGGGGGCGAGCTGGTCGCCCTCTTCGGCCGGTTCAAGGACCTGTGGGACCCGGCCGGAGGCATGAACCCGGGCATGCTCGCCCGGCCCGCCCGCCTCGACGACAACCTCCGCTTCGCCGTGCTGCCGCGCGAGCGCGTGGACGTCGCCTTCGGCTACCCGCACGACGGCGGGGACTTCGCCACCGCCGTACGGCGCTGTGTCGGCGTCGCCAAGTGCCGGGTGGACGGCCCCAGCCAGGGCCCGGGGGTGATGTGCCCGTCCTTCCGGGTGACGGGCGAGGAGCAGCACTCGACGCGCGGCCGTGCCCGGCTGTTGCACGAGATGCTGGCGGGCGAGGTGGTGACGGACGGCTGGCGGTCACCCGAGGTGCGGGACGCGCTGGACCTGTGCCTGTCGTGCAAGGGCTGCCGCAGCGACTGCCCGGTGGGGGTCGACATGGCGACGTACAAGGCGGAGTTCCTGCACCACCACTACGCGGGGCGGCTGCGCCCGGCCGCCCACTACGCGATGGGCCGCCTGCCGCAGTGGCTGCGCCTCGCCGCGCCCTTCGCCCGGGTCCTCAACGCCGCCGCACGGGTGCGCCCGCTCGCGGCCCTGGCCAAGCGGGTGGCGGGCATCGCACCGGAGCGGGACATCCCGGAGCTGGCGACGGAGACGTTCCGCCGCTGGTACGGGCGGCGGGGGAACACGGCGGGCGACCTGCTCCTGTGGCCCGACACGTTCACCGACCACCTGTCCCCGTCCGTGGGCCGCGCGGCCGTCACCGTCCTGGAGGCGGCCGGTCTGCGGCACGCGTTGCCGCCGCACCGGGTGTGCTGCGGCCTCACGTACGTCTCCACCGGCCAGCTCGACCGGGCCCGTACCGTCATGCGCCGCACCCTCGACACCATGGCGCCCACCCTGGGCACCCCCGTGGTCGTCCTCGAACCCAGCTGCGCCGCCGCCCTGCGCACCGACCTGCCCGAGCTGCTCCCCGACGACCCCCGGGCGCGCCGCCTGGCCGACTCCGTACGCACCTTCGCCCAGGCCCTGGAGGAGTACGCCCCCGACTGGCAGCCCCCGCGCCTGGACCGGCCGGTCGCCGGTCAGACCCACTGCCACCAGCACGCGGTCCTCGGCGACGCCCCCGACCGCCGGCTGCGCACCCGCGTGGGCCTCACCGGCGAGCTGAGCGGCGGCTGCTGCGGTCTGGCCGGCGACTTCGGGTTCACGCGCGGCCACTACGACGTCTCGGTCGCCTGCGCGGAGGAGCAGCTGCTGCCCTCCGTCCGCACGGCGCCCCCCGGCACCGAGATCCTGGCGGACGGCTTCTCCTGCCGCACGCAACTGGACCAGCTGGCGGGGGTGCGGGCCAGGCACCTGGCGGAGGTGCTGGCGGAGGCTCTCCGCCGGGGCGACCCGGCGGAGAGCCCGGAACCCGGACTCAGGGATTGAGGTCCAGCAGGCGGACGGGGGCGCCCTTCCAGCGGTCGCGTTCCATCGTGGCGACGACCCCGCCGCTCGGCCGCTCCGGTGTCGGTTCGGCGGCGTGCAGCACGTGGGCCATCGACCACGTGTCCTGCTTGGCGACGGCGAGAGCGGCGGGCGTATCCAGCTCCAGCAGAACGACGCCGGGCATGCTCGCGAAGTGCTCAGCCGTACCGGGGTGGGTGCGATCCGCCTCGACCAGGGCGCAGGTGGGCGCGTACAGGCGCCACCCGGCTTCGTTGTGGGCGCGGTGAATCACGCGAGAGGCCAGGAAGTTCCCTCGTCCGGCGGCCACCAGCGCCGTGTCGTCCATGATGACGTGGAGTGTGGTGCTCAACGGAGGGCCTCGGCAATACGTCGGTTGAGTTCGGCGTCGGCCTGCGCCAGCTCCTCGTCGGTGGGGTCGTAGCCGTTCCACTCGTGCAGGATCCGGCGGGCCTCGTCGGCCTGCGCCTTGCGCTCCTCCGGGGTGAGGAGGCTCTGGGCGAGGCTGGAGAGGTAGGCGCGCAGCGACATGCCTTCGGCAGCCGCGATGGTCGCGAGCCGGTCGCGGGCCTCGACGGGGATCCGGATGTTCGCGTCAGCCATCGTGACGACCCTCCTCTGTGTCGACGGATACGTACCCGTACCCGTACCCGTACCCATGTCCATCAGCGTCATGACCATACACTCACTTTCCGTCGGAGAACGTGCCCTCCGGATTCTTGGTGCGGAATGGGGAACTCCGGTCCCGTACCGTCGGTACGCAACCCGAACTGATGAATGTGTCGCTGGAATATGCCCAGCAGGAAGTCCTGAGGTCCCGGTGGACGCCACCCCTACCGATGCCCGTACCGCCGACGCCGCAGCCGTCGCGCTGCCCGAGGTCGCCGCCGCGCATCCCGAGGGCGGTGTCGCCCGGCGGCGGGGCGCGGTCGGGCCGGTGGCGCTGGTGGTGGCCGGGGGGCTGTCGGTGCAGTTCGGGTCGGCCGTCGCCGTGCTGCTGATGCCGCGCGCCGGTGCCCTCGGGGTGGTCACGCTGCGGCTGATCCTCGCCGCCCTCGTGCTGCTGGCGGTGTGCCGGCCCAAGGTGGGGGGGTACGCGCGGGCCGACTGGGGGACGGTGCTGGCGTTCGGCGCCGCCATGGCGGGGATGAACGTGCTCTTCTACCAGGCCGCCGACCGCATCCCGCTGGGCGCCGCCGTCACCCTGGAGGTGCTCGGGCCGCTCGTCCTGTCGGTGGTCGCCTCGCGAAGGCTGGTCAGCTTCGTGTGGGCCGGGCTCGCGCTGGCCGGGGTGGTGCTGCTGAGCGGGGGAGGATTCGACCGGCTGGACCCCGTGGGCGCGGTGTTCGCGCTCGCGGCGGGCGTGATGTGGGCGGCGTACATCGTCTTCAGCGCCCGCACCGGGCGGCGGTTCCCACAGGCGGACGGGCTGGCGCTCGCGATGGCCGTCGGCGCGGTGCTGAGCCTGCCGCTGGGCATCGTGGAGGCCGGGTCGAAGCTGCTGGTGCCGTCGACGATCGCCCTGGGCCTCGCCGTCGCGCTGATGTCGTCCGTCCTCCCGTACACCCTCGAACTGCTCGCCCTGCGCCGCCTGCCCGCGCCGACCTTCGCGATCCTCATGAGCCTGGAGCCCGGGATCGCGGCGACGGCCGGGTTCCTCGTGCTGCACCAAGCCCTGTCCGTCACCGACGCGTTGGCGATAGCGCTGGTCATCGCGGCCAGCATGGGGGCGGTGCGGTCCCAGGTGGCCGGAAAGCCGAAAAAGTAAAGCAAGCACGCTTGCTTGTTTCTCCGGGCGCTGCCATGCTCCGGGGCACGCACTGCCGTGTCCGTGCCCCGTGCCGTCGGAGGGAGCGCTCCGTGTCCCAAGCCCTGCTGGATGATCTGCGCGACGAGAGCGAGGAAGTCGACCGGCTGGTCGCAGGCCTGGAACCGGACGGCTGGGCCACGCCCACCCCCGCCCCCCGCTGGACCGTCGCCCACCAGATCGCCCACCTGGCGTGGACCGACGACGCGGCCCTGCTCGCCGTCACGGACGCGGACCGGTTCGCCGCGCACGTCGACGAGGCGCTCGAGGCCCCCGACACCTTCGTCGACGACGGGGCGGAGGCAGGCGCCGCCGAACCGCCCGCCAGGCTCCTCGCCCGCTGGCGCGACGGCCGCTCACGGCTCCTCGACGCCCTCGCGGCCGCTCCCGCAGGGGCCCGTTTCCCCTGGTACGGGCCGCCCATGAGCGCCGCGTCCATGGCGACCGCCCGCCTGATGGAGACCTGGGCGCACGGCCAGGACATCGCCGACGCCCTCGGCGCCGTACGCCCCCCGACCGCCCGGCTGCGGCACGTCGCCTGGATCGGCGTACGGGCCCGGGACTACGCCTATGCCGTACGGGGCATGACACCGCCCGCCGAGCCCTTCCGGGTGGAGCTGACCTCGCCCGATGGAAGCCTCTGGGCGTTTGGTCCGGAAGACGCCCCCCAGCGGATCACCGGGCCCGCCCTCGACTTCTGCCTGCTGGTCACCCAGCGGGCCCACCGCGACGACCTGGCCGTACGGGCGGAGGGCCCCGACGCCGACCGATGGATCGGCATCGCGCAGGCCTTCGCCGGACCGGCGGGTCCGGGGCGCAGGCCCAGGGGAGCGGCATGAAGCGGCCGCTGCGGATCGGCAACGCCTCCGGCTTCTACGGCGACCGCTTCGACGCCGTACGCGAGATGCTCACCGGCGGCGACCTGGACGTCCTGACCGGCGACTACCTCGCCGAGCTGACCATGCTCATCCTCGGCCGGGACCGGCTCAAGGACCCCGAGCTGGGCTACGCCAAGACCTTCCTGAAGCAGATGGAGGAGGGCCTCGGGCTCGCCCACGAGCGGGGCGTGAAGATCGTGACCAACGCCGGCGGCCTCAACCCGGCCGGTCTCGCCGACGCGCTGCGCGCCCTCGCGCGGCGGCTCGGCCTGCCGGAGGTGCGCGTCGCGCACGTGGAGGGCGACCAGCTGCCGGTGCCGGACGGGGCGCTGACGGCCAACGCGTACCTGGGCGGCGGCGGCATCACGGCGTGCCTGCGCGGCGGGGCGGATGTGGTGGTGACCGGGCGGGTCACGGACGCGGCGCTGGTCAGCGGGCCGGCGGCGTGGTGGTTCGGGTGGGGGCCGGAGGCGTACGACCGGCTGGCGGGCGCGGTGGTCGCCGGGCACGTCCTGGAGTGCGGGACGCAGGCGACGGGCGGCAACTACGCCTTCTTCGCCCGCCACGACATACGCCGGCCCGGCTTCCCGGTCGCCGAGCTGTACGAGGACGGGTCTTCCGTCATCGCCAAACAGGACGGTACGGGCGGGGTCGTCGACGTCGGCACGGTCACCGCGCAACTGCTGTACGAGACGGCGGGCGCCCGGTACGCGGGGCCGGATGTGACGGCGCGGCTGGACACGGTGCGGCTGGAGGCGGACGGCCGCGACCGGGTGCGGATCTCCGGCGTACGGGGCGAGGCGCCGCCTCCGACGCTGAAGGCCGGGCTGAACCGGCTCGGCGGCTGGCGCAACGAGGTCGTGTTCGTGCTGACGGGACTCGACATCGAGGCCAAGGCGCGGCTGGTACGGGAGCAGTTGGAGGGTTCCTTCGCGAAGAGCGCCGAGGCGCGGTGGGAGCTGGCCCGCACCGACCGGCCGGACGCCGGTACGGAGGAGACGGCCAGCGCCCTGCTGCGGCTGGTCGTCCGGGACGCCGACCCCGACGCGGTGGGCCGGGCCGTGAGCGGCGCGGCCATCGAGCTGGCCCTCGGCAGCTACCCCGGCTTCCACGTGACCGCCCCGCCGGGAAAGGGCGCGCCCTACGGCGTGTTCGAGGCGGTGTACGTCGACCCCGGCACCGTCACGCACACCGCCGTACTCCCGGACGGCGAGCGCCTGGTGGTCCCGGCACCGCCGAGCACGCGGGCCCTGGAGCCCGTCCCTCAGCTGCCCCTCCCCGAACCCCTCCCGGACGGTCCGCTACGCCGCGCCCCGCTCGGGCTGGTCGCCGGGGCGAGGAGCGGCGACAAGGGCGGCGACGCCAACGTGGGCGTGTGGGCGCCCACGGATGAGGCGTGGCGCTGGCTCGCCCACGCGCTGACCGTCGACCGGCTGCGCGAACTGATCCCGGAAACCGCGCCGCTGGAAGTCGTACGGCACGTCCTGCCGAACCTCCGCGCGCTGAACTTCGTCGTCAGCGGCCTGCTGGGCGAGGGCGTCGCCGCCCAGGCCCGGTTCGACCCCCAGGCCAAGGCGCTGGGCGAATGGCTGCGCGCCCGCCACCTCGACATCCCGGAGGCCCTGCTGTGACCGTCCTCCCCACCGCCCTCGACCCCACCGGGCCCGATTACGCCGCCCACCGCGAGGCCATGCTCGCCAAGCTCGCCGCGCTGGAGTCCGAGCACGCCAAAGCGCTCGCGGGCGGCGGCGAGAAGTATGTCGACCGGCACCGGGGGCGGGGCAAGCTGCTGGCCCGCGAGCGCATCGAGCTGCTCCTGGACCCCGACGCGCCGTTCCTCGAACTGTCCCCGCTGGCCGCCTGGGGCAGCGACTACCCCGTGGGCGCGTCGCTCGTCACCGGCATCGGGGTCGTCGAGGGCGTCGAGTGCCTGATCACGGCCAACGACCCGACCGTACGCGGCGGCGCGTCCAACCCCTGGACGCTGCGGAAGGCGCTGCGCGCGAACGAGATCGCGTACGCCAACCGCCTGCCCTGCATCGCCCTCGTCGAGTCCGGCGGCGCGGATCTGCCGTCCCAGAAGGAGATCTTCATCCCCGGCGGGGCGCTGTTCCGCGACATCACCCGGCTGTCCGCCGCCGGAATCCCCACCATCGCGGTCGTCTTCGGCAACTCGACGGCGGGCGGCGCCTATGTGCCCGGCATGTCCGACCACACCGTCATGATCAAGGAGCGGTCGAAGGTCTTCCTCGGCGGCCCGCCGCTCGTGAAGATGGCCACCGGGGAGGAGAGCGACGACGAGTCGCTCGGCGGCGCCGAGATGCACGCGCGCGTGTCGGGGCTCGCGGACCACTACGCCGTCGACGAGGCCGACGCGATCCGGCAGGCCCGCCGGATCGTCGCCCGCCTCAACCACCGCAAGGCCCACCCCGATCCGGGCCCGGCCGAGCCGCCGAAGTACGACCCGGAGGAACTCCTCGGTATCGTGCCCGGCGACCTGAAGACGCCCTTCGACCCGCGCGAGGTCATCGCCCGGATCGTCGACGGCTCGGACTTCGACGAGTTCAAGCCGCTGTACGGGCCCTCGCTCACCACCGGATGGGCAAGCCTGCACGGCTATCCGGTCGGGATCCTCGCCAACGCCCAAGGGGTGCTGTTCTCCGCCGAGTCCCAGAAGGCGGCACAGTTCATCCAGCTCGCCAACCAGCGGGACATCCCGCTGCTCTTCCTGCACAACACCACCGGCTACATGGTCGGCAAGGAGTACGAGCAGGGCGGCATCATCAAGCACGGCGCGATGATGATCAACGCGGTCAGCAACTCGAAGGTCCCGCACCTGTCGGTCCTCATGGGCGCGTCGTACGGCGCCGGCCACTACGGCATGTGCGGGCGCGCCTACGACCCCCGTTTCCTGTTCGCCTGGCCCAGCGCCAAGTCCGCCGTCATGGGCCCGCAGCAGCTCGCCGGCGTCCTGTCGATCGTCGCCCGCGCGTCGGCGGCGGCGAAGGGGCAGCCGTACGACGACGAGGGCGACGCCGCGCTGCGCGCCATGGTGGAGCAGCAGATCGAGTCCGAGTCGCTGCCGGTGTTCCTGTCGGGGCGGCTGTACGACGACGGCGTCATCGACCCGCGCGACACCCGGACCGTCCTCGGCCTGTGCCTCTCCGCGATCCACACCGCCCCGGTCGAAGGCGCGCGCGGCGGCTTCGGCGTCTTCCGGATGTGAGGACCACTCCATGATCTCTTCTGTCCTTGTCGCCAACCGGGCCGAGATCGCCTGCCGCGTCTTCCGTACGTGCCGCTCGCTCGGCATCGACACGGTGGCCGTCCACTCCGACGCGGACGCGGCCGCCCTGCACGTCCGCGAGGCCGACACGGCGGTACGGCTGCCGGGGGCGGCGCCCTCCGAGACGTATCTGCGCGGCGACCTGATCGTGAAGGCCGCGCTGGCGGCGGGCGCGGACGCGGTGCACCCGGGGTACGGGTTCCTGTCCGAGAACGCCGACTTCGCGCGGGCGGTCCTCGACGCGGGGCTGACGTGGATCGGCCCACCGCCGAAGGCGATCGAGACGATGGCGTCCAAGACGCGGGCGAAGGAGCTGATGGCGGCGGCCGGCGTGCCGCTCCTGGCGCCCGTGGACCCGGCGAAGGCCACGTCCGAGGACCTCCCTCTGTTGCTGAAGGCGGCGGCGGGCGGGGGTGGCCGGGGCATGCGGGTCGTCCGGGACCTGGCCGCGCTGCCGGGTGAGCTGGCGGCGGCGACCGCCGAGGCACGCTCGGCGTTCGGGGACGGCGAGGTGTTCGCGGAGCCGTACGTCGAGCGCGGCCGCCACGTCGAGGTCCAGGTCCTCGCCGACGCGCACGGCACGGTGTGGGCGCTCGGCACCCGCGACTGCTCGCTCCAGCGGCGGCACCAGAAGGTCATCGAGGAGGCCCCGGCACCGGGCCTGAGCGCCGCCCTCCGCGAGACGCTGCACGCCTCGGCGGTGGCGGCGGCGCGGGCGGTGGGGTACGTCGGCGCGGGCACGGTCGAGTTCCTGGTCGCCGGTGACCAGGCGTACTTCCTGGAGATGAACACCCGGCTCCAGGTCGAACACCCCGTCACGGAGGCGGTCTTCGGCCTGGACCTCGTGGCCCTGCAACTGCGTGTGGCCGAGGGCGACGCGCTGCCGCCCGAACCCCCGGCCCCGTCCGGTCACGCCGTGGAGGCCCGCCTGTACGCGGAGGACCCGGCCAGGGACTGGGCCCCGCAGACGGGGGTCCTGCACGCGCTGGAGTTCCCCACAGGCGTGCGCGTCGACGCCGGGTACGCCGCCGGGGACACGGTCGGCGTCCACTACGACGCCATGCTCGCCAAGGTGGTCGCCCACGCGCCCACCCGTGCCGAGGCCGTGCGGAAGCTGGCGCACGCCCTCGTACGGGCCCGGCTGCACGGGCCGGTCACCAACCGGGACCTGCTCGTGCGGTCGCTGCGGCACCCGGACTTCGTGGCGGGGCGCCTCGACACCGGGTTCTACGAGCGGCACCTCGCCGGGCTGACCGCCCCCGAGCCCGGTGAGGCGTACGCGGCCGTCGCCGCCGCCCTCGCCGCCGCGTCCCGCCGCTCCGGGCGGTTCGGCGCCTTCCGCAACGTACCGTCGCAGCCGCAGAGCGCCCGCTACGGCGACCACGAGGTGCGTTACCGGCCCACCCGGGACGGCGGGTTCACCGTCGAATCCCACCCGCACGCGCGCGTGGTGGCCGTTTCGCCCGGGTGCGTGAGCCTCGACGTGGACGGCGTCGTACGGCGCTTCCAGGTGGCCGCGTACGACGACGGCACCGTCCATGTCGGGCCGTACCGGCTGGCCGCCCACCCCCGGTTCACCGACCCCGCCGAGCGCACCGCGCCCGGCTCGCTGCTCGCGCCCATGCCCGGCACGGTCGTCCGGGTCGCCGGCGTCGAGGTCGGTGCCCGCGTCGAGGCGGGGCAGCCGCTCGTCTGGCTGGAGGCGATGAAGATGGAGCACCGGATCACCGCTCCCGCCTCCGGCACGCTCACCGCGCTCCACGCCGCCCCCGGCCGCCAGGTCGAGGTCGGTGCCCTGCTCGCCGTCGTACAGGAAGTACAGGAGGAACAGGCATGACCGGACGTCTTGAGACCGAAGAGCACCAGGCCCTCCGCGCCGCCGTCGCCGCACTCGGCCGCCGCCACGGGCGGGAACACGACCGCGAGGCGCTCTGGGCCGAGGCCGGCAAGCTCGGCTACCTCGGGGTCAACCTGCCCGAGGAGTACGGCGGCGGGGGCGGCGGCATGGCCGAGCTGTCCATCGTCCTGGAGGAGCTGGGCGCGGCGGGCTGCCCGCTGCTGATGATGGTCGTCTCGCCCGCCATCTGCGGCACCGTCATCGCCCGCTTCGGCACCGACGAACAGAAGGCCCGCTGGCTGCCGGGCCTCGCCGACGGCACCCGGACCATGGCGTTCGGCATCACCGAGCCCGACGCGGGCTCCAACTCCCACCGGATCACCACCACCGCCCGCCGCGACGGGGACGAGTGGGTGCTCACCGGCCGCAAGGTCTTCATCTCCGGCGTCGACATCGCCGACGCCACCCTGATCGTGGGGCGTACGGAAGACGCCCGGACGGGGAAGCTCAAGCCCTGCCTGTTCGTCGTCCCGCGTGACGCGCCCGGCTTCGGGCGCCGGCAGATCGACATGGAACTGAACGCCCACGAGAAGCAGTTCGAGCTGACCCTCGACGACGTACGCCTCCCGGCGGACGCCCTGGTGGGCGACGAGGACGCCGGGCTGCTCCAGCTGTTCGCCGGGCTCAACCCGGAGCGCATCATGACCGCCGCCTTCGCCCTCGGCATGGGCCGGTACGCGGTGACGAAGGCCGTCGCGTACGCCAAGGACCGCCAGGTCTGGAAGGCCCCCATCGGCGCCCACCAGGCCGTCGCCCACCCCCTCGCCCAGGCGCACATCGAGCTGGAACTGGCCCGACTGATGATGCAGAAGGCCGCCCACCTCTACGACGCGGGGGACGACATCGGCGCGGGTGAGGCCGCCAATATGGCCAAGTACGCCGCCGCCGAGGCGTGCGTGAAGGCCGTCGACCAGTCCGTGCACACCCTCGGCGGAAACGGTCTCACGCGCGAGTTCGGTCTCGCGTCGCTCATCACCGCGTCCCGAGTGGCACGCATCGCTCCGGTAAGCCGGGAAATGATTCTGAACTACGTGTCCCACCAATCGCTCGGCCTGCCCAAGTCGTACTGACCCGTAGGAGCCGTGATGGTGTTCCACAGCGAGTACGCGGACGTCCCGACCGTCTCCCTCCCCATCCACGACGCGGTACTGGGCCGGTCGGCACCCGCGTACGCCGACGAGGTCGCCCTCGTCGACGGGGCGGGCGACCTGACCCTCACGTACGGCAGGCTCGACACCTACCACCGGCGGGTCGCCGCCGCGCTCGCCGAGGCGGGGCTGCGCAAGGGTGACGTCCTGGCCCTGCACAGCCCCAACACGGTCGCCTACCCGGTGGTCTTCTACGGGGCGACGCGCGCCGGAGCGGCTGTCACCACCGTCCACCCGCTGGCCACGCCGGAGGAGTTCGCCAAGCAGCTGCGGGACTCCTCCGCCCGCTGGATCGTCACCGTCTCGCCGCTCCTCGCCGCCGCGCGGCGGGCCGCCGAACTGGCGGGCGGCGTGGCGGAGATCTTCGTGTGCGACGAGGCCGAAGGGCACCGCTCGATCCTCGACATGCTCGGCGGGGCCGCGCCCGAACCGGCCGTCGCCATCGACCCGGACGAGGACCTCGCGGCCCTGCCGTACTCGTCGGGCACCACCGGCGTCCCCAAGGGCGTCATGCTCACGCACCGCTCCATCGCCACCAACCTGGCGCAGCTGGAGCCGACGATCCCGATGGGCCCCGGGGACCGGATCCTGGCGGTGCTTCCCTTCTTCCACATATACGGGCTGACCGCGCTGATGAACGCCCCGCTGCGGCAGGGCGCCACCGTCGTCGTCCTGCCCCGCTTCGACCTCGACCAGTTCCTCGCCGCGATCGAGAAGCACCGCGTCAACGCCCTGTACGTCGCCCCGCCGATCGTCCTCGCGCTCGCCAAGCACCCGGCTGTCGAGCGCTACGACCTGTCGTCGCTGGAGTACATCGTCAGCGCGGCCGCCCCGCTGGACGCGCGCCTCGCCGAGGCCTGCTCGGCCCGCCTCGGCCTGCCACCGGTACGGCAGGCGTACGGCATGACGGAGCTGTCGCCCGGCACGCACGTCGTCCCGCTGGACGCGACGGACCCCCCACCGGGCACGGTGGGCAAGCTGTTGCCCAACACCGAGATGCGGATCCTGTCGCTGGACGATCCGGACAAGGACGCCGGCCCCGGCGAGGAGGGCGAGATCGCGATCCGGGGCCCACAGGTGATGAAGGGGTACCTGGGCCGGCCCGACGCGACCGCCGCGATGATCGACGCCGAGGGGTGGGTCCACACCGGGGACATAGGGCGGGTCGACGCGGACGGGTGGCTGTTCGTCGTCGACCGGGTCAAGGAACTGATCAAGTACAAGGGCTTCCAGGTCGCCCCCGCCGAGCTGGAGGCGCTGCTGCTGACCCATGACGGCGTCGCTGACGCGGCGGTGATCGGGGTGTACGACGAGGACGGCAACGAGGTGCCGAACGCGTACGTGGTGCGTCAGCCGGACGCCGGCGAACTGACGGCCGACGACATCATCGCGTTCGTGGCAGGGAAGGTCGCCCCGTACAAGAAGATCCGGCGCGTCGAGTTCATCGACGGCGTGCCGAGGGCGGCGTCGGGGAAAATCCTCCGGCGCGAACTGAGGGAGCGAGAAGGCGCATGACGAGTCTCGTCACCACCGCGCACGAGCGGGGCATCACGACCCTGACGCTGGATTCCCCGGACAACCGCAACGCCCTGTCGGCGCGGCTGGTCGGCGAGCTGGCCGAGGCGCTGGACGGCTGCGGCAAGGACCCGGCGGTACGGGCGGTGGTGCTCACGCACACCGGGTCCACGTTCTGCGCGGGTGCCGACCTGAAGGCGCCGCCCAGCCCGTACACGTTCGTGGCGCTGCTGCGGGCGATCGTGGAGCTGCCGAAGCCGGTGGTGGCCCGGGTGGAGGGGCACGTACGGGCCGGGGGGCTGGGCCTCGTCGGGGCGTGCGACATCGTGGCGGCGGGGACGGGCGTGGACTTCGCGCTGACGGAGGTGCGGATCGGGGTGGCGCCGTCGGTGATCTCCCTGTCCCTGCTGCCGCGCCTCGACGCGCGGGCCGCCGCCCGCTACTACCTCACCGGTGAGCGGTTCGACGCGGCCGAGGCGGCCCGGATCGGGCTGGTGACGGTGGTCGGGGAGGACGTGGACGACGCCCTCGTGCCCGTACTGGACGGGCTGCGCCGGGCGTCCCCGCAGGGGCTGGCGGAGGCCAAGAGGCTGGTGACGGCTAGGGTGCTGGAGATGTTCGAGCGTGACGCGGAGGATCTCGTACAGCGCTCGGCCTCGCTCTTCGCCTCGGCGGAGGCACGCGAGGGAATGACGGCCTTCCTCGAACGACGGGACCCTGTATGGGTGTTGTGACGACTGCCGCGAAGGAGCCGAAGCAGGACCGCAGCCGGGCCACCCGGCAGCGGCTCCTCGCGGCGGCCGTGGCGTGCCTCGCGGAACACGGCTGGGCGGGCTCCACCGTCTCCGTCGTCGCCGAAAGGGCCGGTGTCTCGCGGGGCGCGGCGCAGCACCACTTCCCGACGCGGGAGGACCTGTTCACGGCGGCGGTCGAGTACGTCGCCGAGGAGCGCTCCCAGGCGCTGCGCGCCCTGCCCGTGCAGGACCGCGCGGCGGTCGTCGCCGCCCTGGTCGACCTGTACACCGGCCCGCTGTTCCGGGCGGCGCTGCACCTGTGGGTGGCGGCCTCCAACGAGGAGCAGCTGCGGCCCCGGGTGACGGAGCTGGAGGCGCGGGTCGGCCGCGAGACCCACCGCATCGCCGTCGAGCTGCTGGGCGCCGACGAGTCCCGCCCGGGGGTACGGGAGACGGTCCAGGGCCTGCTGGACATGGCGCGGGGCCTGGGCCTCGCGAACCTGCTGACGGACGACCGGACGCGGCGGGACCGGGTGGTGGCGCAGTGGGGGAAGCTGCTGGACGAGGTGCTGGGCTGACCGAGAGTTCACCCGAAAGTGCATATCGGGGTATGCGTGTCGGCGGTAGGCTTGTCGCATGGCCGAGACGACGCGTATCACGGTGACTCTCCCCACCGCTCTGGTGGAGATTCTGAAGAAGTCGACGGACAACGTGTCCGGATTCGTGGCCGAGGCCGTGGCCGAACGGATACGGCACGACCTGCTGGGGGAGGAACTGCGGCTCTATCAGGAAGAGTACGGAGCCTTCACCGAGGAGGAACTCGCTGAGGCACGCGCCGAGATCTTCGGGGCGCTCGGCATGGACACAGGGCAGAACTCGGCGAGGACAGCTTGAGCGACCACATCAGTTCCGTCGTCCTGGACTCCGAGGGCCTGTCGGCTTGGATCACACGGGACCGGAAGGCCACAACGAAGATCCAGGTCTTCTACGACGTGGGCGCCAGGCTTGTGGTCTGCGCCAACACCATCGTCGAGGTGATGTACGACGGGGTGAACCTTCCTCGGCTTCAGTGGTTGCTGTCGCGGGTGAAGGTCGAACCCGTCACCGAGCAGTCCGCCAAGGCCGCAGCGCGGCTGCTCAAGGACACCGGTTTGCACGGCCACAAGTACGCCATCGACGCCACGGTCGCCGAGATGGCGCTGCGCCAGCCGGGGCCGGTCTTCATGCTCACCTCGGACATCGACGACATGTCCCGCCTCTGCGGTGATCGGGTCCAGCTCATCAGCCTCTGACGACGCGCACGGACGCGAACGGCGCCGCCCCGCGAAGGGGCGGCGCCGTTCCCGTACGTACGGCCGGTCAGCCGGCGATGTCCTCGTAGCCGGCGATCTCGCGCGGGCTGCGCGAGCCCGGACCGACGTAGCGGGCCGAGGGCCGGACCAGGCGGCCGGTGCGCTTCTGCTCCAGGATGTGGGCGGACCAGCCGGCCGTGCGGGCGCAGGTGAACATGGACGTGAACATGTGCGCCGGGACCTCCGCGAAGTCCAGCACGATCGCCGCCCAGAACTCGACGTTCGTCGCCAGGACCCGGTCCGGGCGGCGGGCGTGCAGCTCCTCCAGGGCGGCCCTCTCCAGCGCCTCCGCCACCTCGAAGCGCGGTGCGCCCAGCTCCTTGGCGGTGCGGCGCAGCACGCGGGCGCGCGGGTCCTCGGCGCGGTAGACGCGGTGGCCGAAGCCCATCAGGCGCTCGCCCTTGTCCAGGGCCTGGCGGACGTACGCGCCCGCGTCACCGGTGCGCTCGATCTCCTCGATCATGCCCAGGACGCGGGACGGCGCCCCGCCGTGCAGCGGTCCCGACATGGCGCCGACGGCGCCCGACAGGGCCGCCGCCACGTCCGCGCCCGTGGAGGCGATGACACGGGCGGTGAAGGTCGAGGCGTTCATGCCGTGCTCGGCGGCGGACGTCCAGTACGCGTCCACGGCCTTGACGTGCTTGGGGTCCGGCTCACCGCGCCAGCGGATCATGAACCGCTCGACGACCGACTGCGCCTTGTCGATCTCGCTCTGCGGGACCATGGGCAGGCCCTGGCCGCGCGCCGACTGGGCGACGTACGACAGCGCCATGACGGCGGCACGCGCGAGGTCGTCGCGGGCCTGCTCCTCGTCGATGTCGAGCAGCGGTTTCAGGCCCCACACGGGCGCGAGCATGGCGAGCGCGGACTGGACGTCGACGCGGATGTCACCGGAGTGCACCGGGATCGGGAACGGCTCGGCGGGCGGCAGGCCGGGGTTGAACGCCCCGTCGACCAGCAGGCCCCACACGTTGCCGAAGGAGACCTGACCCACCAGGTCCTCGATGTCGACGCCGCGGTACCGGAGGGCGCCGCCCTCCTTGTCCGGTTCGGCGATCTCCGTCTCGAACGCGACGACTCCTTCGAGTCCGGGTACGAAGTCGGACATCAGGCGGCTCCTCGTGAGGTGTGTCTTCCGGTGGTGCGGTGATGCCCCGTAAGGCTGGTGGTCATCCTCACCGTCGTAGGGAGGGAACAGTGACCCAGCGCATGAGTCTGTCGGGTTCCCCCGATGCGGGGAAGCGTGACATCCGGCACACTCCGCCGAACCGGTCAGGGAGGATTAGTGGCACGCGGTGCCGGGCAGACTGGGGTGCTGCGGCAGGATGGCCTTGTGACAGACGCTCTGGACCCCGCAGCTCTCGATCCCGCCGACATGCGCGAGCAGTACCGCACCGCCGAGTTCCTGGAGGCGGACCTCGCGGCCGACCCCATGGGCCAGTTCGCACGCTGGTTCAAGGAGGCGGCCGACAGCGCCGCGATCGTCGAGCCGAACGCCATGATCGTCTCGACGGCGACGCCCGACGGCCGGCCCTCGTCGCGCACGGTGCTGCTGAAGCACTACGACGAGCGGGGTTTCGTCTTCTTCACCAACTACGGCTCCCGCAAGGGCTCGGAGCTGGACACCAACCCGTACGTCTCGCTCCTCTTCCCCTGGCACCCGGTCGCCCGCCAGGTCCTCGTCACCGGCACGGCGACCCGCGTCGGGCGCGACGAGACGGCCGCCTACTTCCGCACCCGCCCGCACGGCTCCCAGCTCGGCGCCTGGGCGAGCGAGCAGTCGTCCGTGATCGCCTCCCGCGCCGAGCTGCTCGCCCGGTACGAGGAGCTCGCGACCCGCTACCCGGAGGGCGAGCAGGTCCCGGTCCCGCCCCACTGGGGCGGCTTCCGGGTCGCCCCGGACACGGTCGAGTTCTGGCAGGGCCACGAGAACCGGCTGCACGACCGGCTGCGGTACGTACGGGACGGCGAGGCGTGGCGGGTCGAGCGGCTGGCGCCGTAGGGCCCAGGGCGAGCCTCAGGAGAGGTCGACGGAGGCCAGCAGCGGTCCCGCCACCGCCAGTGCGTACTGGACGAACACCGCCCCGCTCCGCACACGGTGGTCCACCGCGTCACGGGGCAGGCACAGCGCCCACAGCCCCACGAGGCCGGACAGGCCCAGCGACCACATGGCGAGCTCCGTCATGGGGCCGCTCGCCCCGTCGCCCCCGAACGCCTGGTGCAGCACGATGGCGAGCGTGCCGACGAACGTGACCGCGAGCAACAGCAGCCCGACCCCGGCGAAAGCGCGTACGGCCCCGGTGCTGGGTGCGAAGGGGCCGTGCGGCCGAGGAGCGGTCTCTGTCCCGGCCTCGGCCGAGTCGGTTGTGTTCATGCCGGCCATCGTGGCCGCCGCCGGCCGTGCCGGGCATCGTCACAGGTACTCAGAGCCGCGCACGCGGACGCACGCGTACGTACTCAGGCCACGGTCGCGCGGCAAGCAGAAACCCGCGGGCTCTGGCTCTCCTGACGGAGAGGCCGGCCGGATGTGCCGGCGAGCCCACGGGTCGGTGACTGCTTGGATTGCGGCAGGAGGCCTGCCGACATTGCACAGAGTGCGACGACGGGCCTCAGCCCGCAGTCACCTCACGCATCCGAAAAGAAACCACTTCCGGATCACCTCCTTTCTTCGTGTGCCCCACACCCTAGGAACGGCTCCCGCGCCCGACAACCGGTTTTTTGGGCCGGGCCGATTTCCGGGAACGGGGTGTGTTCTGAGTCACGTTCCAGTTGAATGACCGGGCGTGCATCTGCACGTGTGTACACGTCCTGCAGGGGGTGCCGGGATGAGTGCGTCCAGGAGCGAGACCACCAGTGCTCTGGGACCCGACGAGCCCGACCGGGCCGCCGGGTCCGGCCGGGTCGGCCAGCCGGACGACCGGGTCGGGGCCGGGGCTGATCTGCTCGCCGCGCTGCTCGACGGGATGGACGCCGCGCTGTGCGCCTTCGACGCGGACGGCACGATCACCCACTGGAACCGCGAGGCCGAGCGGATCCTCGGGTGGAGCGCCGAGGAGGCCGTCGGACGGCGCGGGTTCGCCGGGTGGGCCGTGCGCAGCGCGGACGCCGACGACGTACACCGGCGCCTGATGGCCGTCATGGAAGCGCCCGGCCGCCAGGTCCACGAATTCGCCCTCCTGCGCAAGGACGGCGGCCGGGTGCTCGTGCGGACGCAGTCGGCCGGGGTACGGGGCGCGGACGGCCGGCCCGCCGGCGTGTACTGCGCGTTCAGCGAGGTGCACGCCCAGATCGACCTGGAGCGGTCGATCGCGCTCAGCGAGGCCCTGTTCGAGGACGCGTCCTGGGGCGTGGTCCTGGTCGACGTGGACCTCCGGCCGACCATCGTGAACGCCCATGCCGCGCGGGCGCTGGGCTGCGGCCGTACGACGCTGCTCGGGCGGCCGCTCGGCGAGCTGGTCGTCCAGGGCGTGGAGGATCTGGAGGGCGCCCTGCACCACGTCCTGGCGGAGGGCGCGCCCAGGGCGCTGGTCGAGCTGTGGGTGACGCTCAGGACGCCGGAGGGCGAGCGGCGGCGCTGCTGGCGCAGCGGGTTCCTGCGGCTGGCGTCGCCGCTCGCGGAGGAGCCGGTGCCGCTGGGCGTCGGCTGGCTGTTCCAGGACGTGACGGACGCGAAGCTGGCGGAACAGGAGGCGGACCGGCTGCGGTTCCGGTCCAGCCAGCTGCACCGGGCGGGCAACGCCGCCGCGGAGTGCGAGGACCCGATGGAGGCGGCGGTCACGTATCTGGACTTCGCGCTCGCCGGGTTCGCCGACCATGTGCTGGTGGACCTGTTCCAGGGCGACCGGCTCGTCCGGGCCGCCGCCTCCCCGGCCGGCGCGCCGGGCCCGGTGGCCCGCCTGGCGGGCGCGGGCATCCCGGTGCGGTACGCGGCGCGGCACCCAGCGCTGCAGGCGGCGGAGCGGGCCGGTTCGGTACGGGCGAGCGCGTCCTCGGAGTCGTGGGCGGCCGACCGCCAGTGGCCCGGGGACGCGGCCCACGCCCTGTGCGCGGTGCTCCGCAGCCGGGGCCGGACGCTCGGCGTGGTGACCTTCCTCCGCTCGGGCAGCCGCCCCGCCTTCGAGCGCCCGGACGCGCTGTACGCGGAGAGCGTCGCGGTCCGCGTCGCCGCGGCGGTGGACCTGGCGGGGTAACCCCCACCGCCCCGCCCCGCGGGTCGTGGGCAGTCACCCCCGCCGGGCCCCCCGTTGTGGACAGTCCCCCCGCCGGGGTCCCGCCCCCGCCCGTTGTGGGCAGTCACCCCGTCGGGGTCCCGCCCCCGCCCGTTGTGGGCAGTCACCCCGTCGGGGTCCCGCCCCCGCCCGTTGTGGGCAGTCACCCCGTCGGGGTCCCGCCCCTACCCGTTGTGGGCAGTCCCCCCGTCGGGGGTCCCGCCCCCGCCCGTTGTGGGCAGCCCCCCGCCCGTTGTGGGCAGTCGTTCCGCAGGGCGGAACGGGTGGGCACAACGGAACCGGGGCGGTGCCCTTATCTCGGTGCCCCCCGGCGCGGTACCTGTTCCCGGTGCCCCACGGGGCGGTGCCCGAGCGGCGGCTACCCCCGTGGGTGGGGGGCGTGGCCCCTCCGGGCTCGTCTCCTCGAGGCCGGCGGCCTTGGGCACCGGAAAGGGAGCCCACCAGCCGCCGCCAACCTCTGCGGGGACGACCCTGCACGGCCCCACCCCGGCCGCCGCACGGCGAACGGCGCGTTCACCCCGCGTGCAGCGCCAGCGTCGGGGACAGGCGGGACGCCCGCACCGCCGGGTAGAGCCCGGCCACCGTGCCGATGGCGAGCGTCGCGCCGAAGCCGCCGCCCACCGCCCAGGGCGGTACGACCCACGGCAGGCCGCCGGACGCGGCGTACGCGCCCGTGGCGGCCGCGCCGAGCGCCACGCCCGACAGGCCGCCGAGCCCCGACAGCATCAGCGACTCGGTGACGAACTGGATCCGGATCTGGCCCCGCGTCGCGCCCAGCGAGCGGCGCAGCCCGATCTCGTGGCGCCGCTCCAGCACCGAGATGATCATGGTGTTGGCCACCCCGACCCCGCCGACGAGCAGCGCGATCCCGCCCAGTCCGAGCAGCAGCGTCGAGAAGGCGCCCTCCGTCGCCGCCTTGGCGCGCAGCGCCGACGATGGGTCGGTGACCCGGACGTTCTGCGGGTTCCGCGGGTCGACCGTGGACGCCAGCAGGGAGCGCACGGACTGCACCGACGCGTCCGTGGACCGCTCGTACACGGACGTCGGGTGCCCGTCGAAGCCGAGCAGCCGTTCCGCCGCCGCCCAGCCCACCAGGGCGGACCGTTCGATCTCGGGGGCGAGGGGCAGTGGGTCGAGGATGCCGACGACCGTGAAGTACCGGTCGCCGATCCACACCTGCCGCCCCGGTTCGGTGATGCCGAGCCGCTGGGCGGTGACGTGGCCCAGCACCACCGACGGGTAGCGGCCATTGGCACTGTTGAGCCAGGTCCCGCGGCCGACCTCGCCGCGCAGCACCTTCAGCAGGTCCTCGGTGGTGGCCTTCACCGCGATGCCGCTGGTCTCCTCCTTCGGGATCTTCTCGGAGCGGCGCACCGACCGGGCCACGTCGCCCGTCGCGCCGACCTGCTGTACGCCGTCGATGCGGCCGACCATGCCGGGCGCGTCCTTGGGCAGCTTGACGTCCTGCCCGGCGAACATCGACTCGCCGGGCGTCGCCACCAGCATGTTGGTGCCGAGCGCGTCGAGCTGCCGCATCAGCTGTGCCTTGCTGGAGGCGGAAATGCCGACCACCGCGATCATCGTGGCGATGCCGATGGCGATGCCGAGCGCGGACAGCACGATCCGCACCGGCCGGCTGCGCAGCCCGGCGGCGCCCACGTGCAGGACGTCACGCGGCCCGAGCCGGGCCGCCCTCAGGCGCGTACGAGAGGACATCAGGCCGCCACCTTCCGTACGTCCGCGACGATCCGGCCGTCCCGGATGCGTACTTGGCGCGGCAGCCGATCCGCGATCTCCGTGTCGTGCGTGATGACGGCGATGGTGGCGCCCTCGGCGTTCAGGGCGTGCAGCAGGTCCATGACGGCCTCGCCGGACGCGGAGTCCAGCGCCCCGGTCGGCTCGTCGGCGAGCAGGAGGTCCGGGCGGCCGACGACCGCCCGGGCGATGGCGACGCGCTGCTTCTGGCCGCCGGACAGCTCGTGCGGCCGGTGTTCCTGCCGGTCGGCCAGCCCGACGCGGGCCAGCGCCTCGGCGGCGAGGGCGCGTCTGCGGGCCCGGGGGAGGCCGGAGTAGAGGAGCCCTTCGGCGACGTTGTCCTGGGCGCTGACGCCCGGCACCAGGTGGAACGCCTGGAAGACGAACCCGATGTGCCGGGCGCGCAGCGCCGACAGGCGCCGGTCGGACAGGGAGGCCACATCGTGCCCGGCGATCTCCACGCGCCCCGCCGTCGGCCGGTCGAGCGTGCCGACGATGTGCAGCAGGGTGGACTTGCCGGACCCGGACGGGCCGACGATCCCGACCAGCTCGCCCTGCCCGACGGTCAGGTCGACGCCGTCGAGCGCGGTGACGCCGCCCGCGTACTCCTTGGTGACGCCGGTCAGCCGTACGACCGTGCTCATACGGACGGCACCCCGACCTTCATGCCTTCACGCAGCCCACCGCCGCTGACCTCGACCCTGCCTTCGGCGAACATGCCGAGCTCGACCTTGACGTCCCGGCTGCGGCCGTTCTCGACAACTTCGACGCCGAAGCCGCCTCCGGGGAGGGCGAGGAGGGCGTTGACGGGGACGGACAGGACGCCTTCACGGGTCTCGCCGGTGAGGTTCACGGTGACCGGTGACTGGTCGAACGCCTTGACCTTGTCCGGGTCGTCGAACGACACCGTGATGTCGATCTTCGGGGTCTTGTCCTGCGGGTCGTCGCCCGCCTTGGCGGTCTTGCCCACACCCGTCACCTTTCCGGGCGCGCTGGTGCCGTCCGGGAGGTCGACCGTGACCTTGGTGCCGGCTTTCGCCAGGGACCCGTCGGCGACGGGGAGCTGGAAGCGTACGACGCGTTCGGCGCCGGTCACGGTGAGGACGGGCTTGCCCGGCCCGACCGGGTCCCCGGCCGCCGCGCCGGTCTCCTTCACCCGGACGGATCCGGAGGCGAAGGTGATCTGGTCGGGGCCTATGCGGCCGGTCTGCTTCAGGTCGTGGGACTTCTGCCAGCGCTTGACGGCGTCGGCGGTGCCCTCGGTGTACTTCTCGTCGACGGCGAGCCCGGAGCCGTACCCGAGGTCGCGGAGGTTCTCCTCCAGCTGCTCGACGTCCCGGCCCTTGTCGCCGGGCTTCAGCGTCCGGTACATCGGCCCGGTGCCGTACAGGAGGCGGACGGGCCGGCCGTCGACCTCGTACAGCCGCTCGTCGCGCTCGACGGTGGACCCGGCGCCCGCGATCCAGGTGAGGGTGCCGGACGGCCCGGCGTTGATGCGGCGTTCCTTGGCGTAGCCGAGGGTGCCGGTCTGCTGACTGCTGTCCTTCAGGTCGCCGCGTTCGACGGGGGCGGTCGCGGTCGTGGACTTCTTCGGGGCGGATTTCTGCTCGGGGGCGCTGTACGCGGTGACGGCGGCGCCGCCGCCCGCCGCCAGGACGATGACGGCGAGCGCGACGACGAGTCGGCGGCGGGTCACCGGGTCTCGCCCCCGCAGACCTTCATCGCCTTGTCGAACTTCTCCTTCTCCGGGCCGGCCGTCGGCATGGGCAGCGCCTGCTGCGCCGCCCCGTCGAACTTCGGGTCGGGCATGTTGACCCCGTTCTCCCGCATGCAGCGGGCGAACTTCAGCGCCTTGTCCTTGTCGGCCTGGGTGATCTCCCCGGAGCCGGCGGCGCCGCTCTTACTACGGCATGCCTTGAAGGCCTTCTCCATCTGTTCCTTGCTCAGGTCGCCGCCGATGGCGATGCCGCGCGGGTCCTCTCCCGGCTTGGGCTCGGGCACGTCCAGGCCTTGTTCGCGCAGGCACTTGCGGTACTCCAGGGCCTGGTCGGCCTTCTTGCCCTCGCCGCTGACGTCCTCGCTCTTGGTCCCGTTCTCCGTGCCCGAGCAGGCGGCGGCGAGCAGGGCGAGGGCGGCGATGGCTGTGCAGTGTCGGATTCTCATGGCTGTGGAGGGTGCCCGGGACGGGTGTTTCGCCGCTGCCAAGGGATCCGTTAACACCGCCGAAAGGTGCCTGTGGGTTACACAGGACGCATGCGCGTACTGGTGGTGGAGGACGAGGAGTTCCTCGCGGAGATGATCGCGGAGGGCCTGCGCCGTGACGCGCTCGCCGTCGACGTGGCGTCGGACGGCCTGGAGGCACTGCGGAAGCTGCGGTTCGGGGCGTACGACGTGCTGGTGCTGGACCGGGACCTGCCAGGGCTGCACGGTGACGACGTGTGCCGCCGGGTGGTGCGCCAGGGGCTGCTGACCCGGATCCTGATGCTGACCGCGTCGGGGACGGTACGGGACCGGGTGGAGGGCCTGGGCCTGGGCGCCGACGACTACCTGACCAAGCCGTTCGCGTACGACGAGCTCCTCGCGCGCGTGCTGGCGCTCGGGCGCCGGGCGCGGCCCGCCCTGCCGCCGGTCCTGGAGCGGGCAGGGATCGTGCTGGACACGGCACGGCGGCAGGCCAGCCGCGACGGGCGGCACCTGCACCTGTCGCGCAAGGAGTTCGCCGTACTGGAGGCGCTGCTGCGCGCGGAGGGCGCGGTCCTCAGCGGCGAGGACCTGATCGAGCAGGTGTGGGAGGAGCACACCAGCTACCGCACCAACGCGGTACGCGTCGCCCTGAGCAAGCTGCGCGCCAAGCTGGGGGAGCCGCCGGTGGTGGAGACGGTGCCGGGCGCGGGCTACCGGATCGGCTCGTGAGCAGCGAGCGGGCCCGCCTCACCGCGCTGTACGGCGGGCTTCTGGTGCTGGCGGGCGCGCTGCTGACGGGGGTGGTCTACCTGCTCGTACGGCAGGGGCTCTACACCTCGATCAGTACGGCGGTGACGACGGCCGTCCCGGCCTCGACGCTCGACCCCTCCTTGCCGGTGCCGAGCCGTTCGGCCGTGCCGGCCAGCCCGATGCCCGTGCCGCCGGGGACGGTGGCGCGCGGCTACGCGGTCACGCGGCAGCTCAGCGACGCGGCCGAGGATGCCGCGCTGAGCCGTCTGCTGACCGTGTCGCTGCTGGTCCTCGCGCTGTACGCGGTGGTCTCGGTGGCCGTGGCGTGGTGGATGGCGGGGCGCGTGCTGCGGCCGGTCGCGGTGATCACCGAGACGGCACGGCGGCTGTCGGGCGAGAACCTCCACGAGAGGATCGCGCTGGCGGGCCCGCCCGGGGAGCTGAAGCGGCTCGCGGACACCTTCGACGGGATGCTGGAACGGATGGAGCAGCTCGTCGGCGCACAGCAGCGGTTCGCGGCGAACGCGGCCCATGAGCTGCGTACGCCGGTGGCGGTGCAGCGGGCGGCGGCGGAGATCGGCCTGGCGGGGGAGCCGGACCGGGAGCGGGTGGCCCGGATCCGTACGAAGCTGATCTGCGTCGCGGACGACAGCGAGCGGATCATCGACGGTTTGTTGCTGCTGGCCGCCTCCGACCAGGGGCTGGAGCACCGGGAGCCGGTGGCCGTCCACGAGGTCGCCCGGGTGGCTGTGGACGCCCTCGCGGGGGAGGCGGCCGAGCGGGGTGTGACGGTCTCGGTCCGTGCCGAGCCGTCGACGGTCGCCGGCGACGCGGTCCTGCTGGACCGGCTGGTGCACAACCTGGTCGCCAACGGCATCCGGCACAACCGGGCGGGCGGGCACGTGTCCGTTCGTACGGGACCGGAGGGCATCGAGGTGTCCAACACGGGCCCGGTCGTCCCCGAGGACACCGTCCCCCTCCTCTTCGAGCCGTTCCGCCGCCTCACCGAACGCCGCCACGCCCCGGGGGAGGGCGCGGGCCTCGGCCTGTCGATCGTCGCCTCCATCGCCCGCGCCCACGGCGCGTCGGCGACGGCCACGGCGAACCCGGCCCCGGAGGGCGGCCTGACGGTCCGCGTCCGCTTCTGATCGGGTCTGCCCGGCCCCACGGGTGACCGGCTGCCCCAGCCAGGGCGGGGGGCCGAGGCCAGGATGCCCCGGTTTCCCGACCCCGGGTGACGGCCCCGGGCCAGGGCGGCCCGGCCCCGGGCGGTCGCCCGCGGCCACGGGTGGCCCGCCTCCGGGCCAAGGCGGTCTGCCCCGGGCCAGGAGGCGCGGCCCGCGCCAGGGCGGTCGGGCCCCGGGCGGGTGTGAGCGGGGGCTCCGGGCCGGGGACGGCCAAGAGCTCGTGGCCAGGGCGGTCGGGCCGCGCCCGGGGGCGGGCCCCGGGCCTGGCGGCCTAGTGGCGGAAGAAGATCCGGTCCGCGTACTCGTTCATCACGCGGCCGTTCCATTCGTGTCCGCCGTCGACGTTGCCGGAGCGCAGCAGGGGCGGTTCGATGCCGCGGGCGACCAGGGCCTCGGTGGCGGCCGCCATCACCGCCTGCATCAGGGCGCTGGTGACGACCGTGGACGCCGGCGCGAACGGTGCCTCGACGCCCTCGTGGGTGAGCTCCGCGTCCCCGACCGCGATCTTGGAGTCGAGGACGATGTCGCAGTGGTCCTTGAGGAAGGTGCCCGACACGTGCCGGGGCTTGGTCTCCTCGGCGTACGCCACCGACGTCACCCCGATGACCTTCAGGCCGAGAGCGCGGGCGTTCATCGCCATCTCGACGGGCAGGGCGTTGCGGCCGGACAGGGAGACGATGATCAGTACGTCGCCGGCCGTGGCGGGCGAGGAGTCGAGGACCGCGCCGGCGAGGCCGTCCACGCGCTCCAGTGCCGAGCCGAGGGTGGCGGGCATGACGTCGACGCCGACGACGCCCGGTACGGCGAGCAGGTTGACCAGCGCGAGGCCACCGGCCCGGTAGACCACGTCCTGGGCGGCGAGGGACGAGTGGCCCGCGCCGAACGCGAACAGTCGGCCGCCCTCGGCGACCGTGTCGGCGACGGCCGCGCCGGCGGCGGCGATGTTCCGCGCCTCTTCGTCCCGCACCCGCTGGAGCAGGCCGATCGCGGCGTCGAAGAACCGACCTGCCAGCTCGCTCTCGCCCATGGCGTCAAGGCCCCTTCTCTCCGTGTCGCGGATCACGTTGCGGTCTGGACCATTGCTCTGTCAATACCGGCTTGTCCACAGGGCGGCACGGTTGTCGGCGCGATGCGCAAGAATTGAGTCAGGGCCAGCGCACGATTCTTTTCGAGGGGCACGTATGTCCGGACTGATCGACACCACGGAGATGTATCTCCGCACCATCCTCGAGCTGGAAGAGGAAGGTGTGGTGCCCATGCGCGCCCGCATCGCCGAGCGGCTGGACCAGAGCGGGCCGACCGTCAGCCAGACGGTCGCGCGGATGGAGCGGGACGGTCTGGTGACCGTCGCGGGCGACCGGCACCTGGAGCTGACCGACGAGGGCCGCCGCCTGGCCACCCGTGTGATGCGCAAGCACCGGCTCGCCGAGTGCCTGCTCGTCGACGTGATCGGCCTGGAGTGGGAGCAGGTCCACGCCGAGGCGTGCCGCTGGGAGCACGTGATGAGCGAGGCGGTGGAGCGCCGCGTGCTGGAGCTGCTGCGCCACCCCACCGAGTCGCCGTACGGCAACCCGATCCCGGGCCTGGAAGAGCTGGGCGAGAAGGCGGAGACCGAGGCGTTCCTCGACGAGGGCATGGTGTCGCTGGCCGAGCTCGACGCGGGCCCGGAGGGCAAGACCGTCGTGGTGCGCCGCATCGGCGAGCCGATCCAGACGGACGCCCAGCTGATGTACACGCTGCGTCGCGCGGGCGTGCAGCCCGGCTCGGTGGTGAGCGTGACGGAGTCGGCCGGCGGTGTGCTCGTCGGCAGCAGCGGTGAGGCCGCGGAGCTGGGCGCCGACGTGGCGTCGCACGTGTTCGTCGCCAAGCGCTGACCCGTCGTGCGGGGCGACCCCCGCACGGCACCGGAGCGTCGCCCGATGCCCTGCCCGGGCCCCCGGGTCGTGCGGCGCCCCGCGCACCGGTCGGCGGTGGATCCCACCGGCATCCGTCACGGAACGCGCTTTCGACCGGAAGGGCAGCGCCCGGGCGCCTCGCGTGCCAGTCTTGGCTCAGGCATATGACCTGAGTCGGCGTGAGCCGAGGCTCCGCGACCGGGGAGGGAGCAGGTTGATGCGCCCGTCACACGTATCCGTACATGTGGAGAGCCCCGGCGCCGATCGGCGCCGGGGCCTCACCTCCCCTGTGCTGACCCGGAGCCCCGAGCTCTCAGGGTCATCCCCCTCGGACCGTTTTCCCCGAGCGGCCCGCCTCCCGATGAAGATCTCCCCTCGGCGGCGGCCGTCAATCCTTGAGCCGGGTCACTCGAACGAGCGGTGTTGCGTGCGAGACCCCCGTTTTCGAATGCAGGTTCGATAGTCTGGCCGCGCACGTGACAGAAGGGGGTGTCAGGACACATGGTGCGACGCATCGACCTGACCGGAGCCGACGGCTTACGCCTCGCCGCCTGGGAGTTCGCCGACCCGCCCAAGGGCCGGACGCCCGGTGACGCCGACCCCGCTCCCGGGGTGCTCCTCCTCCACGGCCTGATGGGCCGCGCCTCGCACTGGACCACCACCGCCCGCTGGCTCGCCGAGCGGCACCGGGCCGTCGCGCTCGACCAGCGCGGGCACGGCCGCAGCGACAAGCCCGCCGAGGGCCCCTTCACGCGCGAGGCGTACGTCTCCGACACCGCCGCCGCGGTCGAACAGCTCGGGCTCGCCCCCGTCACCCTCATCGGTCACTCCATGGGCGCCCTGACCGCCTGGCAGCTCGCCGCCGAGCGCCCCGACCTCGTCCGGGCCCTGGTCATCTGCGACATGCGGGCCTCCGCCCTGGGCGCCGCGTCCCAGCGCGAGTGGAAGGACTGGTTCCACTCCTGGCCGCTGCCCTTCGCCACGCTCGCCGACGTACGCAAGTGGTTCGGCGAGGACGACCCCTGGGTGGAGCGCCCCAACCCGGCGCGCGGCGAGTTCTTCGCCGAGGTCATGACCGAGGGCCCCGACGGCTGGCGCCCCCTGTTCTCCCGCCGCCAGATGCTCACCTCCCGCGAGACCTGGGTCTACGACGCCCACTGGGAGTCCCTCGCCCAGGTCCGCTGCCCGACTCTCGTCGTCCGCGGCCTCGACGGCGAACTGGGACGCGCGGAGGCCCAGGAGATGGTCCGCGTCCTGCCCCACGGCCAGTACGCCGAAGTGCCCGACGCGGGCCACCTCGTCCACTACGACCAGCCCGACGGCTGGCGCACCGCCATCACCCCCTTCCTCGACGGCGTCCTGACCTCCTGACACCTCGCCTCAGCCCTTGCTGACCGCCGCCAGGATCTCCGGGAGGCGCGCCGCCGTACGGGGCGCGGCGAGGCGGAGGCCCGTCCAGGTCAGCAGCGTGCCCCAGCCGGCGCCGAGGGCGAGGAGGAGCAGGCCGCCCGACATGCCCGTGCCCGTCACGTTCAGCCAGACCGTGAGGGCGATCAGCGGGGCGCACAGCAGCGCCGCCGTGACCATGCCGCCCAGGATGGAGATCCACGCCAGCCCCGCCTGCCCCGGTGCCACGTTCTTGAAGCCGCTGTCCTGCGGGATCGAGTACGGGAAGCGGGCCGACGCCACCGCGCCCGTGCCCAGCATCGCGCCCAGCACCCCGAACGACAGCCCCAGCGCCTCCGGCAGCGTCCGCCAGTCGCCCAGCACCGCCGCCGTCAGCGCTGTCACCAGCGCCGCGAACGGCAAGGTGACCAGCAGCAGCGCCAGGGCCCGCGCCCGCAACTCCTCATAGGCGTCCCGCGCCGAGGAGATCGTCATCGCGACCATCCAGAAGGCGGAGGTGTCCTGGCCGAACTGGTTGTACATCTGGACGCCGAGCATCCCCGCCGCGAAACACGCGAAGTACACCGACCCCGTGCCCTGCAACGCGTTGAACAGCGGCACGATCAGGCCGATCGCCAGTGACGTCACCCACGCTGCCTTCGTCTTCGGGTCACGCGCCACATACCGCAGGCTCCGCTGCACCACCGTTCCCGCACGCCCCTCGAGGCGGTCGAAGAGGCCGGAGGACGCCGCCGACTCACGGCGCGACGGACGCGACGCCGCCGCCAGCGTCGAACCGTCCGGAGCCGTCATCAGCTTCACCAGGCTGCGCCGCCACGCGTACAGCAGCGCACCCAGGGCCGCCGCCGACAGCACCAGCCCGGCCACCGCCTCCCCGTGCGCGCCCTCGCCCGCCGAGTCGACCGCGGCCAGCGCCGACGCGGGCGGAATCCACCGCACCACCTCCGCCGCCGGATCGAGCGCCGACAGCCCACCCGCCCGACTCAGCCGCTGCACACCGAAGTTGACGAACTGGATGCCCACCGCGATCACCAGACCGCTCAGCACCGCCAGGTCCCGCCCCTTGCGCGACGTCAGCAGCCGTACGTTCCCCGCCGCCACCGCCCGCGCCAGCGCCACGCACACCAGCAGCACCAGCGGCACCGCGACCACCGCCACCACCATCGCGAACGCCCCGCGCGCCAGCGCCACCGCCGACCCCACCGCCAGACACAGCGTGAACAGCGGCCCGATCCCCACCAGCGACGACACCAGCAACGCCCGCACCAGCGGCCCCGGCGACAGCGGCAGCATCACCAACCGCGTGGGATCCAGCGTCTCGTCGCCGCTCGGGAAAAACAGCGGCATCACCGCCCACCCCAGCGCCAGCAGCCCCGCCAGCAACACCACGACGGTGCCCGCGTGCTCACTGCCCCGCAGCAGCACCAGCCCCAGCAACTGCCCCGCCGCGAACAACAGCGCCAGCACCGCGGACGTCACATACGCCGCCGTACGCCCCGCCGACTGCCGCAGCCCATTGCGCAACAGCGACAACTTGAGCCGTACGAACACCCCCGTGAGCGTCACCGCCCACCGCCCAGCCAGTCCAGCGACTCGCCCGCGTCCCGCCCCCGCGCGCCCACCAGTTCCAGGAACGCGGCCTGCAACGACGGCGCCCCGCCCCGCACCTCCGCCAGCGTGCCCTGCGCCCGGATGCGGCCCGCCGCCATCACCGCGACCCAGTCGCACAGCGATTCCACCAGCTCCATCACATGACTGGAGAACACCACCGTCGCACCCGAGGCCGTGTACCGCTCCAGCACCCCGCGGATCGTCTGCGCCGACACCGGGTCCACGCCCTCGAACGGCTCGTCCAGGAACAGCACATCCGGGTTGTGCAGCAGCGCCGCCGCCAGGCCGATCTTCTTGCGCATACCGGTCGAGTAGTCCACGACCAGCTTGTTCTGCGCCCCCGCCAGGTCCAGTACGTCCAGCAACTGGGCGGCCCGCTTGTCCACCTCGTCGCCGGGCAGCCCTCGCAGCCGCCCGGTGTACGCGAGGAGCTCCCGCCCCGACAGCCGCTCGAACAGCCGCAGCCCCTCCGGCAGGACCCCGATCCGGGCCTTCACAGCCGCCGGGTCGCGCCACACGTCGTGCCCCGCCACCTCGACCCGCCCCTGGTCGGGCCGCAACAGCCCCGTCACCATCGACAGCGTCGTCGTCTTGCCCGCCCCGTTCGGGCCCACCAGCCCGATGAACCGGCCCGCCGGCAGCGCCAGATCGATCCCGGCCACGGCGATCTGCTCACCGAACCGCTTCCACAGCCCCTCGACCCGCACAGCGGGCGCGAGACCCTCCGTCATCTGGTCCGGCACGGTCACTGCCTCCCGTAGTCCCCGTTCCCCGTGGATACGGGACCCAGCCTACGTACGCGCCGGTAAGCACGGGGAGGCAGGAAACCGGCAGTCAGGACCGGTCAGGACTGCCGGGACGGTCCGGACTGCCGGGACCGGGCATCGGCGGCCTCCCGCGCGCACGCGTACGCCAGCGGACTGATCAGCTCCTCGGCGTCCGGCAGCCACCGGTTCGCCGGCGTGGGACGGCGCGCCCACTGCACCGCCCCGTGCCCGCCCACCCGGGTCGGCGGCGCCGCCACGTACTGGCCCTCGCCCCGCGCCACCAGGTCGATCCCGCTCGGCGACCAGCCCAGCTTGCGCACCAGGTCCGGCACCTTGGCGGCGGCACCCGGCAGCACGAAGAACATCATCCGGCGGTCCGGGGTGCAGGTGACCGGGCCGAGCGTCAGGTCCATCCGCTCCATCCGCGCCAGCGCCAGGAAGCCCGCCGACTCCGGGACGTCCAGCGCGTCGAAGGTGCGGCCCGTCGGCAGCAGGATCGACGCCCGCGGCTGCTTCCCCCACAGCCGGCGCGCCCCCACCGCGCTGCCCGTCGCCTGGGTCGCCCAGTCCGGCCGGGCCGGGTGCGCCCCCGCGGCGGGACACGCGGCCTCGCCGCACGAGCACCGCTCCATGCCGTCGACCGCCTCCAGCCAGGTGCCGGGGAACACGTCCCAGTGCCGCTCTTCCGCATACCGCACGGCGCAGTCCAGCAGCTGCTCACCTCGCTGCTTGGGGATCTGTGCGGCTTCCGTGACTCCGATGGTCTCTTCCACGGACAACTCAACTACCGGCCCCACAGGGGGTTACGGGGCGCGGGAGGGGAGGCCGAGGAGCATCGATTCGGCATCCGGGGCGCATGGATGCACGGACGGGGGCGCGCATGGGGGCCGGGAGCGGTGGGCGGGTAGCCACAGTCGGGGGTGGTGGCAATGCGGCGGTCTCCCGCCATTGCACGACGTATCAGCCTTCATCGGCTCTTGCGGCACGACCGGCTCTTCCGTGTCTTCCGTTGTCTTCCGATCTCTTCCGTAACTGTCCGTGCCCTTCTTGGTGCTTCATCGGTTTCGTCAGTATTCGCAGGTCAACTTCTGCATTCTCCGTATATCAGCCGGGCAGTGATCAGCGAGACTGATCACCGCGGCAACAGGGGGTAGTCATGGCAGCCAGGCCGCTCGTCGCCCGTCAGCCGAACGAACGGCTGCAGGCTCTCATCCAGGAAGCAGGGTGCTCCAACGCCGGGCTCGCCCGCCGCGTCAACATGGTCGGGCAGGAGCGCGGGCTCGATCTGCGGTACGACAAGACGTCGGTGGCGCGCTGGCTGCGCGGCCAGCAGCCGCGTGGGCGGGCCCCCGGGATCATCGCCGAGGCGCTCGGCCGCAAGCTGGGGCGTACGGTCACGATCGACGAGATCGGCATGGCCAACGGCAAGAACCTGGCGTCCGGCGTGGGTCTGCAGTTCTCGCCGACCGTGCTCGGCGCCATCGAGCAGGTCTGCGAGCTGTGGCGCAGCGACGTGGGCCGGCGGGACTTCCTGACCGGTTCGACGGTGGCCGCCTCCGCGCTGGTCGAGCCGAGCCGGGACTGGCTGATCACGGGCGCCGACCCGCAGGTGGCCCGGCAGGCCGGGGCGCGGGTCGGGACGGCGGACGTCGAGGCGGTACGGGCGATGACGGCCGCGCTGGTCGACCTGGACCACCGGTTCGGCAGCGGCCATGTGCGGCCCGTGGTGGTGCACTACCTGAACAGCGTGGTGTCGGGGCTGCTGTCCGGCTCGTACCGGGACACCGTCGGCCGTCACCTGTTCGCCGCCGTCGCCCGCCTGACGGAGCTCGCCGGGTACATGGCGGTGGACACGGGGCAGCCCGGGCTGGCGCAGCGGTACTACATCCAGGCGCTGCGGCTCGCGCAGGCGGCCGGGGACCGTGGGTACGGCGGGTACGTACTGGCCGCGTCCATGAGCCACTTGGCGGCCCAGCTCGGAAACCCGCGCGAGATCGCCCAGTTGGCGCGGGCGGCGCAGGAAGGGGCGCGGGGGCACGTCCCGCCGCGGGCGGAGGCGATGTTCCTGGCGGCCGAGGCGCGGGGGCACGCCCTGCTCGGCGATGTACGCGTGTGCCAGGAGGTGGCGGCCCGGGCGGTGGCCGCGATGGACCGGGCCGACCCGGAGTCGGGCGACGACCCGGAGTGGATCGTCCACTTCGACCGGGCGTACCTCGCCGACGAACTGGCCCACTGCTACCGGGACCTGGGCCGGCCCGAGGAGGCGGCGCGGGCGGCCGGCGAGGCGCTGGACGGCCACCCGGAGACGCGGGCGCGGCGGCGGGCGATCGGCCTGGTCCTGCTGGCCACGGCACAGGTCCAGCAGCGGGAGGTGGAGGCCGCCTGCCACACGGGCACGCGCGCCGCCGAACTGCTCGGCACGCTGCGGTCGTCGAGGGGCGCGGAGTACCTGGACGACCTCCAGCAGCGCCTGGAGCCGTACGCGGACGAGCCCGCGGTCCGCGAGTTCGGGGCGCGGCTGGAGTTGCAGGCCGCGTAGGGGCCCCGGTTGGTGGGGGCCTTTTAGGGGGCGCCGGCTTAACAGCGTCTTGGGGGAGGTTCTTGTTACTGCTGCCACACACGTGTGCGCGGGCTCTGTGTCACCCGGTAGCGTGAGCCGACGCTTCCGTAGGTTTACAGGTTTACCCGTTCACACGTAGGAGTCCCGGTGACGCAGAGCGGACAGGGTCAGGAGCCGCACCTTCCGGCGGCACGGCCCGCGCACGAGGGTGTCGTGCTGCCCGCCGAGGGCAGTGAGACCTGGGGTACGGCGGGCGCCGGGCCGGCCGGGGGCCAGCCGTGGGGCGGCCCCTGGGGACCGCCGGGCGGGCAGCAGCAGCAGCCGGGCCCGTACGACCAGCAGCCGGGGGCGTACCAGCACCAGCAGCCGCAGCAGCACCAGCAGCACCAGCAGCCGCAGCAGGCGTACGGGACCGTCGCGCAGCCGCTGCCGCCCGAGATGCCGCAGGGCGCCGCCGACGCGGACGCCACGCAGTACCTCCCGCCGGTCGCCGGACCGGGCGCGGGACCGGGCGCTGCTCCTGGTGCCGGGCCGATGCCCATGCCGATGCCCATGCCCGCCGAGAGCCCGGCCGAGTCGACGCAGTTCCTCGGCACCCGGCCGTCCGGAAGCCCCGACGCGGACGCCACGCAGTACATGGCGCCCGTCCCGCCCCAGCCGTCCGGCGCGCCCTACGGGATACGCCCCGGGGCGCCGGGCGACCGGCAGCCCCCGGCCGAGTTCGACAGCCTGTTCCGCGACGACGCGGCCGCGACGCAGCACATGCCCACGTACGGGGCCCAGGCGCCGCACCAGCAGAGCCGGCCGCCCTACCAGGCCCAGGCTCAGGCGCCCCAGCCCGTACCGCAGTACCAGGAGCCGTACCGCGATCCCGCGCCGCGCCGGCAGTCCAAGCTGCCGCTGATCGCGGCCGTCGTCGTGGGCTGCGCCGTCCTCGGGCTCGGCGCCGGCGCCCTGCTCAGCGGTGGCGAGGACGACAAGAAGGGCACGTCCGACAACACCGGTGTCGCCGCCGCCAGCTCGCCCACCCCCGGCGCCGGCGGCTCCCAGGCGGCGCCCGACCCGGCCAGGACGCAGGCGGAGGCCCTCGATAAGCTGCTCGCGGACAGCAACAACAGCCGCGACACGGTGATCCGTTCCGTCGAGAACATCAAGAAGTGCCAGAACCTCGACCAGGCCGCCACGGACCTGCGCGGTGCCGCCGGGCAGCGCCGTGAGCTGGTGACCCGGCTCCAGGGCCTGGCCGTCGACAAGCTCCCGAACCACGCCGAGCTGAGCACCGCGCTGACCCGGGCCTGGCAGGCCTCGGCCTCCGCCGACGACCACTACGCGGCCTGGGCCGGCGAGGTCAAGGGCAAGAAGGGCTGCAAGGGCGGCAAGGCGCGCAGCACGGACCGGTTCGCCCAGGGCAACAGGGCCAGCGGTGAGGCGACGGCCGCCAAGAAGCAGGCCTCGGAGCTGTGGAACGGCATCGCCAGGACGTACGGCCTGACCTCGCGCCAGCCGCAGCAGCTCTGACCCGCGGGGTGGTTGACCCGCGGCGGAGGTGCTACAGGGCGGCGGCCTTGCGGAGCGTCGGACCGACGTCCACGAACCCGTCCTTGTGCGCCACCAGCCGTCCCTTGCGTACGACCTGGAACGTGACCTGGTGGTTCACGATCCGCGGGGTGCCCGGCGTACCGAGCATGTCCTCGTAGCGCCAGCGAAGCGGCGGCGTCAGGCCTCCGGTGTCCACCTGGACCCCGCGGGTGAGCGCCTGGCCGATCCGGCTCGCGGTGATCTCCTCGTCGCCGAGCGATTCGACGACCCGGGTCAGGACGGTGTACGCGATCCAGGTCGTCTGGACGCCCGCGTCGGCCGGGTCGATCCGGTTGTCGGCGAAGGCATGCTCCCGGATCACCTGCTTCATCCCGTTCCAGCGCTCGTCGCCCGCCTCCGGGTACCAGCCGGTGATGTAGGCGCCCTCGAAGGGGCCGTTCGCGCCGCCGGTGCGGTCGACGAGCGGCTGGTCGACGCTGCCGAGGACCGAGGAGACCTTGACGTCCCGGCCGTCGGGCGGGAGCCGGCGGAAGGAGTCGAAGAAGTTCGCGGTGTGCTCGCCGAGCGCGGCGGTGACGCAGCCGCCCTCCTCGCCCGCCCGCTTGCGGGACTGCCGGGCCTCGTCGGTGTACTCGCCGGCGTCCTCGGCGGCCGGGATGTCGGCGGCGGTGCGGTGGTGGCCCTGAGCCAGGCCGGAGTTGAGGATGTACGGCAGGTCGGCGCCGGTGATGGAGTCGGGCCGGACGAGGGAGACGCGGTCGCAGGAGTCCGCGAGCTGGACGCCGTTGCCGGCCAGCAGCGCGGCCTGGCCGCCGTTGACGGGGTAGGAGACGGGGCTGCGGAACTCGTCGTCGGTGATGCCGTAGCCGCCGATGTACGGGATGTCCGCGGCCTCCAGCGGGGGCATGAAGGCGCGGCCGTTCTGGCTGTACGAGCCGACGACGGCGACCACGTCCTCCTGGACCGCGCGCCGGGCGCACGCGGCGGCGGCCGTGGGCTCGTTGCCCTCGTTGCAGGTGAGCACGCGCAGCTCCCGGCCGTTGATACCGCCCCGGGCGTTGATCCAGCGGGCGTACGCCTGCCCCATGGCGGGCATGCCGGGCATATTGGTCGCGCGGGTGTTCTCCGGGGCCCAGGTCATCACGGTGACGGGGTCCCTGGAGCCCCCCGTGGCCCCAGGGAGGACCCCGCACCCGGCCAGCAGGCACGCCGAGCCGAGTGCCGCCGCAGTCCTGATGAGGGAGAGGGTGGAGGTGGAGCGTCGCCTGCCATTACCGGTCATGGTCATGCACAATTCCGCCCCATGGGTAACGCGGGAGTGAGGCCGGTTCAACGCTGGGTGACGCCGAGGTGAATTGCGGGGGGCGGTCACCGGGTCTTTCGGGGGAACGTACGATCGAAACGTGTCAGCTTCCGTGAACTCTTCCCGTCGCGGCCGTCGCTCCCCCACCATGGGCGGCATGCCGCTCAACGACATGCCGTGGTGGCGCTGGCGCGCCAACGTACGCTCGGCGCTGCACATGCTCTCCGACCCCGTCTTCCACCAGGAGTGCTGGCTGGCCGGCCTGGAGGGGTACGGGGACGTCACCGACGCCGTGTACCGGCTCGTCGAGGACACCTGGCTGGACAACTGGTCCGCCGAGAAGTACGTCGGGACCATTTTCCGGGACTCCGGCGAGGCCGCGCTGGTCGACGTCGCGGTGCTGCGGGTGCTGCGGATCATGCACCAGGTCGGGCCGGACGCCCCCGTCTCCGCCTACATGGGGCACCACGGCTGGCCGGAGGCGGTACGGGCGGCCCGGGACGCGCACGTACGGCTGGCCGCCAACGACGGCGAGGACCCGGACGCGCCGCCGCGGTCGCTGGACGTGCTGCGGATCATGACGAGTTCCGTGTGACGTCGTGACGTTCCGTGTGACGGACCGCGGTCCGGTGGCCTGCCCCGGATGTGGCATCCTGCCAGGATGACCGACCAGTACGTCCTCACGCTCTCCTGCCCGGACAAGCAGGGCATTGTGCACGCCGTTTCGAGTTACCTCTTCATCACCGGCTGCAACATCGAGGACAGTCAGCAGTTCGGAGACCGGGACACCGGCCTGTTCTTCATGCGGGTCCACTTCTCGGCCGAGGCGCCGGTGACGGTGGACAAGCTGCGCGCGAGCTTCGCGGCGGTCGGGGACTCCTTCGCGATGGACTGGCAGATCCACCGCGCCGACGAGCGCATGCGGGTCGTGCTGATGGTGTCGAAGTTCGGCCACTGCCTGAACGACCTGCTGTTCCGTACGCGGATCGGCGCGCTGCCGGTCGACATCGTGGCGGTCGTCTCCAACCACACCGACTTCGCCGAGCTCGTCGCTTCGTACGACATCCCGTTCCACCACATTCCGGTCACCAAGGACACCAAGGCGCAGGCGGAGGCCGAGCTGCTGGAGCTGGTGCGCGCGGAGAACGTCGAGCTGGTGGTGCTGGCCCGCTACATGCAGGTCCTGTCGGACGACCTGTGCAAGCAGCTGAGCGGCCGGATCATCAACATCCACCACTCGTTCCTCCCGAGCTTCAAGGGCGCCAAGCCCTACCACCAGGCGCACGCGCGCGGCGTGAAGCTGATCGGCGCGACGGCCCACTACGTGACGGCCGACCTCGACGAGGGCCCGATCATCGAGCAGGAGGTCGAGCGGGTGGGCCACGACGTCACGCCGGAGCAACTGGTGGCCATCGGCCGCGACGTGGAGTGCCAGGCGCTGGCCCGCGCGGTCAAGTGGCACGCGGAACACCGCATCCTCCTGAACGGCCGCCGCACCGTCGTCTTCGCGTAGGGGCTCCCCCCTACGAACCCGCCCAGCCCCCGGGCCTCCCGGGCCTCCCGGTGTTGCCCGCCCGGGCATTGCCGATGGGTCCCCTCCGTGGGGGTGTCCTGGGCTCTCCTTCGCAAGCTCAGTCGTTTTACGCCCAGAACACCCCCCACTGCGCGTCCCCCTCCGGGGCCCACCAGAGGTCCAGCCCCCAACCACCTCGCGAGGCCCCCGTCCCCTCGTCAGCGCGCCCGCCCCTCTCGCGGCGCCAAGCTGCCGCGCCGGGGACGTGGGGGTGCCCGCCCCCACGACTGACCTCCCCCCGTCAGGGGCCCGGGGGCGGAGCCCCCGGTTTCGGGAAGGGGCGGGGTGGGGGACAGAAGCCTCGCGCCCCGCCACCCGCGGCGCGGAGCTGCCACGCTGCGGGTGTGGGGGCGCCAGCCCCCACGAGTGACCCCCCGTCGGCGGTCCGGGGCCGGAGCCCCGCCACGCCCCCGCGCGGGGGCAGGGCGCGACGCCCCGGGGCACCGCACCCGCGCGCCCCGGCAGGGGCAGCCGCCGCTCAGGGGCCCGGGGGCGGAGGCCCCGGGGTGGTTACAGGCGGCTCAGGGAGGCCGCGGCGAAGAGGACGTCGCGGATGGCCTCCCGGTCGCCGTCCTGGCCCGCCGCGGCTCCCTCCGGGGTGATGTGGCCCGCCACCAGCTGGCAGAACTCCACGCCGTCCAGCGCCACCTGCGCGACCTTGCGGTCCGGGCAGCCGATCGCCGCCGGGGAGTCCAGGGCGATGTACCAGTCGCCGCCGCCCGAGCCCTCGACCTCCAGGTGGAGCGAGCGGCCGGGCGCGCCGGCCGTCACGAGGTGGCGGGCCGGGGCGGCGAGCCCCGCGCGGCGGCGGTCGGCGAGGGCGGCCGGCAGTAAACGGGCCGCCAGGTCGATCATGCCGTGCAGGTGGGCGCCGCTGGGCGGCTCGTACGGGTAGTCCACGGCGGCCGCGATGTCGTCCGCGTGCACCCAGCACTCGAAGGCCCGGTCGAGCAGCGCGTCGCGCAGCGGCAGGGAGAAGTCGCCGTACGACACGGACAGTTCGGCCACCCCGCGGCCCGCGAAGGAGACCGTGCGGATCAGGGTGTGCGTCTGCTCGCGCCAGGGCTCGCGGACCGCTCTGGTGGGCGGGTGGTGCGCGCCCTGCCAGTACGCCTCGGTGCGCTCGGCCGGGGTCTTGGCCGACAGCGAGTCGTCCAGCCCGATCGCCGTCGCGACTGCAGGTGGCCGATCACCCCGGCGACGGTCGTGCGGCGGCTGACGGACCGGTCGCGCTCGAACCACTTGAGCCGCACCGGCGCGTGCCACTCGGCGTCGCCGATGTCGCGCAGCAGCGCGTCGAGCCGGGCCGTCTCCGCGTCGTAGGGCCCGGCCCAGTCGGGCACGGGGATCTTCGCGGGGCGGCGGCCCAGGCAGTTCTCCAGCACCCGTGAGCGCAGCAGCGGGTCGAGGTCCAGGTCCCGCTCGTGGTGCAGCAGCCCGACCGCGTCCCGCAGCCGCAGCGCCTCCTCCGCGCAGGGCGCGCACTCGGTGAGGTGCTCCTCGACGGCGGTGGTCTCCTCGGGCGAGCAGGCGGACAGCGCCCACGCGCCGAGCAGCGACTGCAGGACCTTGTGCGGCAGGGGAGGTGGTGGGGCCTCGGGGGCGGGCAGCGCCTCGTAGTTGTCGGCGGCCCGCCGCGGGGACGGTATGCGCGGCACGCCGCCCACCTCCTCCTGGCCGTCGTCGTGGCCACCGCCGTCGAGCGGCCCGGTCATAGCGCCCGCCCGTCCAGTGGCCGGGTGTTCGCGGTGGACAGCAGCTGGAGCCCGAGCCGCAGCCGGCGCCGCGCCTCGTCCTCGGTCACGCCGAGGTCCGCGGCGGTCTGGCGGTAGTCCCTGCGCTGGAAATAGGCCAGTTCCAGCGCGGCGCGCAGGGACGCCGGCATGGACTGGACGATGAAGTCCGCGCGGGCGGACACCGCCGCGCGGCGCACCTTCTGCTCCAGCTCCTCCGTGGAACCACCGCCCCGCTCCGCGTACGCCCTGGCCTCCGCCTGGCGCAGCCGGTGCACGGCCTGGCGTCGGGACAGCTTCGCTATCCAGGAGCGCATGGAGCCCTCGCGCCTCGGGTCGTACGCGTCCGGGTTCTCCCACACGTACCCGAACACCTCGCGGGTGACCTGGTCGGCGGCCGACTCGTCGTCGAGAACGCGGTGCGCCGTGTTGTGCACGAGGGAGGCGAACCGGTCGTACAGCTCACCGAGGGCGGCCGCCTCGCCGCGCGCCAGGCGCTGCTGCATCCTGCGGTCCCAACGCGGTGGTGTGTCCTTCGCCATACGGAGCCCTCCCGACCCGACTCCTCTCGAATGTAATGCGCCGCACCGACAACGCGCCCCTCTTTGTGGCAAGTGCGCGCCGGGGGGCTCCGTGACGGTAAGGAAACCGTCACTGTGCGTGGATCGTGTTTCATGGGGGGACGACGGGGCAGCAGCGGCGGAAAGGAAGCACTGCTTCCGGTTGGTTGTCCTGGTGTTCCCGGTTGGATCGGCGAAGGGTAGGCGCGTGACGCTCACGGTGGACGAAGCGGAGCACGGCGCCTGGACCGTGCTCAGCATCCAGGGCGAACTGGACCTGGTCTCCTCACCCGTTGTCCGCAGGTCTGTGCACGAGGCGGTCGCCGAGGGCAGGCGGGACGTCGTCCTGGACCTGTCGCAGGTGCTGTTCTGCGACTCCAGCGGCGTCGGCGTGCTCATCGCGTCCCGCCGGCTGCTGCACTCCTGCCGGGGCCGGCTGCGGCTGATACTGCCCGCCCAGGGGGCCGTGGACGGCTCGCACGTCAACCGGGTCCTGGCCGCCCTCGGCGTACGGCGGCTGTTCTCGGTGTACGCGGACGTCGCCTCCGCGACCGGCGAGGAGGACGAGCAGCTGTCCGCGTGACGGCGGCCCCTTCGCGTCGTACCCTCCCGGCATGGACGCAGAGGACTTGTACCAGCGCCGGATCGCCTCCCGGTTCGCCGCCTTCGACCAGGACGGCAACGGCTATATCTCCCGCGAGGACTTCACGACCGCGGCCACCCGGCTGCTGGAGGAGTTCGGCACCTCGTTCCGTTCGGACAAGGGGCAGGCGCTGGCCGGTGGCGCCGAGGCCTTCTGGCAGGGGCTGGCCGGGATCGCGGACGTGGACGGCGACCAGCGGGTGAGCCGGGGCGAGTTCGTCAGCGGCGCCGTGAAGCGGCTGCGGGACAACCCCGACCGGTTCGCCGAGATCGCCCGCCCCTTCGTGCGCGCGCTGCTCGCCGTCGCCGACCAGGACGGTGACGGAAAGGCCGGGACGGCGGAGGTGGAGCGTGCCCTGCTGTCGCTGGGCGTCGAGTCGCACACGGCCGCGCTCGCGGCCGAGTCGCTGGACCTGGACCGCAGCGGGCTGGTCGACGAGGAGGAGGCCGTCACGGCCTTCGCCCGGTACTTCATGACCCAGGAGCCCTGATCCTCAGGACCCGGAGTAGCGCTCGCGCAGGCGGTACTTGAGCACCTTGCGCAGGGTGTCGTTGCGGGGCAGGGCGTCCACGACCTCCAGTTGCTCCGGCAGCTTGTGGACGGACAGGCCCTCGCCGCGGAGGAACGCGGTCAGCGTGTCGAGGGTCAGGTCTCCGTCGCTCTCGACGACCGCGCACACCCGCTCCCCGCGCTCCGGGTCCGGCAGCCCGATCACCGCCGCGTCCCGTACGGCGGGGTGCCGGTGCAGCAGGTCCTCGATCTCCTTGGCCGAAATGTTCTCGCCCTTACGGATGATGATGTCCTTGACACGTCCGGTGAGCACGAGGTGCCCGGAATTCGTGAGGTGCCCGAGGTCCCCGGTCCTCAGGAAGCCGTCGTCGTCGAACGCCTCGGCGGTCTGCGCCGGGTCCAGATAGCCCTTGCACACCGCCTCACCGCGCAGCCGCACCTCGCCGTCGACGATGCGTATCTCCATCCCTTCCGGCGGCCTTCCCTCGGTGGTGGCGAGGTTCTCGTCGGTGTCGTCCGGGGATCCCATGGTGATCATCGGGACTTCGGTCATGCCGTAGCCGTGGGTGAGGCGGCAGCCCATCTCCCGTACGACGGCGTGGTACAGCTCCGGCGGCTTGGGCGCGCCGCCGCCCGCGAGCAGCCGGAGGGTGGGGATGAGCTTCTCGCCCGGTTGTTTGCGCTGCTCGGCGAGGAACATCGCGTAGAAGGCGGTGGAGCCGCCGGCCGTGGTCACGCCGTGCGCGCGGTAGGCCTCCAGCGAGTCCGGCAGGGCGAACTTCTCGAGGAGGACGGCGGGAAACCCGTACAGCAGGAGCATGACGAGGTAGTCGAGGCCCCCTATGTGGGCGAAGGGGAAGGCGATCGAGCCGACGTCGCCGGCGGTCAGGTGCAGTGCGTGGGCGAGGCAGGAGCCGCCGGCGATCAGTGAACGGTCGGTGTGCAGGACGCCCTTGGGGTCGGACGTCGTGCCGGACGTCCAGTAGATCCAGCGCACGTCCGTCCCGGTGGTGGGGGGCGGTGCGGGCAGGGTGGAGGGATCCGCGTCGGGGAGGGAGTCGTACGCCTCGAAGACGCCGCGTGCGCCGAGGCGGTGCGCCATGGCGGTGTGGTCGAAGCCGCGCCACTTGCCCGGGACGGCGAAGAAGGCGGCCTTGGACTCGCGCAGCGCGAAGCCCACCTCCCGGTCCCGGTGGAAGGGAATGACGGGGGACTGGACGGCGCCGAGGCGGGCCAGGGCGACGGTGAGGACGACGGTTTCGACGCGGGTGGGCAGTTGCCAGGCGACGACGGTGCCGGGGCGTACGCCCATGTTCCACAGCCCGGCCGCCGTCCGCTCGGCGCGGTCGCGAAGGCCGCCGAAGGTGAGGCTCCGGTCGTCCTGGAGGAGGGCGGAGCGGTCGGGGGTGAGGCGGGCGCGGCGTTCGACGAGCTCCCACAGGGTGCGCGAGGCGCCCAGGGCGTGTGCGGTGTCGGTGTCCGGCACGGTGCGCTCCTTCTTGGCTGACGAACCGTCAGTTCGGTGCGGTGAGCGTAGGGCGGTACGCCTTGTCGGTCCAGGGGTGCGGGGCTAGCCTGCGACAGAGACAACTGACGATCCGTCAGAAAATGGAGGCGTCATGACGGAACTGCCTCGCATCATCGGCGTCGGCCCGGACGGGCCGAACGCCACCCGGACGCCCCGCCTGGACCTCGTCTGATGGACCTGGCCCACACGGAGGAGGAAGAGGACTTCCGGGCACGGCTGCGGAAGTGGCTCACGGCCGTGCTGCCCGGCCTGCCGCCGAAACCCGACCCCACCGACTGGCCGGGACGCCGCGCCTACGACACGGCCTGGCAGCGGATGCTGTACGACGCCGGGTACGGCGACCTGCACTGGGCGGCGGCACCCACCCGGCGGCTGATCTTCCTGGAGGAGACCGAGCTGGCCGGCGCGCCCTACGTGGGCGCCAACTTCGTCGGCCTGCTGCACGCCGGCCCGACCATCGCGGCCGAGGGAACGGCCGGGCAGCGCGAGCGGTGGCTTCCGCCGATCCTCAAGGGCGAGAACGTGTGGTGCCAGGGCTTCAGCGAACCGGAGGCCGGATCCGACCTGGCCTCTTTGAGGACCCGCGCGGTACGGGACGGCGACCACTACGTGGTCAGCGGCTCCAAGATCTGGACCTCCCACGCCGAGGTCGCCGACTGGTGCGAACTGCTGGTGCGCACCGACCCGGACGCCCCCAGGCACCGGGGCATCACCTGGCTGGCCATGCCCATGGACGCCCTCGGGGTCACCGTACGGCCGCTGCGCACGCTCGCCGGGACGGCGGAGTTCGCCGAACTGTTCCTGGACGAGGTCCCCGTGCCCGTCGCCAACCGGGTCGGCGAGGAGAACGACGGCTGGCGGGTCACCATGGTCACCCTGTCGTACGAGCGCGGCACGGCGTTCGCCGGCGAGGTGGTGGCCTGCCGCCGGGTCCTGGCCGAGCTGGCGCGCGAGGCGCGGAAGAACGGCCGCTGGGACGACCCCGTGCTCCGGCGCCGACTGGGGCGGCTGAACGCCGAGTTCCGCGCCCTGTGGCGGCTGATCCAGTGGAACGTCAGCGAGGCGGAGGCGACCGGCTCGGTCCCTGGGGTGGGCGGGTCGGTGTTCAAGCTGTGCTACTCGCACGCCCGCCAGGAGCTGTACGACGCGGCCGCCGAGGTGCTGGGCGGCGCCGACGCGCTCGACCTGGACCGGGAGTGGGTCCACGAGCGGCTGTCGTCGCTCTCGTACACCATCGCCGCCGGGACCTCGCAGATCCAGCGCTCCATCGTCGCCGAGCGGATCCTCGGCCTGCCGAAGGGACGGTGAACGTGCCTTTCCGACTGGACGACGACCAGCGGGCGCTGCGGCGGGGCGTACGGGAGCTGCTGGAGGGGCGGTTCGGGCCGGACGTGCTGCGGGCGGCCGTGGAGGGCGGCGGGGGACTCGACCGGGGGCTGTGGCGGGCGCTGGGTGACGCCGGGTTCTTCGCGCTACGGCTGCCGGAGGAGGACGGCGGGGTCGGGCTCGGGCTGCCGGAGGCGGTCCTCGCCTTCGAGGAGGCCGGGCGGGTGCTGCTGCCCGGCCCCCTGGTCGCCACCCACCTCGCGGCCGGGCACGTCCAGGGCGCGGCGGAGGGGGACGTGGTCGTCACCGCCGTGGACGGGACGCTGGTGGAGTGGCTGGACGCCGCCGACGTCGTACGGGGCGGGGAAGCGAGCGGCGCCCGTCCGGTCCGCTCGGTCGACCCCCTGACGCCGCTGCACCGGGTGCCGCGGGGCGCCGCGTACGGGGACCCGGTGGCCGTGCTGCTCACCGCCGCCGAGCAGCTCGGCAGCGCGGGGCGTACGACGGAGATGGCGGCGCGGTACGCGCGCGAGCGGGAGCAGTTCGGCCGCCCCATCGGCGCCTTCCAGGCGGTGGCCCACCTGTGTGCCGGGATGCTGGAGCGCCTGGAGGTGGCGCGCGGCGCGGTGTACGCGGCCGCCGTCACCGCCGATCCCGTGGACATCGCCGCCGCCAAGCTGCTGGCCGACGAGGCGGCGGTACGCGGCGCCCGGGACTGCCTCCAGGTGTACGGGGGCATGGGCTTCACCTGGGAGGCCGACGTGCACCTGCACCTCAAGAGGGCGTGGGTGCGGGCGCGGCGGTGGATGGGAACGGCTGATGCGGAGGAGGCGTGCGCGGCGGCGCTATGAGCCACTGAGAGTGAGGCGTTCCCATAAGGGTGAGGCGGTCACGCAGCGTTGATATCGGGTTGTTGTCTTCCGGGTGCTCGTAACGGGCCGGAGTCGGTGCCTGCTCCGGTAACCTCCGTGGGATGCGAGTGGTTCAGAGGCCGGTGCGTTCCGGTGGTGCCCGTGCGGCAGCTCCGCGCTCGGGAATGCCCGCCGCTCGTGCCCCTCGGTGGCGCGGTGCGCCCCCCTGTTCGACTACCCGCAGCGTGCGTCGCACAGTATGCACCACGCGTACTCCTTCGCGCTGGAATATGCCCGAAGCGCTTGTTGCGGTGACTGTACGTCAACCATGCTGTCCCACAAGGAAATCACGTTCAGTGACAACTGTTACGGCTGTGGTCGCTGTGAGACACGAGGCGATGTGTCCGCCGGTTCGGATGGTGTGAGCGGTGCAGGTGCTTCAGGTGCAGTTGGAGATCGGTCCCGATCCAGCGGAGGTCGGCCGGGCCCGGAGATGGGCGCGGTCACGGCTCGCCGGTTCGGGGATAGGGGATGACGAGCCACTGGCCGAGACGCTGGTGCTGCTCATTTCGGAACTCGTCACCAACGCCGTGGTCCACACCGGCTGTCCGGCCGTGCTGCGGATGCTGTTCGGCGCGGGCGCGACGGAGGCGGGGACGGTACGGGTGGAGGTCGCCGACACCAGCGCCCGCCCCCCGCGCCCGCGTCACGCCGACGGTGACGACACCAACGGGCGGGGCCTGGAGCTGGTCGACGGGCTCGCCGACCGGTGGGGGTGGCAGCGGGAAGGCGCCGGCAAGAGCATCTGGTGCGAGGTGGACCGGGGCGTGCCGGTGGTGACGGGGGTGGTGCGTGAGTCTGGTGGATACGCGCCGTCGTGCGCCGTCACAAATAGGGCGTAACGGATGTATCCCTGAATAGGTGTTGACGGGTGGTGCCTGTCTGATCACCCTTGGAACAGCGATTCGTGGCGAGGGGACGCCGAGGGCTTGACGCCCTCGGCGAGTGCGGGTCGCGGCTCGGCGGCGGCTCCTGTTCAGGGCCCTCGGGGTGAGCCCGCCGGAGCCGGGTGGCGGCCGTCGTGCCGTGCTCGGGGCGCGCACGGGTGCGCCGCCACCCAAGGATTACCCGGCGTACGGGGGTTACCGGGCGCACGCGTCACAGAACCGCCACCGGGGCCACCGGGGTTCCCGTGGCGCCCACGAACGGTTCGGGCATCGCGGCCAGCAGGAACGCGTACCGCCGCTCCTGTGCACAGGCTGTGGACAGTTCCTCCAGGTTCCAGTTCTGGCCCTGGAGCATGCCCATCTCCACCAGGTGCAGCGCGTGCACCGGCAGCCACAGGTCCTCGATCTCCGGCGGAAAGATCTCGAAGGTGAGCGTGTCGTTCGCGACGGCCGCCACATCGCGGGCGTGGAACCACTCGGGCGTACGGACCGACAGGCCCGGCGACGGATACCCGTACGCGTGCTTGTCGCCCGCCAGGTACACCTGCACCTGACCCGTCCGTACGAGCACGATGTCGCCCGCCCGCACGCTCACCCCGCCGAACTCCGCCGCCTCGTCCAGGTCCTCAGGCGTCACGGCGTGGTCGCCCGGCAGCCGCTCGACGCCTTTGGCGTGGGCCACGTCCAGCAGCACCCCGCGCGAGACGATGTGCCGTGCCTTGTCGATGCCGCTGAACTCGCTGCGGCCGTGTGGGGTGATGGAGGTGGCCGGCCGGCCGTTGTAGATCCGGCCCGAGTGCGAGACGTGCGTCAGCGCGTCCCAGTGGGTGCCCGCCTGGAGCCCGAACGTCACGACGTCGTCGCTGGTCGCGACCGTGCCGGGGCCGAACAGCTCCTGGTTGATCTGCACCATGGCGTGCAGCGGGTTGACCCGGCCCGGGATGAGGCCCGTCTGGACGCCGTCCTGGCGCAGCTCCAGCGCGAGCGCGACGCGCAGCCCGCTGCGTACGGCCCCGGCGGCTTCCCGTACGACCTCGTCGGTGATCAGGTTCAGCGTGCCCCGCTCGTCGCCCTCACCCCACCGACCCCAGTTGTTGACGCGCTTGGCGATCTCGTGGAACGCGGCCGGCAGTGACATGGGGCCCTCCCGGGTCTTGTGCTGGCACATCTGACGGACCGTAGAATCTAACGGGTCGTCAGATATGGGAAGTGCGGGAAGGGGCCGGGCATGGGGAACTTCTTGGCAGGCAAGGTCGTCGCCGTGACCGGAGCCGGGCGTGGCATAGGGCGCGCCGTCGCCCTCGCCTGCGCCGCCGAAGGGGCCAGGGTCGTCGTCAACGACTACGGCGTGTCGATCGACGGCGCCGCGCCCACCTCGGACGTCGCGGCGGCCGTCGTCAAGGAGATCGTCGCGGCGGGCGGCGAGGCCGTCGCCGTCGCCGACGACATCTCCACCATGGCGGGCGGACAGCGCGTCGTGGACACCGCGCTCGCCCAGTACGGCCGGATCGACGGCGCCGTGTGCGTCGCCGGCATCCTGCGCGAACGGATGCTCTTCAACATGTCCGAGGAGGAATGGGACCCGGTCCTCGCGACACACCTGAAGGGCACGTTCACCGTCTTCCGCGCCGCCTCCGCGGTGATGCGCAAGCAGGGAGGCGGGACGCTGATCGGCTTCACCAGCGGCAACCACCAGGGATCGGTCTCCCAGGCCAACTACTCCGCCGCCAAGGGCGGCATCATTTCGCTGGTCCGCAGCGCGGCGCTGGGGCTGCACAAGTACGGCGTCACGGCCAACGCCGTCGCGCCCGTCGCCCGTACCCGCATGTCCGCCAACGTCCCCATGGAGCTCAAGGAGATCGGCGACCCGGAGGACGTCGCCGCCCTCGTCGTCTACCTGCTCTCCGACCGGGCCCGCGCCGAGAAGATCACGGGGCAGGTGTACACCATCGCCGGACCCAAGATCGCGGTGTGGGCGCAGCCGCGCGAGCTGCGGGCGGCGTACGCGGCCGAGCCCTGGACGCCCGAACGGATCGCCGAGTTCCTGCCCGGGACGGTCGGCACCGACCCCATGCCGCTGCTGGAGCGGCTGGAGGAGATGGCCAGGGCGGCGGCCACCGACTCCCGCCCGAACGCGTAGGCCCGTCATGGACTTCGCGTTCGGGGCGGAGGACGAGGCCTTCCGGGGCGTCGCGCGGGAGTGGCTCGCGGCGCACCCCTGGGGTGAGGGCGGGCGTGCCTGGGAGCGGGAGCTGGGCGCGGACGGCTGGATCGGGCTCGGGTGGGAGACGGCAGGCTACGGCAACCGGCGGGCCACGCTCACCCAGCAGGTCGTCTGGGCCGAGGAGTACGCGCGCGTGGGGGCGCCCGGCCGGGTCGGCCACATCGGCGAGAAGCTCCTCGCGCCGACCCTGCTCGCGTACGGGGACGAGGAGCAGCGGAACCGGTTCCTCCCCGGTATCGCGCGCGGCGAGGAACTGTGGTGCCAGGGCTACAGCGAGCCGGGCGCCGGATCGGACCTCGCGGGGCTGCGGACCCGGGCCGAGCGGGACGGGACCGTATACCGGGTCAGCGGGCAGAAGATCTGGACCTCCCTCGCGCGGGACGCCGACTGGTGCTTCGTCCTGGCCAGAACTGAGGCGGGTTCCACACGCCACCATGGGCTGTCCTTCCTGCTGGTGCCCATGGACCAGCCCGGCCGGATCGAGGTACGGCCCATCCGCCAGATCACCGGGACCAGCGAGTTCAACGAGGTCTTCTTCGACGGGGCGGAGGCGGACGCCGCCCACGTCGTCGGCGGGGAGGGGAACGGCTGGCGGGTCGCCATGGGGCTGCTGGCGGTCGAGCGGGGCGTGTCGACGCTCGTCCAGCAGATCGGGTTCGAGGCGGAACTGGGGCGGGTGCTGCGGCTGGCCGTGGAGAGCGGGGCGGTCGCCGACCCCGTACTGAAGGACGCCCTCGTACAGCAGTGGGCCGAGCTGCGGGTGATGCGGTGGAACGCGCTGCGGACGCTGGGCGGTTCGGGGGACGCGGGCGCGCCGAGCGTGGCCAAGCTGCTGTGGGGGCGGTGGCACCAGCGGCTCGGCGAGCTGGCCATGCGGGTACGGGGCGCGGCGGGCGCGACCGGGCCGGGGGCGTGGTCGCCGGGCTCGTACCCACTCGACGACCTTCAGCACATGTTCCTCTTCAGCCGGGCCGACACCATCTACGGCGGCTCGGACGAGATCCAGCGCGACATCATCGCCGAGCGGGTGCTCGGCCTGCCCAAGGAGCTTCGATGAAGGGTGTGCTCTTCGACGGTGAGCGGGCGCGGGTCGTCGACGACCTCGTCGTACGGGATCCGGGGCCGGGCGAGGTGCTGGTGGGGATCGCGGCGGCCGGGCTGTGCCACAGCGACCTGTCGGTGATCGACGGGACGATTCCGTTCCCGGTCCCGGTGGTGCTCGGGCACGAGGGCGCGGGGGTCGTGGAGGCGGTGGGGACGGGGGTGACGCATGTGGCTCCCGGTGACCATGTGGCGCTCTCGACGCTGGCGAACTGCGGGGCGTGCGCCGACTGCGACCGAGGGCGGCCCACGATGTGCCGGCGGGCGATCGGGCGGCCGGGGAGGCCGTTCTCGCGGGGGAACGGGGCCCCGGTCCACCAGTTCGCGTGCAACTCAGCCTTCGCCGAGCGCACGGTCGTCCGCGCCGTGCAGGCGGTGAAGATCCCGCGGTCCATCCCCATGGCCTCGGCCGCCCTCATCGGCTGCGGCGTCCTGACGGGCGTCGGAGCCGTACTGAACCGCGCCCGGGTCGCCCACGGCGAGACCGTCGTCGTCATCGGCGCGGGCGGCATCGGCCTCAACGTCCTCCAGGGCGCACGGCTCGCGGGCGCGTCCGTGATCGTCGCGGTGGACGCCAACCCCGCGAAGGAGGCGGCGGCACGGAGGTTCGGCGCCACGCACTTCCTCCCCGGCACGAGCGGCGTACGGGACGTGCTGCCGACGGGCGCCGACCACGTCTTCGAGTGCGTGGGCCACGTCGGACTCGTACGGCAGGCGATCGACCTCCTCGACCGGCACGGCCAGGCCATCCTGCTCGGCATGACCGCGCCGGCCGCCGAGGCGACGTTCCCGCCCGCCGCGATGTTCCTCGACAAGTCGATCCTGGGCTGCCGGTACGGCAGTTCGCGGCCGCAGCACGACATCCGGCGGTACGCCGAGCTGTACGAGCGGGGCGCGCTGCTGCTCGACGAGCTGGTCACCGAGACGTACCCCGTCGAGGACTTCGCCAAGGCGGCCGACGACGCCCACCACGGGCGGGTGGCGCGGGGCGTGCTGGTATTCCGCTAGACCGGCGGGGAGGGGCCCTGGTCGTACGGGGGCGGCGGGAGCCGGTCACGGCATGAGGCGGCCGAAGCCGCCCCGGTGGAACAGCAGCGGGTCACCGTCGTCGGCCGCGCCCAGTGCCTCCACGCGGCCCACCACGATCAGGTGGTCGCCGCCCGTGTGCACGGCCTGGACCACGCAGTCGATCCACGCCGGGACGCCCGCCAGGCGCGGGGAGCCCGTGCCCGGCGCCGCGTCGTACGGGACGCCCGCGAACTTGTCTGTCCCCGCCGACCCGCTCACCGCGAACGCCCGGCACAGCCCGGCCTGGTCCGCACCCAGGACGTTCACGCAGAAGGCCCCGGCGTGGGCGATACGGGGCCACGTCGTGGACGTACGCGCCACCATGAAGGCGACCAGGGGCGGGTCCAGCGACAGGGACGCGAAGGACTGGCAGGCGAACCCCGTGGGGCCTTCCGTGTCGTACGCCGCGACGACCGTGACCCCGGTCGCGAAGTGCCCCAGTACGCGCCGGAACTCGGCCGGATCGACGGGCAGCCGCTCGTCCTCCCGCACCGCCCGCAGCACCGGCGGCGCCTCACCGGCCGTCGGCGCCCCGACGGACCTCAGATACCGGACCGCCGTGGCCGCCATTCCCGCGTGTCCCATCACGTCACTCACCCCTGTACCGGGGCGTGCGGCGCTCCAGGAAGCTCGCCACGCCCTCATTGGCGTCGTGCGTCGTCATGTTGATCTCCTGTGCGGCCGCCTCGGCGGCGAACGCGGTGGCGCGATCGGTGTCGAGCGAGGCGTTGACCAGCTGTTTGGTGAGGGCGATGGCCCGCGTCGGACCGGCGGCGAGGCGCTCCGCCCAGGTGCGGGCCGTCTTCTCCAGCTCGCCGTCCGGGACGACCCGGTTGACCAGGCCCATGTCACGGGCATCGTGCGCCGCGAGCGCGTCACCGAAGAACATCAGCTCCTTCGCGCGCTGCGGCCCGACCAGGCGAGGCAGCAGATACGCCCCGCCGCCGTCCGGGACCAGTCCACGGCGCGCGAACACCTCGATGAACCGCGCCGATTCGGCCGCCAGGACCAGGTCGCAGGCGAACGCGAGGTGCGCGCCGATCCCGGCGGCGGTGCCGTTGACGGCCGCGATCACCGGCTTCTCGCAGTCCAGCACGGCGGCGATGAGACGCTGCGCCCCGTGGCGGATGGTGCGTGCGACGTCGCCCGCGACGCGGCTCCGGCCCCCGGCCGGTGTGGCACGAAGGTCGGCACCGGCGCAGAAGCCCTTGCCGGTGGCGGTGAGGACGACGGCTCGTACGCCGGTGTCGGCGGAGGCGTCGGCGAGCAGCGCGATGAGGCGTTCCCGCTGGGGAGGGGTGAGGGCGTTCAGCGTGTCGGGGCGGTTGAGGGTGATCCACGAGACGCCGTTGTCAGTGGCGTGCAGTACCAATGACTCAAGCGACTTTTCGGGGGATTGTGCGGGGGATTCGTCGGCGGATTGTCCGGCGGATTGTTCGGCGGATTGTTCGCGGGAGGAAGTCATGCTGTCCCTTTCGGCTTCACCAGCCCGGTCACCGGCCCGGTCATCGGCCCCGTCACCGGCACACGGCCATCGCGTCCAGTGCCACCGCGCCCTGGCCGCGCTCCAGCACCATCAGCGGGTTGATGTCCAGCTCCGACAGCTGGTCACCCAGCTCCAGCGCCATCCGCTGCACCCGCAGCACGACCTCCACCAGCGCCTCCACGTCCCTCGGTGGCGCACCCCGTACGCCGTCCAGCAGGGCCCTCCCGCGCAGTTCCGCGAGCATGGCCCGCGCCTGGTCCTCGCCGAAGGGCGGTACGCGTACGGCGGTGTCCCGCAGCACCTCCACCAGGACGCCGCCCAGGCCGACGGTCACCGTCGGGCCGAACAGGTCGTCGTGCGTCACGCCCACCACCATCTCGACGCCCCGGTCGACCATCTGGCAGACCAGGATGCCGTCCAGCTCGGCGCCCTCGTAGCGGGCGATGTCGGTGAGCTCGCGGTACGTGTCGCGGACCTGGCTCGCGGAGGTCAGGCCGACCCTGACCAGGCCGAGTTCGGTCTTATGGGCGATCTGCGGGGCGGACGCCTTCATCACGACCGGGTATCCGACCAGGCTCGCGGCCCGGACGGCCGCCGCCGCGCTGGTCACCAGCTGCTCGCGCGGCACGCGGATGCCGTACGCCCGCAGCAGCTGCTTGGCCGCGTGCTCGCTCAGGCGGTGGCCGGGGCGCATCAGTGCCTGCGCCTTGCGGTACGAGGGGGACGGTATGCGTGGCGCTTCGTCGAAGGGCGAGCGGTACGCCCGGGTGAACCGGTGGTGGTCCAGGTAGGCGCGGACGGCGGTGACGCAGTTGCCGAAGGTGCGGAAGGTGGCCACGCGCGAGGAGCCGAGGAGCGTCTCGCGGTACGCGGCCTCGGTGCCCACCGGCGACCCCCACACCACGCACACCAGCTTGTCGGTGTGTTCCGCCGCGTCCACCAGGTCCTGGGCCAGCTTGTCGCTCATGGGCGGGAAGGGCCCGGTGATCGGGCAGATCAGGACACCGACGTCCGGGTCGGCGAGGAGAGCGTCGATGATCTTGCGGCCGCGCCAGTCGCCGACCGGGTGGCCGCCGTTGTCGACGGGGTTGGCGACGTTCAGGTAGCCGGGTATCCACTGGTGGAGCTCGTCCTGCCGGGCCGGCGACAGCACCGGCAGCCGCAGCCCGGCGGCGGTGGCCAGGTCCGCGAAGTGGGCGCCCGTTCCGCCCGAGATCGAATACACCACGACGCCGTCCGCCACCGGCCGGCGGGCCCGCGCGAGCAGGGTGGCGGTGTCCTGGAGTTCGTCGAGTCCGTCGACCCTGATCACGCCGAACTGCCGCATGGCCGCGTCCACCACCTGGTCGGCGCCGGTCAGCTTGCCGGTGTGGGAGGCGGCCGTCCGCGCACCGGCCGACGTGCGGCCGACCTTCACGGCGACGACGGGCACGCCGCGCCGTGCCGCGCGGTCGGCGGCGAGCAGGAAGGAGCGTCCGTCCTTGATGCCCTCCAGGTAGCAGGCGATGGCTCCGACCCCGGGACGCTCGGCGAAGTAGGAGAGGAAGTCGGCGGCCTCCAGGTCGGCCTCGTTGCCCGTGGGCGCCCAGTGGGAGAGGCGTACGCCCAGCTCTTGCAGGGCGTACAGGGGCCGGCCCTGGTGGCCGGACTGGGTGATCAGCGCGATCGCCGGGCCGTCGAGGTCGTCGCGGAACTCCTCGAAGGCGTTGAGGTTGGTGTTCGGGCCCAGCAGCCGTAGCCCGGAGCGTTCGGCGGCGGCCGCGAGGCGGGCCTGGGCGGCCGCGCCCGCCTCGCCGGTTTCGGCGAAGCCGGACGCGAAGGCGACGGCGAACCTGGCCTTGGCGGCGCCCAGTTCCTCGACGACCGGCAGTGGGTCGGCGACCAGGAGTACGGCGACGTCGACGGGCTCGGGCAGGTCGGCGACGGAGGGTACGCAGTCGAGCCCGAAGACCGACCGGCGGCTGGGGTGCACCGGGTGCAGCCGGGCGCCGACCCGCTCGGCCCAGCGGAGCAGCTGCCTGGTGATCCCGGTGTTGGGGCGCCCCTCGGTGTCGGACGCCCCGACGACGGCGACGGACTCGGGCCGGAAGAGCCGGTCCAGGTCGGGAACGGAGGCGTGCAGGGGGCGACCGCTGACGTCCAGGTCGCCCTCGGTCGCGGCGGTGCCGTGGACGGCGGCTCCGGTGGTCTGCCCGCAGGCCACCACGCGGGCGCGGAGATCGGTGGTGAGGGTGCCGTGGGTCGATCCAAGCATCGTTCCGCCGCTCCTGCTCGTCGTGGCTCGTCGTGTGCTCGTCGGGTGCTCGACGGGTGCTCGTCGTGTCGTCGGGCCTAGAACTGACGCAGTGTCAGATTAGCGAACTGATGAGACATCAGGAACAGGGTGTCAGGGATCGGTAAGGGGTTCGTTGATCACCACCCCGCTCCCGTCCGGCAGGCTTCGACATTGATCGGGGCGCGCGTGGGTGACGGAGTCCTGCCCCTTGCGCCGGGACCCGGCATCCGATCAACTGACGTAACGTCAGGTTGGGATGGGAGGGACCCGGAATGCAGACCGTTTGGCTCAGCGGCGCCGAATCGTGGCACACCTGCTCCCTGGACAGCGCGCCCAGCTGGGTCGGCGCATGAACCCGGCCGTACCGGATATCGACGCCTTCACCCGCGTGTACTGGGACGCCGCCGCCGAGGGCCACCTCCTCATCAGGCGGTGCGGCACCTGCGGACGGGCCCACCACTACCCGCGCGAGTTCTGCCCCCACTGCTGGGGCGAGGACGTCACCTGGGAGCGGGCGAGCGGCCGCGCCACGCTCTACACCTGGTCCGTCGTCCACCGCAACGACCTGCCGCCCTTCGCCGCGCGCACGCCCTACACGGCAGCCGTCGTCGACCTCGCGGAAGGCCCACGCCTGATGACCCTGCTCGTCGACTGCCCGGAGCGGGACCTGCGGATCGGCATGCCGCTCACGGTCACCTTCCGAGTGGAGGCGGAGGGAGAAGGGGGAAGGGAAGGGGGAGGGGAAGGGCGAGGGGAAGGGGACGACCGGGTGGCGGTTCCCGTCTTCCGGCCGGCCTGAAGCCCGCTCTAGCCCTTGATGTCGAGCGCCGTGCCGTAGAGCCGGCCCACCTTCAACCGGATGACCACCCGTCGTTCCGTGACCAGTTGCTCCAGGAACGCGTCTTCGTCCTCCGGCTTCGCCGCCTTCGGGATCATCGCCAGCAGCTCCCGCCCCACGGCGTCCCCCGGAACGGTCGTCGCCTCCGACACCTCGGCCTCGCCCTCCGCGACGGCGAAGGACCACATGTCACCACCCGGCACGTGCAGAGCCGCGCGCGGGTCCCGCAGCAGGTGCTTCACCTTGACGCGTTCCGCCGTGGTGGAGAACCGCACGATGCGGGCCTGGGGGTCCCAGCTGTACAGCATGGTGGTCAGATGAGGATGACCACTCCGCTTGTTCGTCGCGAGGGTCCCGAACTGCTGCGTGCCCAGCAGGTCGGAGAGGGCCTCATCGGACAGGGGGCGCGGTGCGGGGCCTTGAGTCATGCCTACGCAACTTCCGTACGCCCAACGGAATTCCGCGCCGCCCGTTCGGCGGGTGAACGCCCTGTTCATGGTGGGCGTGTGGGCCGCCCTCTCTCCGAGTGTGGCGGGCTCCGGCGCCCCGTCAAGGGCGCTCCCTTCGGTCGCGTCGCTTCGCGATGTCGCTGCGCTCCACCCTTGACCGGCCGCCTCCGCCCGCCTTTTCCCACTCGGAGGGCGGCCCGGGGGAACGGGTCCACGGGGGGCCACTCTGCGGTGCGGGGTTCGTGGCCGAGGCGGCCGGGCCGGTGGATGCGCGTCAGTGGAATGGGGCGGTGGCGGCTTGGCTAAGCGGCTGCGGCTCGTCTTTCGGCTGAGGCACAGGACCTCGCTTCGGTGGGTGGTGGGTACGCGGCAGTGGTGTGGGGCATCCGGGGTCGGCTCGGCGGCTGCGGCCGGGTGGCGGGTTGGGGTTCAGGCGGGTGGCTGGGGTGGGGTGGTGGCTGGGCCGTGGTGTGGCCCCGCCTGGCCGGGGGTGCAGGCGGGGGTGCGTAGGTGGCCCGGCCTGTCGGCTCCCTGGCCCGGTCGGGCCCTGTGCCGCCCATGGCTGCTCCCCGCCTGTCACACAGGGAGGTCTCACCCGTCTCCTTGGTCACACCAGCACCGGGCTCGGGGAGTTGTGTGCGGAGTAGGACACCTTCCCGCCGTGGTGTCCGGGCTCTGGGTGTCCTATCCCGCCCACAACTCCGGCGAGACGATACGGCTGTGACGGGAGGGGGCGGAGGGGCCGCCCTGTGGGTCCGATGAGGTGTCCGGGACCCCCGGGACTGCCCAGAGCAGCAGTGGGGCCGGGAAGGCCGCACCCCGTTCCTGTGCCGGACAGGAGGCAGCACCTTCCGGGGCACCGGTGTCCCCCGCCGGACTCCTGGAGGCGAGGGGACTGGGCCCCGCCCCGAGGGCCGGGCCGACCTGGCCTGTGACGGGACACGACGGCCGGCGCCTGGCGTCAGGCGGGCGCGGCATGCGGGGCCCTAACTGATCGTTTCAGAATGAGGTTCGGAGTTGTCGCAAGCGGATGATGCCGCAGGCGAGTTGGAGCAGTTCGCCGTCACACCGGCACCAGGGCTGCGGAGTTGTGGGCGGAGTAGGACACCTCCCGACCATGAGCGTCTGGGCACAGGGTGTCCCATCCCGCCCACAACCCCGGTGTCCGATACGGGTGGGACTGGAGTGGCCGCCCCTTCCGGACCTCCCCGGCAGGGGAGCATCGGGCGTGCCCCGGCGGCCGGTGTCGGCGGCCGGACCGACCCGGCCGCGCCCGACTGGCCGGGAGGCCGGGCCATGCCTGGTCCTGCCGTCCCGGTGCCCGCCGTGTCCCGGCCGCGTCCCGGCCGGGTGGGGCTTCGCCCTGGCCCAGCCCCCGACCCACCCCAGCCACGTGCCTGAACCCCGACCACCTCACCCGCCCGCAGTCGCCGAGCCGACCCCGGATGCCCCATTGCACTGGGGCGCACCCACCACCGGCAGGAGCGAGGTCTTGTGCCGCAACCGAGAGACGGGGGTCAGCCGCTTAGCCGTGCCGCCACCGCCCCATTCCACTGCTGCGCATGGACCGGCCGGGCTGCCTCGGCCACGAGCCCGACTCTTGCGGCTGGCCCTCCGGATGCCTGCTCCCCGGGGCCGCCCTCCGAGAGAAAACGCGCGGGTGGAGGCGGCCTGTCAAGGGTGGCCGTAGGCCATCGGCGAAGCCGACGCGAAGCGCCCTTGACAGGGTGCCGGAGCCCGCGACTCTCGGAAGGGAGGGCGGCCCGGAACGGTGCCCGAACCGGTTGGCCCGCCCGCCAGGGTGAGCCCGGCGGGGTAGCGTGGTGATCATGGTGGACTGGGGCATGCGGCCGGCGTCGGTGGGGGACGTCGAGGCGGTGGCCGAGTTGCGTGCCGTGGTGCTGCGGGATGACCTGGTGCGGCTCGGGCGGTATGACGAGCAGCGGGTGCGGCAGCGGCTGCGGGAGGGATTCGAGCCGGCGCACACCTGGGTGATCGAGGTGGGCGGCGCGTTCGCCGGCTGTGTGGCGCTGCGGCGGGCTGAGGACGCCCACTGGCTGGAGCACTTCTACCTGGCTCCCCATCTGCAGGGCAGGGGAGTCGGTTCGGGTGTGCTGGACAGGCTGCTGGGACGGTGCGACCGCGACGGCGCCCTTGTCCGGCTGAACGTGCTGCAGGGCAGTCCGGCCCGGCAGCTGTACGAGCGGCATGGGTTCACCGTCGAGACCGAGGACCCGGTGGACGTGTTCATGGTGCGCAAGCCGCACGTAACCCCGCCCGTTCAGTCGTCCGGTGGCAGGCACAGTTGTGCGGTGACCACCTGGTGCAGCAGCTCAGGGTCGACGAACTCGCCCTCGGTGGGCGGGTCGCAGCGCCAGGACAGGGGATAGGTGTTCCCGCTCGGGGCGGGGATGCCCACGTACTGGTCGCGGGCGGAGGGGCCGAAGCAGGTAGCGCCCGGGGGCCAGGGGTATTCCTTGCTGCTGCCCGGTGGGATCAGGAAGTAGGTCCACCGTCCGCCCGAAACCTCGCGTACGACGGGCCCCGGGCGTCCGTCGGTGGCTGCCGCCAGGTGGTGCAGGACGGCTTCGCCCCGGACGCCGCGTACGCGGATGGCGTCGAAGTGGATTCCGGCGAGCCGCAGTTGAAGCCCGGAGGCGGGGACCCATTCGGGGAGTTTGTCGGTCGTCATGGCTACGAGGATCGGGTCCGTTGCGTAGCGTGACCAGGGGGACACGATCCACTTCGGGGCGGTGTGGGAAGGACGGTGGCAGTGGTGGGATCCAGTGGTGAGCCCTCGCCCGCGCGGAGGCATGTGGGCGAGCTGATCAAGAAGTTCCGCATCCAGGCCGGCATGACCCAGAAGGACCTCGCCGACCGGCTCCTGATGTCGGAGTCGCTCGTCGGCGCGTACGAGCGGGCGGAACGCATCCCGACGACGGCGTTCCTGGTCGACGCGGATGCGGTGCTGAACGCGCAGGGGGTCCTGGCGTCGTGCGTCGAGATGATGGAGGAGGAGAAGTACTCGCCCAAGTTCCTCAACTGGAAGCGTACGGAGGCGGACGCGGCGAGCATCAGCGCGTACGAGTGCATGGTCGTACCCGGTCTGTTGCAGACACCCGGCTACGTGCGTGCGCTGTACGAGGCCCGGGTGCCGATGTGCGAGCCGGACGAGATCGAGCGGCATGTGCAGGCGCGGCTTGAGCGGCAGGAAGTTCTGGACCGCAGGCCGAGGCCGATCGTCAGTTGCGTGGTCGAGGAGTCGGTGTTCCAACGGCCGGTCGGCGGGGAGCCGGTGCTCAAGGAACAGCTGCTGCATCTGCTGGAGGCGGTCAGGATCAGGAACCACCTGACGGTGCAGGTGATGCCGACACAGCGGTCCGTGCACGCGGGGCTGATGGGGTCGTTGAAGCTGCTGAGCACCCGAGAAGGACGCAATCTGGGGTACACGGAGGGCCAAGGCGGCGATACCTTGATCTCCAAGCCAGAAGAGGTGAACCAGCTCATCGACCTCTTCGGCGCGCTACGGGCCCAGGCCCTCACGCCATGGGAGTCCGTGGAACTGATCGAGAGGATGGCGGCCAAGCTATGAACCCCGACCTGGTCTGGTTCAAGAGCAGTTACAGCGGCAACACGGGCGGCGAGTGCGTCGAAGTCGCCTACGACTGGCGCAAGTCCAGCTACAGCAGCAATGAGGGTGGCGCCTGCGTCGAAATCGCCGCCTGCCCCCACGCCGTCCACGTCCGCGACTCCAAGCTCACCGACGGGCCCACCTTCGCGGTGGGACCCGACGCCTGGGCGGCGTTCGTCGCACGCACAGCGACCGCGTAGCTCAGAGCACCGTTGTGGTGGCCGTCACGACCGTGACCGCCACCACCGCGGCCTGCATGTTCCGGATCGCCTCGCGGACGCCGTCGCCCGCCCATTGGCCATCCGCGATCTTCGCCATGCGGGCCGAGACCAGCTTGCGCGGCACCTCCGGGAACGCCAGGCGGTGCAGCTTGGCCGCGTGCAGCAGGGCGACGAGCCCGCCGGTACGGTCGTCCGGCTCCGTACCGTGGACGACGACCGAGGTCAGCCGTGCGCGCAGCTCGCGCTCCACCGAGCCGTCCGCCTCCGGGTAGCGGCGCACCGGGAACAACCCGAGCACCCGATTCCGCTCCTCCACCACAAGGCCGCGCTCGCAGAGGCTCTCCACGGTCGCGGTGACCGCCTTCGACTGGTCCTTGGTGAGCCAGTCGGCCACCTTGCGCGGCCTTTCGCGGCGGCGCGTCCACTCGTCGAGCTGGGCCAGGCGCCCGTCGAGCAGCGCGGTGCCGGTGGGCGTCGTGTCGGTCACGGCCAGCCGTCCGTCGGTGACCGTCACGCGGCCCGCCATGGCCAGTTCCAGCAGGATGCCGCCCGCCACGGCCCAGCCGGCCGACGACCGCTCCTTCGCGGCCCCCGACTCGTCGTCCAGCGACAGCAGCGCGATTTCCTCGGCCAGCGTGACGGTCGTGCTCATTCCGCTCATCCCCCTTGATCATTCACGGTCGTACGTGTCGACCGTGTCGACGCTGAAACAGCCCCCAGGGTTGCGCGGCAGCAGTGGACAAAGTCCTGGACGACGGGATCGGCGTCGTCCGTGGGCGCCCACGCGATGGCGGCCCGGCTGGGGCTGACGCCGGTGACGGGGCGGTAGGTGATGCCGGGGCGGGCGTAGAAGCGGGCGGCGGATTCGGGGGCGAGGGCGATGCCGTAGCCGTTGGCGATCGCGGTGAGCCAGTCGTCGGGTTGGTCGGTGACGGCGCCGATGCGGACGGGGTGGCCGTCGCGTTCGTCGGTGGCCAGCCAGTAGTCGCGCCATGCGCCCGTTTCGGGTGGGGCGGCCACGAACGGCTCGTTCCACAGGTCGCGGAACGGGATCCGGTCCCGGCCGGCCAGGGGGTGGGCGGTGGGGAGGGCGACCCAGCGGGGTTCGGTGAACAGGCCCTCCACCCGCAGGGCGTCCTGGCCGGGGAAGGGCAGCCGCAGCAGGGCGGCGTCGACGTCTCCGTACGCGAGGCCGGCGCTCGGGTCGGACCATGCGGCCTGCCGCATCTCGATCCGCCAGCCGGGTCGGCGGCGGGTGAACGCCGCGATGATGTGCTGGGTGGCCTCGTTGGCGGCGCTGGCGACGAAGCCGACTCGCAGCACGCGCGCCGCCCGGTCGGCGGCGCTTCTCGTGCCCTGCAGGAGTCGGCTCCAGTCGGCCAGGAGGGCGGGCACTCCGTCCGCCAGGGCCTGTCCCGGTTCGGTGAGGGTCATGCCGGCCCGGGAGCGGGTGAACAGTCGTACGCCGAGCAGGGTTTCCAGTTGTCTGATCTGTTTGGTCAGGGCCGGCTGGGACACGAAAAGCCGTTCCGCGGCGCGGGTCAGGCTGCCCTCCTCCGCCACGGCGATGAAGGAGCGCAGCAGCCGGGTGTCGACATCCATGCCCGCAGGTTATAGATGCCGGTATTGGACGCCCCATGGGCGGCCTGGCGAGGGTGGACGCATGTTCCTTACGTACGCAGTGGTCACCGTCGTCACGATCGCGGCCAACGCCGTGGAGGCCGTCGCCAATCTCATGAAGGCGCGGTTCGTCGTCGCCAACGCCGCCGAAGTGGGCGTCCCGCCGTCCTGGCTTCCGGTGCTCGGCGCCCTCAAGGGGGCGGGAGCGGTCGGGTTGCTGCTCGGGCTCCTGGGCGTCGGGTTCATTGGTACGGCTGCCGCGATCGGGCTGGTGCTGTTCTTCATCGGCGCCGTGGTGGCCCACATACGCGCCCGTGTCTTTCACAACATCGCTTTCGCCGGGGCCTTTCTGGCGCTGGCCGCCGCGTCTCTCGTACTGGTCCTCGCCGTCGGGCGCTAGCGTCAGCCGCATCCGCGCACCGGGCACAGCTCGACCCGGGTGACGCCGGGGATCTTCGCGATCGCCTCCTTCAGGGCCGTCCGCCGGCCGCCAGGGCGGGGCCGATGTAGAAGTGCCAGCAGTAGGCCGCCGTGCCGGCGAGGACGCCCGCCAAGACCAGCGCGCCCGCCCCGGCCGTGAGCCTCGCGGTCCAGCGGCTCCTGCGGGGGTCCGCGAGGGCGGCCAGCAGCAGGAGCAGCGCGGCCGGCCAGAACAGGAACATGGCCAGGAAGACGCCCAGCACGCCCCAGGGCAGGAGCGCCAGGCCCACGATGAGGCAGGCGCGGGTGAAGGCCACCGGGCGGTGCGGCAGGAACAGGGGGACCGTGACCGGCAGGGCGGTCAGGACGTGCAGCGCGAAGACGTAACTGTGCGTCGTCCAGAGCAGCGCGGGCACCGTGGCCAGCACCGCGCCCGCCGCGAGAGCACGCTGCCACCAGTGCACTCGCGCGGTTCTTCCCCCTGCGGCGTCCATGACCCGCCCCCTTTGTTGAACGCGTTCAGTTGAACGTGTTCAACCTACCGCATGGCTCACGGCCACAGCAGCTCACGCTTCCAGTCCCCGTCCCCGGCCGCGTCCGTACGCCGGTAGCGCAGCCGTACGTGCTGCCTCCGCTCGTCGCCCTGGAAGAATTCGACCTCGTACGGGTCGAGCACGTACAGCGTCCAGGTCTCCGCGTCCGCGTCCGGTTCCGCCTGGGCGCGCTGCCAGGCCGCCTCGCTCGCCGCCGCCAACGAGCCGAGCGAGTCCAGGGGTTCGCTCTGCCGTCCCACCAGGGCGGCGGCCAGCGCGCCCGTCGAGCGGGCGTGCAGGTCGGCGTACGCCTCCGCCCGCGACGCCACGGCGACCCGGCCCCGTAGCCGCACCTGGCGGCCCTGAACCGGCCAGTAGAAGCCGAGCGCGGCGTGCGGGGCGGCGGCCAGGTGGCGGCCCTTGGCGCTGGTGGCGTGTGACGCGAAGTGCCAGCCCCGCTCGTCGGCGTCGTGCAGCATCACCGTCCGTACGTCGGGCCGGCCGTCGGCGTCGACGGTGGCCAGCGACATGGTGTGCGGTTCGGCCTGTCCGGCGTCCGCCGCCGCCAGGAACCACTCGTGGAAGAGGGGCAGGGGTTCGACGGGCGCGGAGTCCGGGTCGAAGGCGGGCAGCGGGATGTCCCACACGCGCAGGGAGCGGAGGGTCTCGTGGAAGCTGGTCATCCAGCCATCATCCGCTTTCCGGGGCGGTGTCACATGAATGGGTGGAGGTCGGGTGAGTGACGTGATGCGCACCACTTGGGGTGATATCTTTTTTGGTAGATGTATATCTAGATGGGGGTATCGCCATGGCGCGCACCGTGATCGACCTGGATGACGAGGCTCTGGAAGAAGCCGCACGATTCCTGGGCACGACCACCAAGAGGGACACCGTCAACACCGCGCTGCGCGAGATCGTGGACCGGCGGAAGCGGGCCGAGGCGGTGGAGCGCATGAGGCGGATGGTCGCGGACGGGGAGATCGACTTCTCGGTGATCGAGAAGGGCGCGCGGGCCGGTACCGACGAAGGTGAGCAGCGGGCGGCATGACCGAGTTCTATCTGGCTGACACCAGTGCTCTGATCCGCTACTACCGTGGCCAGGCAGGTGCGAGCTGGGACGCGGTCGTCAACGCCGGGCTCGTCGGTCTGTGCGAGCCGGTGCGTCAGGAGCTTCTGCGGGCCGCCGGTGGCAGAGCCACCTTTCACGACATGGACAGGCTGTTGCGTGAGACCTTCCCGTACTACTCGATAAGGGAGTCGGCCTGGGAGGACGCTGCCGAGATCCAGTACGGGCTCGCCGAAAGCGGCTGGCACCAGTGCGCCAGTCCCGTCGATCTGCTGGTGTCCGTCACCGCCGCTCACCACAAGCTGACCGTGCTCCACCAGGACAACGACTTCGAGACCATCGCCCGCATCACCGGGCAGCCCGTGCGCCGTATCGAGTAGGCGCCACCAGGCGTCACCGCTCCCGGCCCAGGACCATCGTCCCCGACGAGCAGAACCAGCCGCCCGTGCCCGACACCACGCCCAGGCGGGCATCGGGCACCTGGCGGCCGGGCGCCTCGCCGCGCAGTTGCCGTACCGCCTCGACCAGCAGGAACAGGCCGCGCATGCCGGGGTGGCAGGCGGACAGGCCGCCGCCGTCGGTGTTGACGGGCAGCGTGCCCTGCTCGACGAACGGGCCGCCCTCGCCCTTCGCGCAGAAGCCGAGGTCCTCCAGGGTCACCAGGGTCATGTAGGTGAAGGCGTCGTAGATCTGGGCGAAGTCCATGTCGTCCGGCGAAAGGCCCGCCCGCTCGAACGCGAGCCGGCCGCTCACCGCCGCCGGGGAGACCGTGAAGTCGTCCCACTCGGACATGGTGGTGTGGGAGACGTGCTCGCCGGTACCGAGAATCCACACCGGGGCCTTCGCCGTGTCGGGGACGTACTCCTCGGCGGCCAGCAGCACCGCGCAGCCGCCGTCGCTGCGGATGCAGCAGTGCAGCTTGGTGAACGGGTCGGCGATGAGCGGGCCGGACAGGACGTCGTCGACGGTGATCGGGTCGCGGAACATCGCGTCGGGGTTGCGGGCGGCGTTCGCGCGCGCCTGGACGGCCACCGTCGCGAGCTGCTCCAGGGTCGTGCCGTACTCGTGCATATGGCGGCGCGCGGCCATCGCGTACTTGGCGACGAGCGTGTGCCCGTACGGCGCCTCGAACTGGAGCGGGCCACGGCTCCCGTACGACAGGTTCGCGGTGCGGCGGCCGGAGCGGATGTCGGCGCGGGCGGTGGAGCCGTAGACGAGGAGGACGGCGTTCGCGTGGCCGGCGGCGATCGCGTCGGCGGCGTGGGCGGCCATGACCTCCCAGGTCGCGCCGCCCACGGTGGTGGAGTCCACCCATCGGGGCCGCAGCCCCAGGTACTCGGCGACCTCGATGGGGGCCAGCGTGCCGAGCCCGGCTGAGGCGAGCCCGTCGATGACGGACCGGTCGAGTCCCGAGTCGGCGAGCGCGCGCCGGGCGGCCTGGGCGTGCAGCGTGTAGGGGGTGGCCGTGTCGACCCGGCCGCAGTCGGAGAGGGATACGCCCACGATGGCGACGGAACGACGACGCTTGGATCCGCGCATGGAACTGACGGTACATCAGGTACGGAGCATGGGCATCCATGGCGACGGGACCTAATATGACGGCCCGTCAGAGACGAGAGGGGCCCGCCATGGACGCCGCCTTCACCCCCGAGCAGGACGAGATCCGCCGCACCCTGCGCGAGCTGCTCGCCAAGCACTGCGGGAGCGAGGAGGTGCGCGCCGCCGTCGACACCGATGCCGGATACGACCCCGCCCTGTGGGCCCTGCTGTCGCAGCGGCTCGGGCTGCCGGGGCTCGCGCTGCCCGAGGCGTACGGAGGTGCCGGCTGCACCGCCGCCGAGCTGGCCCTCGCCTGCGAGGAGACCGGCCGGGCCCTCGCCCCCTCGCCGCTCCTCGCCACCGCCGTGCTCGCCGCCCCGCTGATCGCCCGCCTCGGTACCGAGGCGCAGCGCGCCGCGCTGCTGCCACGCATCGCGGACGGGGCCCTGACCGCCACGCTCGCCGCCGCGCCGCTGCCCCGCGCCCTGGCCCTGACCGGCGACAACCGGGACGGCGAGTGGGTCGGCGGCGGGCGGGCCGGGGGCGTGCAGGCGCGGCGGGGCAGCGACGGTTCATGGGTGCTGTACGGGGAGGTGGGGCAGGTCCTGGACGGGCACAGCGCCGCCCTGCTGCTGGTCGCCGCGCACACGGGTGGCTACCCCGCCGCCCGTACGCTGCTCTTCCTCGTACGGGCGGAGGCGGCCGGCCTCACGCGCGTACGGCTGACGGCGCTGGACGGGACACGGCCCCTCGCCCGCGTACAACTCCGGGAGGTGGCAGGGGAGTTGCTGGGTGATGGCGAGGGTGACGTGCCGGGGGCGCTCGCCGTGACCGGGCGTGAGGCGGCCGCCGTGCTCGCCGCCGAGGCGGTCGGGGCGGCGGCCCAGGTGCTGGACCGGACCGTCGAGTACGTACGGGTCCGGGAACAGTTCGGGCGGCCCATCGGCTCGTTCCAGGCGGTCAAGCACCGGCTGGCCGACCTGTATGTACGGGTGCAGGCGGCGCGCTCGGCGGCGTACTACGCGGCATGGGACCCGGACGCCGGGGGCCTGGCGCTCGCCCAGTGCCTGGAGGCGCTGCGCACCGTCGCCGCCGAGGGCATCCAGCTGCACGGCGGAATCGGGTTCACCTGGGAGCACGAGGCCCACCTGTACGTCAAGCGGGCCACCGCCGACGAGCTGCTGTTCGGCCCGGTCCACCGGCTGCGCGGCCGCGCCGCCGAAGAGGCGGGGGTGCTCGCCCGATGACCGGCCCGTCACCGGTGCTGCGGCTGGTGCGGCGGGTCTCCTCGACCCGTACGTTCGCGAAGATCGCCCCGTACGTCGTCCCCGCGCTGGACCGCGCGGTCCACCGGCTGACCGGCGGAAAGGTGCTGCTCAGCGCCCGGATGCTGCCGGCGCTGGTCCTCGTCTCGCGCGGCGCCCGCTCCGGCCTGGAGCGCCGCACGCCCCTGGCCTGCATGCCCGAGGACCCGGCGGCGACGAGCTGGGTCCTGGTCGGCTCCAACTTCGGGCGGCCCGACCACCCCGCGTGGACGGGCAACCTGCTGAAGCACCCGGACGTGGAGGTCGTCTGGCGCGGGCGGACGATCCCCGTGCACGCGCGGCTGCTGAAGGGCGAGGACCGCGAGGCGGCGTGGGTGAAGGTGCTGCGCTTCTGGCCGCCGTACGGCACGTACCAGGCGAGGGTCGACCGGGAGATCCGCCTCTTCCGCCTCACGCGGCGGGGGTAGGCAGGGGTGACGAGGCGGAAAGGGAACGCCGACGGCGGTCGGGTGGACCACCGTCGGCGCGACAGGACGTTACGGGGGAGGGGGGTTACTTCGTCGGCTTCTTGCCCGTGATGCCGAGGTGGACCAACAGTGCGAGGTTCGGCCTGAGTTCGTTCTGCTTGACGCCCCAGGTCTGGAAGCCCTTCTGGTGCGAGGCGACCGCCGCCAGCATCGCGACCAGGGAGCCGGCCATCGCCGCCGGGTTGACGTCCTTGTCGACCTTGTTCTTGGACTGGAGCTCCTTGACCGCGTCCGTAAGGGAGTTGGTGACGGAGTTCAGGATCTTCATGCGGATCTTGTAGAACCGCTTGTCGCCCTCGGCGGCCCCCAGGTCGACCACGCGGAGGATGGCGTCGTTTTTGCGCCAGAAGTCGAGGAACCCCTCGACCAGTTCCTCCGAGGCCTGCCAGGCCGCCTTGCCGACCCAGGTGCGGCCGGAGACGAGTTCGGTCAACCCGGCGCCTTCTTTGGCCATTTCCTCGGCGATCTCGAGGACCGCGCCCTCGACGTCCGGGAAGTACTGGTAGAACGTCGCCGGGGAAGTGCCCGCCTTCCGGGCCACGTCGATGACTTTGACGTCCCGGTACGGCGAGGAGCTGAGCATCTCGCTGAGGCAGTCGAGCAGCTTCTGCCGCGTCGCCTGTCCTCGTCGACCGGCCACGCGGCCGTCGACGGTGCGTACTTGTCCTGTCATGCCGTCAGCTTACCGAGGGGTGATCGGCGCGCGATTCGGCCGACTGCAAATGGGGTCACCCCCTCCGGCGCGGCCCCCTCCCGGCGGGCCCCGCCGGTCCCGTACCGCACCTTTCGGCCACCCGGGATCCCCGCAGGACCCCCGCGGGATCCGTGCTCTTCCCCGATAGGCTTATTAACAGCCTGTGGAAAACTTCGGTGGACAACCCAAGCGGGCTGGGGCCTGGACCGGTCTCGTATCCCGACAATTGCGCACATGTTCGATTCTTTTTCCTGCGCCGGACGTCACGCGCCATTAGCGTGACTGTGACGGGCACCACACGCCCCGCCCGTACACGGAAAGGGATCAGGTCCATGGCCGCGTTCACAGAGGGCACGCCGTGCTGGGCGGATGCGATGCTCCCCGACCTCGAAGCCGGCAAACGGTTCTACGGCGAGCTCTTCGGCTGGACGTTCGACGAGGGCGGCGAGGCGTACGGCAACTACACCAACGCCTTCAGCGACGGCAAACGCGTCGCCGGCCTCGCGCCCAAGCGGGACGGCCGCATGCCCACCGTCTGGGGCGTCTACTTCTCCACCCCCGACGCCGTCGCCACCACCCGCCGGATCCAGGAGGCGGGCGGCCAGATGGTGATGGACCCCATGCCGATCGGCTCCTTCGGCACCATGGCCCAGGCCGCCGACCCGGGCGGCGCCGTCTTCGGCCTGTGGGAGGCCGGCGAGCACACCGGCTTCGAGAAGCAGGGCGAACCGGGCTCCTTCTGCTGGACCGAGGTCTATACGAGGGACAAGGACACCGTGGACGCGTTCTACGAGACCGTCTTCGGCTTCCAGGTACGCGACCTCGACGACGCCTCGATCGACTTCCGCGTCTGGTCGCCCGCCGGTACGCAGGCGAGCGACGAGACGGCCATCGGCGGCCGCAGCGTGATCACCGACGCCTTCCCGGCCGAGATGCCCGCCCACTTCCTCATCTACTTCGCGGTCGAGGACTGCGACGACACGGCCGCCCTCGCCACCCAGCTGGGTGGCCGCGTCACCGAGGAGCCGTTCGACACCCCGTACGGCAGGATCGCCCTGATCGCCGACAACCAGGGGGCCGTCTTCGCCGTCCTGGCGGAGCCCAAGGCGGCGTAAGAGCCCCGGTGAGGGTGTCCGGATCGGGGTGAGACACCCCGATCCGCCCCCGGGTTCGCAACCACCGCCCCGGACAGGAAGAATCAGGGGGCGACGGGGCCGTACTTTCATGGCCCCTACGGGGAGGTGGCAGGCAAGTGGAGCAGCTCACGCAGCACGACCCGAGACGGATCGGCCCGTTCGAGGTGCTGGGCCGGCTCGGTGCCGGAGGCATGGGCCTGGTCTATCTCGCGCGATCGGCGTCGGGGCGGCGCGTGGCGATCAAGACGGTCCGGACCGAGCTCGCCGAGGACCAGCTGTTCCGCGTCCGCTTCACGCGCGAGGTGGAGGCCGCACGGGCGGTGTCCGGCTTCTACACGGCGGCCGTGGTGGACGCCGATCCGCGGGCGGCGGTGCCGTGGCTGGCGACCGCGTACGTCCCGGCGCCCTCGCTCGAGGAAATAGTGACGGAGTGCGGGCCGCTGCCCGCCCAGGCGGTGCGCTGGCTGGCCGCCGGGATCGCCGAGGCCCTCCAGTCCATCCACGGCGCGGGTCTCGTCCACCGCGACCTGAAGCCGTCGAACGTGCTCGTCGTGGAGGACGGGCCGCGCGTCATCGACTTCGGCATCGCGTCCGGCGTCTCCAACACCCGGCTGACGATGACCAACGTCGCCGTGGGAACGCCCGCGTACATGTCACCCGAACAGGCGAAGGACTCGCGCAGTGTGACCGGCGCCAGCGACGTCTTCTCGCTCGGCTCCACGCTCGTGTTCGCGGCGACCGGGCACGCGCCGTTCCACGGGGCCAACCCGGTGGAGACCGTCTTCATGCTGCTGCGCGAGGGCCCGGACCTGGAGGGGCTGCCGGACGAGCTGCGGCCGCTGATCGAGTCGTGCATGCAGATGGAGGCGGGGCTGCGGCCCTCGCCCGCGGATCTCCAGGCGCAGCTGGCGCCGCACCTGTTCTCGGGGAGCGACGACAGCGGTACGGCGTCGGCGTGGCTGCCCGCCCGGGCGACGGCGATGATCGAGACGCGCCGGGGCGGCCGCCCGAGCACCCCGCCGCCGCCTCCCGCGCCCCCGTCGGCGCCGCCTTCCGCGCCCCCGTCCGCCCCGGTTCCCGGTCCGGCCGAATCCGGTCCCGCCGAGCGTGGTGCCGCCGAGCCCGGTCCCGGCCGGGACTGGGACGCCGCCTGGCGGGGCGGCAACAGTGACCCCCGTACCGGACAGGCGGCGCCCGCCGCCCCCGTACGGCTGCCCGGCGCGCCGGTGCCGATCGGCCCGGGGCCCCGCGTCGCCGACACCCGCGCCGCCCTCGCGGTGGACGCCGGGCCGGCCACCGGCTGGATCCGCCGCCCCGCCGGCGGCCCGAACGGCGCCGACCCGGCGCATCCCGCGCCCCCCGCGGCGCCCCCCGTTCCGGGACCCGCCGCGCCCGCGCCGCCCGCCCCCCAGGACCCCCCGGGCCCGGGGCACTGGCGGCCGTGGCGGTTCCGGATGTCCAACGACGTGTGGGGCACCCCGGTCGTCTCGGGCGACCTCCTGTACGTCACGTCCTTCGAGGTCCACGCGCTGGACGTCGGCACGGGCCGGCGCCAGTTCAAGACCCGGGACGTGGCCTGGACGATGGCCGTGTCGGGTGGCCGTATCCACGCCTCCGACGGCCCGACGCTGTACGCGCTCGACGCGCTCGACGGCAGTGAGCGGTGGCGGCTCCAGACCGACGCCTGGGCGTACTCCCTCAAGGTGGACCGTGGCACCGTCGTCACCGGTACGCGCGGCGGCGGCGTCCAGGGCTGGGAGGCCTCCAACGGCGAGAAACTGTGGGAGATCAGCGGAGCGCAGACCGACTTCGAGACCCCGGACGCCGGGCCCGCGCTGTTCGACGACACCGTGTACGTCTGGCGGAACGCCCGGCTCCAGGCCCTCGACGCGCGCACCGGCACGGAACGCTGGTCGTACCCGATCGGCGACGCCGCCTCCTGCGGCGGCGTGCCCGTACGCGTCGCCCCGGCGGAGGACGGCTATGTGTACGTCGCCGCCGGCACCCGCGTGATCTCCATCGACATCAGGTCCGGCCACGTCCGCTGGCACTTCGAGGCCCCGGCGGTCTTCCTCTCGCCGCCCGCCTTCGCGCCCGGCCCGGCCGTCACGGGCGGCGGGGTGTACCTCGCGGACTACCTGGGCACGGTGTACGCCCTCGACGCCACGACCGGCAAGGACCGCTGGCGCATCGCCACCGAGTCCCGCCACTCGAGCGAACCCGTCCTCGTCGCCGACGGCAACATCCATGTGGGCAGCGGCAGCGCGGTCTACACCCTGGACGCGGTGACCGGCACCCCGAAGTGGCGCTTCCCGGCCGGCGGCCCGATCATCGGCGCCCCGGTCGTCGCGGACGGCCGCCTCCACTTCGGCTCGGCCGACCACGTCCTGTACACCCTGGACGCGAGCGGCGGCCAGCTGCGCTGGAAGCTCACCACGGGCGGCGAGATCACCGGCTCGCTGGTCGCGCGGGCAGGTGTCGTCTACGCGTGCAGCAAGGACCGCTGCGTGTACGCGCTCGACGCGGTGAAGGGCACGGCCACGGGGCGGAGCGGCAGCGGGCGTTAGCCGCGGGGCGTTAGCCGCGGCTACGGTGCGGCGGGCGTCAGTCGTGGTGCGGCCACTGGCGGTGGGTGGGGCGGGGCCCCTCCGGGCTCACCTCCTCGAGGCCGGCGGCCTTGGCGTACGCCGGATCGGGAGCCCACCCCTTGCCGCCGGCCTCTGCGGGGGCGACCCTGCACGGCCCCTCCGGCCGGACGCCGGGTGCGCGCGGGCGTCAGCCGCGGTGCGGTGGGCCGGGGCGGTCGGGGCCGGCCGGGCCGGGGCCGGGCTCGCCGGGGCGGTCGTCGTACCGGGGGTACTCCGCGGTCCGGGTGTCGTCCGCGTAAGGGCGCTGCTCGTACGGCTGCCCGGGGCCGGCGTACGGTTCCTCGTGCCGTTCGGGCTCACCGCGCCCGCGGCGCCGGCGTCCGTGGCCGCGCCCCCAGGTGTGCCCGGGCCCGACCTCGTCCAGATCGTGTTCGTGCGCACGTCTCCGCCCGCTCATCAGCACGGCGGCCAGCAGCAGGAGCACCCCGCCGCCCGCCGCGAGGGCGACGCCCGGGCCGAGGCCCGAGCCGTCGGACTCGACGCTCAGGCTGCCGGCGGCCTGCCCCTGGCGGATCATCCACAGGATGGTGAAGCCCAGCACGATCAGCCCCGCGAGGACGACCAGCAGCCGGGACCGCAGCAACAGCCCCACCAGCGTCACCAGCGCCGCGAAGGCGAACGGCAGCAGGATGGAGATCCACAGATCCGCTTTGGTCCCGCTGATCCCGCTGAACAGGTCGGCGATGCGGTAGTCGCGTCCGTGACGGCCGTCGTACCAGGCACGGAAGGGGCTCCAGACGGCGGCCGCCGCTCCGACGAGAGCGAGGATCGAGCCGATGACGTTTCGGACCATCGTCGGCCTCCCTGGGTCGGGCTCTCGATCACGACGCTACGCCTGCCCCGGTAGGGGCGCCACACGGCGGGACGGGGGCGGTCCCGAGCGCTGCTAGGGTGACGTGCGCCCGTCAAGATCGGGCTCCATCATTCACACTTTCAACGGGGGTTGAACGTGAAGCTCCGCCATGTCCGTGCCATCGCCGTCTTCGGCATCGCCATCGTCGCGCTCACGGGAGCACGTGGCTCCGGCGGCGGTTGCAGCAGCAACAGCAGCAGCCACAGCTCCGACTCCAGCTCCGGGTCCGACTCCAGCAGCAGCTCCAGTGGCAGCACCACGGGCGGCAGCACCACGGGTGACAGCACCAGCGGCAGCTCGGGCGGCGTCTCCGCCCCCGGTGGTTCCGGCAGCAGCAACAAGGCCGCGCGCGACATCAAGATCGACGAGTGCCGGATGGACGACGCGGGCAAGAACCTCGTCGCCCGGCTCACCGTCACCAACAGCGGCTCGTCGGACTACACGTACAACATCACCATGAAGTTCCGTGGGGATGCCGCCGCCACCGCGTCCGCCGACGTGACCGGGCTGACCGTCAAGGCCGGTGCCTCGCAGCAGGCCGAGGCCACGACGACGTACACCGGCACGGGGGACGGCAGCGAGTACAAGGAGTGCGTCGTCGGCACCGCCACGAAGACCGCCCTCTGACGGCCCCCGCCCGGCTCATCGCACCCGGTACTCCCCCCGGCCCCGCCCCTCGAACAGCGCGGCCTGCCGCTCCGGCGGCAGGTTGCCGAGCGCGATGAGGTGCGGGGCCTGGGCGAGCGCGTGCGCCCTGGCCGCCTCCCGGGCCGCCCACACCGCCCGTACCGTGCCCTGGACCGCGTCGGTCGGGTACGAGGCGATGACGGCCGCCGCCCGGCGCGCCGCCGCCACCGCGCCGCCCGGCTCCGTCAGCTCGGAGACCAGGCCGGTCTCGTACGCCCGCCGCGCCGACACCCGTTCGGCCGTACCCATCAGGGACATCCGGGCGACCTCCCCGTACGGCATGCGCTGCGCCATGAGGACCGCCTCGTACGCGCTGACCATGCCGTACGCCGTATGGGGGTCGAAGAACGTCGCGTCGCGCGAGGCGACGACGAACTCGCACTCGCCGAGCAGGTAGAACGCCCCGCCGCAGGCCATCCCCTCCACGGCCGCGATCACGGGTATCCACAGGTCGTTGGCCTTGGGGCCGATGGTGAGGAGCGGGTCGTCGATGCTGTACGGGGAGGGGGGCTGGGGGACGGCCGCCGTCCGGTCGATGCCCGTGCAGAAGGCCCGGCCGCCGGCGCCGGTGAGGACCACGGCCCGGACCTCGTCGTCGTACCGCAACTCCCGCCAGAGGGCGGCCAGTCGGGCGGCTGTGTCGAGGTCGATGGCGTTGTGCTTGGTGGGTCGGTCGAGGGTGACGACCGCGACGCCCCCCTCTGCCGCGACGTGGACCGTCATGACCGTTCCAGGACCCAGCGGGGCATGCCTTCGCCGTCGAACGCCACCCGCACGGCCGCCCCGATGCGCAGCCGCGCGGGGTCGACCGAGTCGACGGGGGCGCCGGGGGCGGCGACGACGTTGCCGACGAGCCGGATGCGCGGGGCGTCGGCGAGCTCGACGAGGGCGACGTTGTAGCGCGGGGCGAGGGCGGCGTACGCGGGCAGGAGGGGTGGATGGGGGATCACGTACGACCAGATGCGGCCGCGTCCGCTCATCGGGCGCCACTCGCTGTCGAAGGACTGGCAGTGCGGGCAGCAGGGGCGGGGCGGGAAGCGGGGTTCGCCGCAGTCGGCGCACGCCTGGACGCGCAGCTCGCCCCGGGCGGCGTACTCCCAGAAGGGGGCGCCGTCCTCGTCGACGACGGGTTCGAGCATCTCAACTCCTGAGGAGGAGGGCGGAGGTGGGGACGCCTTCGCCTGCTGTGACCAGGCATGTCGTGGCGCCGGGGACCTGGGCGGTGCTGGTGCCGCGCAGCTGTTTCACGCCCTCGGTGATGAGGTTGAAGCCGTGGACGTACGCCTCGCTGAGCCCGCCACCGCCGGTGTTGATGGGCAGCCGTCCGCCGGTCTCCAGGGCGCCGTCCTCGGTGAAGGCGGCCCCTTCGCCGCGCCCGCAGAAGCCGTACCCCTCCAGGGAGAGAGGGATGAGGGGCGTGAACGCGTCGTACATCTGGGCGACGTCGACGTCCTGGGGACCGAAGTCGGCCTGTTTCCACAGGTGCCGGGCGGCGGTCCAGGCGGGGCCGGTGAGGGGGTCGTCGTTCCAGTAGTTGACCATGCCGTGGTGCTGGGCGGGCAGGCCCTGGGCCGCGGAGTGGACGTAGACGGGTGGGTGGCGGCAGTCGCGGGCGCGTTCGGCGGAGACGATCACGCAGGCGAGGGCGCCGTCGGTCTCCAGGCAGTTGTCGAAGAGGCAGAGGGGTTCGCTGATCCAGCGGGAGGTCATGTACATCTCGCGGGTCAGGGGCCGTTCGTACATGATCGCGGCGGGGTTCTGGTTGGCGCGGTTGCGGCAGGCGAGGGCGACGTTGAAGAGGTGGTCGCGGGTGGCGCCGTACTCGTGCATGTAGCGGCGGGCGAGCATGCCGATCTCGTCGGCGGGGCGGAGGAGGCCGTAGGGGCGGGTCCATTGGGCGGGGGTGGGCAGTTGGGCGGCGGTGTTCGTCCAGGGCCGTGGCCCGGAGCCGCGTTTGCGTGACCGCCAGGCGACGCCGACGCTCGCCTGGCCGGTGGCGATGGCGGCGGCGAGGTGGGCGACGGTGGCGCAGGAGCCGCCGCCCCCGTACCCCACCTTGGAGAAGAAGGTGACGTCCCCCGCGCCGATGGCCTTGGCGACCTCGACCTCGTCGGTCTCCTCCATGGTGTACGAGGCGAAGGCGTCGACCTCGGAGGGGGCGATGCCGGCGTCGGTGAGGGCGTCGACGATGGCCCGGCACGCCAATGTCTTCTCCGTCTCGGCGAGTTGCTTGGCGAAGCGCGTTTGCCCGATGCCGACGATGGCCGTCGCGTCCTTGAGCGCACCTGTCATGGGCGCCACGGTAGCGCTAATCTGACGGGTAGTCAGCTAGAGGGAGGGTGGGAGATGCGCGGACGACGCGGGGACCTGGAATGGGGCTCGATCCCGAGGCTGGTGCGGTCGGCGGCGGAGCGGTACGGGACACGCGAGGCGGTCGTGGAGGGCCGTACCCGGGTCACGTACGCCGAGCTGGGCGAGCGCGTGGAGCGGGCGGCGGCGGCGTGCATGGCGGCGGGCGTGGAGCCGGGCGACCGGGTGGCGGTGTGGGCGCCCAACACCCTCGACTGGATCGTCTCCGCCCTCGGTGCGGTGACGGCCGGTGGTGTGCTGGTGCCGCTGAACACCCGCTTCAAGGGCGCGGAGGCGGCGTACGTCCTTGAGCGCAGCCGTACGAAGCTGCTGTTCATCACCGGTACGTTCCTGGGCGCGTCGTACGTGGCGTCGCTGCGGCGGACGGGGATCGTGCTGCCGCACCTGGAGCAGGTGGTGGTGCTGGCGGACAGCGCGCCGGAGGACTTCCGTACGTGGAAGGACTTCCTGGCGGGCGGGGACGGGGTGACGCCGGCGGAGGTCCGCGCGCGGGCGGAGTCCCTCGACGGGGGGCGCCCCTCGGACATCATCTTCACGTCCGGGACGACGGGCCGCCCCAAGGGCGCGGTGATCACCCACGCGCAGACGCTGCGCTGCTACGAGACGTGGGCGGACCTGGCGGGGCTGGAGGAGGGCGACCGCTACCTGATCGTGAACCCCTTCTTCCACACGTTCGGCTACAAGGCGGGGATCATCGCGTGCCTGATGCGGGGGGCGGTGATGGTGCCGCAGCCCGTCTTCAACGTGGACACGGTCCTGGCCAACATCGCCTCGGAACGCATCTCGGTCCTCCCCGGCCCGCCGACGCTCCTGCAGTCGCTGCTGGACCACCCGGCCCGGTCGTCGCACGACCTGTCGTCGCTGCGGCTGGTGGTGACGGGCGCGGCGGTGGTGCCGTTGTCGCTGGTCTCCCGTCTCCGTGGGGAGCTGGGGGTGGCCACCGTCCTCACGGCGTACGGCCTGTCCGAGGCGAGCGGCATCGTCACGATGTGCCGCCGCGGCGACCCGGTCGAGACGATCGCCGCCACCTCGGGCCGCCCGGTCCCCGGCACGGAGGTGCGCGTCGACGAGGCGGGCGAGGTCCTGGTGCGCGGCCACAACGTGATGACCGGCTACTTCGAGGACCCGGCGGAAACCGCCCGCGTCCTGGACGAGGACGGCTGGCTCCACACCGGCGACGTGGGCGTCCTGGACGCGGCCGGCAACCTCCGCATCACCGACCGGATCAAGGACATGTTCATCGTGGGCGGCTTCAACGCCTACCCCGCCGAGATCGAACAGCTCATCGCCGTCCACCCCGAGCTGGTCGACGTCGCGGTCATCGGCATCCCCGACGCCCGCCTCGGCGAGGTCGCCAAGGCCTACGCGGTCCGCCGCCCCGGCTCCACCCTGACGGCCGACGACCTGATCGCCTGGTCGCGGCGCGAGATGGCCAACTACAAGGTGCCGCGCCAGGTCGAGTTCGTGGCGGAACTGCCACGGAACGCGAGCGGGAAGGTGGTGAAGGGCGAGCTGCGCGCTCGCTCACGGGGGTGAGCCGTGCCGTATGTGGCTGCGGGGCGGCGGTGGCGTCGGTATGGTCATCAGTATGGCAACCAAGAAGTACACGGTCACTCTTCCGGAGGAACTTGCGGAGGAGATCCGTAAGGAGGTCGGCCCGGGCGCCTTCAGTGCGTACGTGACACGCGCGATCGAACGGCAACGGGAGCACGACCGGCTGGGCGAGCTGGTGGAGTGGCTGGAGGAGGAGCACGGGCCGGTCACCGAGGAGGAAATGGCGGTGGCCGAGGCGGAGCGCCGTGAGATCGAACGGTGGTTCGCGGAGCGCGAGGGCGGGAGCGCCGCACGCCACAGGCCGGCGGCGTGATGGCGGCGACCTCGTACGTGCTGGACTCCGAGGCGTTGTCGCGGACGGTACTGGGCGACCGGACCATGCTGGGCCGGATCAAGGACGCCCATCGCGCGGGCATCCGCGTGGTGACGGCCTCGATGACCTTGATCGAGGCCTACCACGGCCAGGTGAGGCCCGCCGCCTGGGCCTGGGCGATGTCCCGCATCGTGGTGGAACCCGTCACCAAGGACATCGCGGACGGCGCGATCGCCCTGCTGAAGGCCAACGGCCTGCACGGCCACAAGTACGCCATCGACGCCGCCCTCGCCGTCATCGCGGGGCGGCAAGCCGGACAGGTCATGCTCTTCACCTCCGACGAGGACGACATGACCCAGCTGTGCGACCGGAGGGTCCTGGTCCGGGCCCTCTGAACGGCGAAGGGGCCCGGACCGGCTCGGTCCGGGCCCCCTTGCACGGGTGCCTAGTCGTGCGGGGCGACGGGCGCGTGGTTGTCGCTCAGCGTGGTGGGGCCGCCGGTGACGTACGCGCTCTTCGGCGCTACGGGTCTGTGCTGGTCGGCGCCCGTCGCGGCATTGGCGGGCGTCGCGGCGCCGGCCACAGCCAGAGTGACGATCGCCCCGGCCAGCAGGCGTTTGGTACGAGTCATGCCGTCTCCTCGTGAAGGGTGGGGCTTCCCGGGATGACGGCGGGGAGCAGCCGGCCGTGGACGCCGCGGCCGCGGCGGTCCCCCCTCCGCACCGCCGCGGCCGCACCCCGTCGGAAGGTGAGTCTCAGGCGCCCGAGGGCGGGACGGGGGAGTGGTTGTCCCCCAGCGTGGTGATCTCGCCGTCCTTGGTGGTGGCGGGCGGGACGGGGGAGTGGTTGTCCCCGAGCGTCGTGATCTCGCCGTCCTTGGTGGTGGCGGGCGGGGTCGGCGAGTGGTTGTCGCCCATGGTGATGATCTTCTCGTTCTCGATGCTCATCGTCTTGCTCCCCGTGAGTTGTGGGTGGATGGTCGGCGACGCCCGTTCGGCAACTCCCCCGAGGGTTGCCGAACGGGCGCACTGGGACCGCTCACCTTAGCGATGAGCCCCCGTGATCCGCCTGCCCCCCGATGCGGCGGATCCACAGGTACGAGAGTGCCGGGCAGGCATAAACGAACGCTGAACGCCCCGGTCACCCGCCTGTTCAGGCTGCCGCGGCCGGCGCCAGCAGCGCTCGCACCGCGTCGGCGCCGGCCGGGTCCAGAACCTCGTAGACGGCCAGGGCCTCCCGCCAGCAGGCGCGCGCGCGGTCGACTTGGCCCAGAGCGTCGAGTGCGCTGCCCAGTACGGTCAGGACGTTTCCGCGCATGCGGTCACCGCCGATGCACCCCGTGGCGAGCGCCTGCTCGGCGTGTTGTGCCGCACGGGCCGGGCTCCGGCCCTTCAGGTAGGCCTGGGCGATGCGGAAGTGAGTCGTTCCCTCCCACAGGCGCTGGCGGTTCTTCGCGAAGATGTCGAGGGCCTCGGTGAATTGCCCCAGGGCCTCGGACCGGCGTCCGGCGCTGACGAAGGCCACTCCCAGTGCGTAATGGCCATTGGCCAGCCGGAGCGCGCTTCCTATCCGGCCGTAGATGTCGATCCCCTGCTTGGCGAAGGTGATCGCACTGGTCGTACGTCCGGTGATTTCGTGCAGCCGGGAGAGGTTGCACAGTGCGCTGGCCTCGCCGGGAAGGTTCCTGTCCGCGTGTGAGCCCTCCATCGCCTGGAGCAGATGGACTTCGGCTTCCGCGTGACGGCCCTGATTGAGCGCGATGATCCCCCGGTCGTTGTCCGCCCAGTAGACCGGTGCCACGTCTCCCGCTCCGACCGCCAGCTCTCTGGCGTTACGGGCCTCCTCGTCGGCCTCGTCGTAACGGCCCGCGATCAGGTGGACGTTGGTGAGGGTCGTGCGGGCGCGGGCCTCGGCGCGGGGGTCGTTCGCGGCGCGGGCCGCCTCGCGGGCGGCCACTGCGGCCGACTCGTACTGCTTGGAGTTCGCGCCCGACTCCGCGAGGTCCTTCGCCGCCCACAGGAGGTCCACGGCCCGCCGGAGCCTGCTGCCCTTCGTCGACTGCCGCGCGCACGCCAGGAGGCAGTTCGCCTCCGTGTAGAGCCAGTCGAGGGCCGCGTGGCGGTCGGTGAAGGTCAGGCCCTCGTACGTGGTGGGCTCCAGGTGGTCCACCAGGCGGTCGCCGGGGCGTTCGATCGCGTACACCCGGGCCGCCGTCGACAGGTAGAAGTCCAGGAGGCGGGAGAGGGCCAGGTCGCGTTCCGAGGGGGGCTGTTCGTCGCGGGCGGCGCAGGCGCGGGCGTAGAGGCGGACCAGGTCGTGGTAGCGGTAGCGGCCGGGGGCGGCGGATTCGAGGAGGGAGGTGTCGACCAGGGACTCCAGGAGGTCCTCCGCGTCGTGGAGGGGGAGGTCCAGGACCGCCGCCGCGGCCGCGAGGGAGATGTCGGGGCCGTCGGCGAGGCCCAGCAGGCGGAACGCGCGGGCCTGTGCGGGCTCCAGTTGGCCGTAGCCGAGTTCGAAGGTGGCCTTGACGGCGAGGTCGCCCGCCTGGAGCTCGTCCAGGCGGCGGCGTTCGTCGGCGAGCTTGGCCGCGAGGACCGCGACCGTCCAGGTGCGGCGCGCCGCCAGGCGGGAGGCGGCGATACGGATCGCCAGAGGGAGGAAACCGCAGGCCGCGACGACGTCCAGGGCCGCTTCCCGTTCCGCCTGGACCCGCTCGGCGCCCACGATCTTGGTGAAGAGCTGGAGCGCCTCCTCCGGTGACATCACGTCGAGGTCGACGAGGTGGGCGCCGGCGAGGTCCACCATCCGGACGCGGCTGGTGACCAGGGCCGCGCACCCCTCCGTACCCGGCAGCAGCGGCCGCACCTGGGCGGCGTCCCGCGCGTTGTCCAGCAGGACCAGCACCCGCCGCCCCGCGAGCGTCGAGCGGTAGAGGGCGGCGCGCTCGTCGAGGGTGTCGGGGATGGCCGAGTCGTGGGTGCCCAGCGCCCGGAGGAAGGCGCCCAGGACCGTCTCGGGCTCCGCGGCCCGCGCCCCCGCGCCCTGGAGGTCCACGTACAGCTGCCCGTCCGGGAAGCGCGGGCGCGCGGCGTGCGCGACGTGCACCGCCAGCGTCGTCTTGCCGACCCCACCGATGCCCGCGAGCGCCGACACGGCCATCACCGAGCCCTCGGCCGTGGCCAGCCGGTCGCCCAGCTCGGCCACGAAGGCCGCGCGGCCCGTGAAGTCGGCCACCGTCGCCGGCAACTGGGCGGGCCGGGACACGGCGGGCGCGGGGGCCGGCTCCTCCACCGGCCGCGCCAGCTCCGCGTCCGCCTGGAGGATGCGCTGCTGGAGCCGCGCCAGCTCGGGGCGCGGGTCGACGCCCAGCTCGTCGGCGAGGAGCCGGCGCGTGTCGGCGTACACGGCGAGCGCCTCCGCCTGCCGCCCGCTGCGGTACAGCGCCAGCATCAGCAGCTCCCGCAGCCGCTCGCGCAGCGGGTGCGCGGCGGTCAGGGCGGTCAGCTCCGACACCGCCTCCGCGTGGTGCCCGCACTCCAGGTCCAGGTCCAGGCGGGTCTCCAGCAGCTGGAGCCGCCACTCCTCCAGGCGGGCGCGCTGCGTCTCGGCGTACGGGCCGGGTACGGACGCGAGGGGCTCGCCGTCCCACAGGCCCAGCGACTTGTCGATCAGCGCCCGGGCCTGGTTGCGGTCGCCGCCCGCCCGCGCCTTCTCCGCCTCGGCGGCCAGCTCCTGTGCGACGTTCAGGTCCAGGGCGTCGGCGCGGCCCCGGATCGCGTACCCGCCCGACTCGCTGACCAGTACGCCCGGCGGGAGGACCTTGCGCAGCCGGGAGGCGTACGTCCGTACCGCCGCGAGGGCCTGTGAGGGCGGCTCGTCGCCCCAGATGGCGTCGATCAGCTCGGGGGCCGTCGCCGTGCGCCCGTCGCGCAGCAGCAGCGCGGCCAGCAGCGCCCGCTGCTGCGGCGACCCGGACGGCAGGGCCTCGCCGTCGAGCCGCGCGCGTACCGGGCCGAGTACGCCGAAGCGCAGGTCGCCCACAGCGCCCCCGCCCTGGTGCGGGGCGCGCTGCTCCGGCACTCGCGGCCCGTCTTCACGGTCCATAGCTCCCCCTGCCCGTACCGCTGGTTTCGCCGTCGACAGTCTGCCTTGTCGACGGCGTATGCGTCAGCAGTGGGTGACGCTCTGCACAAGGTCGTGACACGATCTGCCGCACAGGGACCTGACGGGTCGTCAGTTCGGCGCTACGGTGCTGTGCATGGAGACCTTCCCGAAGATCATCTCGGTGGACGACCACACGGTGGAGCCGCCGCACGTCTGGCGGGACCGGCTCCCGTCGAAGTACCGGGACACCGGGCCGCGCATCGTCCGTGCGCCGCTGAAGGACATGAGCTTCCTGGGCGGGAAGTTCGCCCCGGTCATGGGCGAGAAGGGCGACGAGGGCCCCATCGGCGACTGGTGGGTGTACGAGGACCTCCACCGCCCCCTCACCCGCCTGGACACCGCCGTCGGCTACGACCGCGACGAGATACGGCTCGAAGTGATCACGTACGAACAGATGCGACCCGGCTCGTACAGCGTCCCCGACCGTCTCGCCGACATGGACGTCAACCACGTCCAGTCCGCGCTCTGCTTCCCCACCTTCCCGCGCTTCTGCGGCCAGACCTTCACCGAGGCCGCCGACCGCGAGCTGGGCCTGCTGGGCGTACGGGCGTACAACGACTGGATGGTGGAGGAGTGGTGCGGGCCCGAGGCCCGCGGCCGGCTCATCCCGCTGACCCTCATTCCGCTGTGGGACCCGGAGCTCGCCGCGGCCGAGGTGCGCCGGAACGCCGCCCGGGGCGTACGGGCCGTCGCCTTCTCCGAGATACCCCCGCACCTGGGGCTGCCGTCCATCCACACCGACGCCTGGGACCCCTTCCTCGCGGCGTGCGACGAGACCGGCACGGTCGTCGCCATGCACATCGGCTCCTCGTCGAAGATGCCCTCGACCTCGGCGGACGCCCCGCCGGCCGTCGGCTCCACCATCACCTTCGCCAACTGTTGCTTCTCGATGACCGACTGGCTGATGAGCGGCAAGCTCGAGCGCTTCCCCGGCGTGCGGATCATGTACGCGGAGGGGCAGATCGGCTGGATCCCCTACATCCTGGAGCGGGCCGACGTGGTGTGGGAGGAGAACCGCGGCTGGGGCGGCGTCGCCGACAAGGTGCTGCGCCCGCCCTCGGAACTGTTCGCCGAGCACGTGTACGGCTGCTTCTTCGACGACGCCTTCGGGCTGCGGAACCTGGACGCGATCGGCGTCGGAAACGTGCTGTACGAGACGGATTATCCGCACTCCGACTCGACGTGGCCGAAGTCCCGCGAGGTCGGCGAGGCCCAGATGGGCCACCTGGCGCCGGACGTGGTCGAGCGGATCGTGCGCGGCAACGCGATCGAGCTGCTGGGCCTGACGGAGGACGGCCTGTGGCGGCCGTGACCGGGCGGTGAGGTGGCCGCCCGCGCGGCGGATCCGGGATCCGGGGTGATCAGTTGGTGAAGTACAGGTACTTCCAGCAGCTGTGCGTGGTGTAGTCCGCGCGGTCGCCCGACGTCGGGTCGATGTACGACGCGCGCACCCGGGCGCGGATCCCGGCCTTGCCCGGCGCGCCGAGCGACACCCGGGAGACACCGCTCTTGCTCAGCGCGAAGTACTCGGTGCTGCTGTACCACTGGCCGTCGTAGTACACCTGGAGCTCCAGCCGCTGCTTGCGGCCCGCGTAGTACGACATGGTCGTGGTGACCACCGGGCTCACCGACTTGCGGAAGTACTGGTGCCGGACCGCGAGCGCTGTCGCGGTCGAGATGCTGCGCATGCGCACAGTGATTCGTACCCCCACGAGGAAATCCGGCGTGAGGCCGGGAGAAGGGGGAAGGGCTGCGCCATCCCCCCCCTGGCGTCGCAGCGGACGCCTGGTGCGCAGTCGGGCGCAGCTTATGGCATGGCAATGACACCTGGGGAGCCCGTTCCCGGGGTGAGGGTCTTGTCCGGTGAAGCGTCCGGTGGGACGGTGGTCGCCACCCTGAAGTGACGATGCGTCAGATAAGGCGGTGTCATGGTCTCGTACGGGATGCAACTGCCGGTCCAGTCACAGAGCACCCTCTACGCCGAGCCCTGGGAGGCGGGCGCCGGGCCGGAGGATCTGGCCGAGGTCGCCCGGGTCGCCGACCGGTGCGGGTTCGCGTACCTCGCCTGCTGCGACCATGTGGCCATACCGCGGCGGCTCGCCGGGGCGATGAGCACCGTCTGGTACGACACCGTCGCCACTCTCGCGTACCTCGCCGCCGTCACCCGGCGCGTACGGCTGCTGAGCCATGTGGCGGTCGTGGGGCTGCGGCACCCGCTCGTCACCGCGAAGGCGTACGCCACTCTTGATCATTTGAGTGGCGGGCGGGTGGTGCTCGGCGTCGGGGCCGGGCACGTGCGGGAGGAGTTCGAGGCTCTGGGGGTGGACTTCGAGCGGCGGGGGGCGGTTCTGGACGAGGCGGTGGACGCGCTGAGGGTGGCGCTGGGGCCGGAGGAGTACCCGAGGTTCGCGGGGTCGCGGTTCTCCTTCGAGGAGCTCGGGCAGCGGCCCCGCCCGGCCCAGGAGCGCGTGCCGGTGTGGGTCGGTGGGTCCTCGCCCGCCGCGGTGCGGCGCGCCGCGCTCAAGGGCGACGGGTGGCTGCCGCAGGGTGACCCCCGTGACCGGCTGCCCGCGCAGATCGGGACGCTGCGGCGGCTGCGCGAGGCGGCCGGGATCGAGGAGCCCTTCGTCATAGGCGCGATCACCGAGGCGCTGTACGTCGGCGACGCCCCGTGGGACGTCGGGCGGCGCACCCTCAGCGGAAAGCCCGACGCGCTCGCCGAGTCGCTGCGCGCGTACGGGGCGATGGGCGTGGACCAGATACAGGTGCGGTTCCGGTCCCGGAGCCGCGCGGAGCTGACGGACCAGATGGGGGCGTTCGCGGAGGGCGTCGCGCCCCTGCTGGGCTGAGGACCGGGAGGGCGGCATGGGGAAGCTGGACGGGCGGGTCGTGCTCATCACGGGCGCGGCGCGCGGTCAGGGCGAGCAGGAGGCCCGGCTGTTCGTGGAGGAGGGTGCCCGGGTCGTTCTGGCGGACGTGCTGGACGGGCCGGGGCACGCGCTCGCGAAGGAGCTGGGGGAGGAGCGGGCGTTCTACGTCCATCTGGACGTGGGGCGCGAGGACGACTGGGGCGACGCCGTCGGGGCGGCTAAGGGGGCGTTCGGCAAGATCGACGGGCTGGTGAACAACGCGGGCGTGCTGCGCTTCAACGAGCTCGTCTCCACGCCGCTGGAGGAGTTCATGGACGTCGTCCGGGTCAATCAGGTCGGGTGCTTCCTCGGGATACGGAGTGTGGCGCCCGAGATCGAGGCCGCGGGTGGCGGCACGATCGTCAACACCGCCTCGTACACGGCCCTGACGGGGATGGCGTACGTCGGTGCCTACGCCGCCACCAAGCACGCCGTCCTCGGGCTGACCCGGGTCGCGGCGGTGGAGCTGGCGGGCAAGGGCATCCGGGTCAACGCCGTGTGCCCGGGCGCCGTGGACACCCCCATGACCCGGCCCGAAGGCGCCGACCCCGGCGCGCTCGACGAGCTGTACAGCAAGCTCGTGCCGCTGGGGCGGGCCGGCCGGCCGGAGGAGGTGGCGGCGCTCGCGCTCTTCCTGAGCTGCGGCGACTCCGCGTACATCACCGGGCAGCCGTTCGTCATCGACGGGGGCTGGCTGGCGGGGGTCAATGTCTTCTGACGGCGCCTGACGGATCGTTGGTTATTGACGGGCTGGGGGTGTGGTGGAACAGTCGACTGTCGGGAGCTGACGGTGCGTCAGATATAGAGGGATGGTGACCCCTTGGAATTCGGGCTCTTTGTACAGGGATACGTGCCGGCCAAGCGGGCCCAGGCCGACCCGGAAGCAGAGCACAAGGCGCTGATGGAGGAGACGGAGTACGTCATCCAGGCGGACAAGTCCGGGTTCAAATACGCCTGGGCCTCCGAGCACCACTTCCTGGAGGAGTACTCGCACCTGTCGGCCAACGACGTGTACCTGGGGTACCTGGCGCACGCCACGGAGCGGATCCACCTGGGGTCCGGGATCTTCAACCCGCTGGCCCCGGTGAACCATCCGGTCAAGGTCGCCGAGAAGGTCGCCATGCTCGACCACCTCTCGGGCGGCCGCTTCGAGTTCGGGTCCGGGCGCGGGGCCGGGTCGCACGAGATCCTCGGGTTCCTGCCGGGCATCACCGACATGAACCACACCAAGGAGATCTGGGAAGAGACCATCGCCGAGTTCCCCAAGATGTGGCTCCAGGACGAGTACGAGGGGTTCCAGGGCAAGCACTGGTCGCTGCCGCCGAGGAAGGTCCTGCCCAAGCCGTACGGGCCCGCGCACCCGGCCATGTGGTACGCGGCCGGGTCGCCGTCCTCGTACGCCATGGCGGGGAAGAAGGGGCTGGGCGTGCTCGGCTTCAGCGTGCAGAAGGTCTCCGACATGGAGTGGGTCGTCGACTCGTACAAGACGGCGGTGGAGGGGGCGGAGCCGGTCGGGGCGTACGTCAACGACAACGTGATGGTGACGTCGACCGCCATCTGCGCCGAGACGCACGCGAAGGCGGTCGAGATCGCGGTGGGCGGCGGGCTCAACTACCTGCAGTCGCTGCTGTTCCGGTACCACGACACGTTTCCCCGGCCGGAGGGGGTGCCGGAGTGGCCCGAGCTGCTGCCCGAGTACACCGAGGAGATCATCGAACTGCTCATCGCGGAGGAGCTGATGATCTGCGGCGACCCGGAGGAAGTCCTGGCGCAGTGCCGGCGGTGGGAGCGGGCGGGAGCGGACCAGCTGTCGTTCGGGCTGCCGATCGGGGTGTCGTACGAGGACACGATGACGACGATCCGGCTGATCGGGGAGCACGTGATCCCCGTGATCGACACGGACCCGGTCCACCGCACCACCCGGTTCCGCCAGGCCACACCCGGCTGACCGGTGCGGCGCGGCCGGTGCGGGCCGGGGGCGGCGGTCCGGTGCGGGCCGGCTCCCCCCGTTGTGGGCAGTCGTTCCGCTGGGAGTGCCCCAGGGCGAAGTCCCAGGGGGAGGAACGGGTGGGCACAACGGAACCGGGGCGGCGCCCTTTCCCGGTTCCTCCCGGGGCGGTGCCGTTTCCCGGTTCGCCCGGGGGCGGTGCCCGACCGGCGGCCACACCGGGTGCGTGGGGGGCGTGGACCCTCCGGGCTCATCTCGTCGAGGCCAGCGGCCTTGGGTACGGGACAAGGGAGCCCACCAGCCGCCGCCAACCTCTGCGGGGACGACCCTGCACGGCCCCACCCCGGCCGGATCCCGGCTGCGGGCCGGTTCCCACCGGTCGTGGGCAATGGGCCCGCGCCCAGCGCGGGGCATCCAGAACGCGGGGCGCCGGCATCCCGGGCCGGCCGTTCCGTGGCAGGTCCCGGCCGGGGGGCACGCGGCCGCGGCCGGCCGCGGCGCCCCCCGGCCGGGGCGTACGCGATCGCAGTGAGAAGGGGACGTCATGCTGGACCATCTGATCAAGGGTGCCGACCTCGTCGACGGCACCGGCGCCCCGGCGCGCAGGGCCGACGTGGGGATACGGGACGGGCGCATCGCCGCCGTCGCCGAGCCCGGCACGCTCGGCGAGGAGGCCAGGACCAGCGAGGACGCCGCCGGGCTGGTCCTCGCGCCCGGGTTCGTCGACCCGCACACCCACTACGACGCCCAGCTGTTCTGGGACCCGTACGCCACGCCGTCGATGAGCCATGGGGTCACCACGGTGGTGGGAGGGAACTGCGGGTTCACGCTGGCGCCGCTGCGGCCCGAGGACGCCGACTACACGCGGCGGATGATGTCCAAGGTGGAGGGGATGGCCCTCAAGGCCCTGGAGGAGGGCGTCGACTGGAGCTGGCGCGGCTTCGGCGAGTACCTGGACGCCCTGGAGGGGCGTATCGCGGTGAACGCCGGGTTCATGGTGGGGCACTGCGCCCTGCGGCGGTATGTGATGGGGGCGGAGGCGGTCGGTGGATCGCCGACGGCCGGGCAGCTGGACGCGATGGTGCGGTTGCTGCACGAGGCGATGGACGCGGGTGCCTGGGGGCTGTCCACCACGCAGTCGTCCACCCATTCGGACGGGGACGGGCAGCCCGTGGCGTCACGGCATGCCGGGCCCGAGGAGCTGCTGGCGCTGTGCGGGGCTGTCGGTGAGCACGAGGGGACGCAGATCGAGGCCATCGTGGCGGGGTGCCTGGATCAGTTCGCGGATGACGAGATCGACTTGCTGGTGGAGATGAGCGTCGCCGCGGGGCGGCCCCTGAACTGGAACGTCCTCACCGTCGACGCGGCTGTTCCCGAGCGGGTGCCCAGGCAGCTGGTGGCGAGTGAGCGGGCCTGCAAGGCGGGTGGGCGGGTCGTGGCGCTGACGATGCCCATCCTGACGCCGATGAACATGTCGCTGGGCAGCTTCTGCGCGCTCAATCTGATTCCCGGGTGGGGGGAGGTCCTGGGGCTGCCCGTGGACGAGCGGATCGGCAGGCTCAGGGACCCCGAGGTGCGGGCGGAGATGCTGCGGCGCGCCGACTCCAAGGAGGCCGGCGTCTTCCGGCGCCTCGCCGACTTCGGGCGGTACGTCATCGGCGACACGTACAGCCCGGAGAACGCGGGGCTGACGGGGAGGGTGGTACGGGAGGTCGCGGAGGAGAGGGGGCAGGATCCGTTCGAGTGCCTTGTCGATATTTGTGCGCGGGACCGGTTGCGTACGGTCCTGTGGCCCATGCCGCCCGACAACGATCCGGCCTCGTGGGCGCTGCGCCGGGAGACCTGGGAGCACGAGGACGTCCTGCTCGGCGGCTCCGACGCGGGCGCCCACCTGGACCGGATGTGCGGGGCGCCGTATACGACGAGGTTCCTCGGTGACTGCCTGCGGGGGCGGAAGCTGGTGGCGCTGGAGCGGGCGGTGAAGATGCTGAGTGACGATCCGGCGCGGCTGTTCGGGCTGAGGGAGCGGGGGCGGATCGCGGAGGGGTACCACGCGGATCTGGTGCTGTTCGATCCGGAGCGGATCGACGCCGGGCCCGCGACGCTGGTGCACGACCTGCCCGGGGACAGCCCCCGGCTGGACTCGCGGGCGGTCGGGATCGTGTCGGTGCGGGTCAACGGCGTGGAGACGGTACGGGAGGACAGGGTCACCGGTGCGATCCCGGGCAGGGTGCTGCGCTCGGGGCGCGACACGAGGACGGTGCCGACGAGGTGAGGCTCTTCATCGGCGGTGAGTGGGTGGAGCCCGAGGGCGGGCACTACGAGGTGGTCAACCCCGCCACGGAGGAGGTCGTCGGCCTCGCCCCCGAGGCGAGTCGGCGCCAGGCGTACGAGGCGGCCGCGGCGGCGAAGGAGGCCTTCGGGAGCTGGTCGCGGACGCGGCCGGAGGAGCGGGCGGCGATTCTGGACCGGGCGGCGGAGGTCATCGCGCGCGACGCGGAGGCGCACGCGCGGCTGGCGCAGGCCGAGAGCGGTGCGACGACCGGTACGGCGCGCGCCATGCAGGTCGCCGTCGCGTCGGCGCGGTTCCGGCGGTACGCCAAGGGCGCCCTGGAGCCGGTGGAGCAGCCCCTGCCGCCGCAGATCAGCGCGGCGGGCCCGATGGGGCCGGCCGGTGTGCTCGGGGCGGTCGCGGTGCGGCGCCCCGTGGGCGTGGTCGCGTGCATCACCTCGTACAACAACCCCTGGGCCAATCCGGCGGGCAAGGTCGCCCCGGCGCTGGCGATGGGCAACACGGTGGTGGTCAAGCCCGCCCCGCAGGATCCGCTGTCGGTGTACGCGATGGCGCGGGCACTCGAGGAGGCCGGGACGCCGCCGGGGGTCGTCAACGTCGTCACGGGGGCCGGGGCGGCGGTGGGGGAGGCGGTGGTGGGCTCGCCGGATGTGGACATGGTGAGTTTCACCGGGTCGACGGCGGTGGGGCAGCGCATCGGCGAGGTGTGCGGGCGGGAGGTCAAGCGGCAGCTGATGGAGCTGGGCGGGAAGGGCGCGGCGCTCGTGTTCGACGACGCCGACCTGGACGCGGCCGTGCGGGGCATCGGCACCACCTTCTCGTTCTACAGCGGCCAGATCTGTACGGCTCCGACACGGGTGCTGGCGCAGCGCGGGGTGTACGGGCGGCTGGTGGAGAGGCTGACCGGTTACCTGGGCCGGCTGCGGGTGGGGGATCCGGCCGAGGTGGGGACCGTGGTCGGGCCGGTGATCTCGGCCGCGCACCGTGACCGGGTGGAGGGGTACGTCGAGCTGGGGCGGGAGGAGGGAGCTCGCGTCATCAGGCACGGGTCGCCGCCGGAGTACGGGAAGGGCTTCTACGTCGCTCCGGCGCTCCTGGTGGACTGCGCGGGCGACATGCGGGTGGTGCGGGAGGAGATCTTCGGGCCGGTCGTGGTGGTGGTGCCGTTCGACGACGAGGAGGAGGGCGTCGCGCTGGCCAATGACAGCGACTACGGCCTGATCGACTACGTGTGGTCGGGTGATGTGGCCCGGGCGTTCCGTGTGGCGGGCAGGTTGCGGGCCGGCGGGGTCGGGGTGAACACGATCGGCCGCAACATGGAGGCGCCGTTCGGTGGCTTCAAGAAGAGCGGTGTGGGGCGGGATTGCGGGTCCTACGCGCTGCACGCGTACAGCGAGCCTCAGGCGCTCGTCTGGCCTGGCTGAAAACAGCGCAGGAAAATTTGGAAACGGGCAAATCGGACGCCGCTGCGGTTCCCGCATATCGGACGGTGCGGTTTTCACCTACCAATCGGTCGGTGTGCGTCGGAAGCGATCTTTCATTCGTTGTCGGGAGGGGGCTGTAGGCCCTGGAATGCAAGGCAAAGATCGCGGAGTTCCTTCTTCCGGATGTGGAAACCGCAGCACTTAACGTCCTCTGCATGACTCAGGTAGAAGCGCGGCCCCAGGCCGGAGACACGGTAACGAGCGGCTCCCAAGGGGGCGTACGCAAGAAGGGCCTCGGCGACAACTCAGTCGGGCTCATGGGTGGCGCCGTCATTGGCGTGTCCACCGTCGCCCCCGTCTACTGCCTCACGGCCACACTCGGCCCCACGGTCAGTGAGGTCGGGCTGCAGATGCCGGCGATCTTCCTCGCCGGATTCCTGCCGATGCTTCTGGTGGCCTTCGCCTACCGCGAGCTGAACCGTGCGGTGCCGGACTGCGGCACGTCCTTCACCTGGTCGGTGAAGGCCTTCGGGCCGCGTGTCGGGTGGATGTGCGGCTGGGGCCTGCTCGTCGCCACCATCGTGGTGCTCTCCAACCTCGCCGGTGTCGCGACCTCCTACTTCTATCTGCTCCTCGGTGAGGTCACCGGCAGCGAATCGGTCGCCGCCCTCGACGGCAACAAGGCCGCGCACATCCTCACCACGCTGGCCTTCATCGCCATCGCCACAGCGATCAGCTACCGCGGCATCACCGCCACCAAGTGGGTCCAGTACGCCCTGGTCGGCCTCCAGCTCACCGTCCTGGTGATCTTCGCCGTCATGGCGATCACCAAGGCCGACGAGGTCGCCGGGTCGCTCGACTTCTCCTGGTCCTGGATGAACCCCTTCGGTGTCGAGTCCTTCGCCGCCTTCACCGCCGGCCTGTCCCTGTCGATCTTCATCTACTGGGGCTGGGACGCCTGCCTGTCCATCAACGAGGAGAGCACCGGCAGCGCCCGGACGCCCGGCCGCGCCGCCATGCTCGCCATGGTCGTGATCGTCGCCTCGTACCTGATGATCGCCATCGCCTCCCAGATGTACGCCGGCATCGGCGACAAGGGCACTGGCCTCGGCAACCCCGACACCGCGGACAACGTCTTCGCCGTCCTCGCGGAACCGATCATGGGCTCCGGTCTCGGTGTCCTGCTCTTCCTCGCCGTCGTCGCCTCCGCGGCCGCGAGCCTGCAGACGACCTTCATCCCGGTGGCGCGCACGGCCCTGGCCATGAGCACCTACCAGGCGATGCCGGCCTCGTTCGCCAAGGTCCACCCCCGCTTCAAGACCCCGGGCCGCGCCACCGTCATCGCGGGTGTCGCCACCGGCGCCTTCTACGCGCTGATGTCGCTCCTCAGCGAGAACGTGCTGATCGACACCATCTACGCGCTCGGCCTGATGATCTGCTTCTACTACGCGATCACCGCCTTCGCCTGCGTGTGGTTCTTCCGCCGCGAGCTGCGCCGCTCGGTGCGTGACCTGGCCGTCAAGGGCATCTTCCCGGGCCTCGGCGGCCTGATGCTCACCGCCGTCTTCGGCCAGACGCTGTACGACATCTGGGACCCGGCCTACGGCAGCGGTTCGTCGGTGTTCGGCATCGGCTCGGTCTTCGTGATCGGCGTGGGCCTGCTGCTGCTCGGCGTGGTGATCATGCTGGTGATGCAGCGCCGCAGCCCGGCGTTCTTCCGTGGCGAGGTCCTCACGCAGGAGACCCCTGCCCTCGTCGTCGCGGACTAACGCGCATACCTGAGCCGGAAGGGCGGACACCGTGGGACGGCACGGTGCCCGCCCTTCCGTATGCGTAGGCTCCGGCATGGCGGCAAGGTGGACGGTATGTATGACCTCAACGCCATCGCAGAGGAACACCTCGTAGCCGCCCACGCCGACGAGCACGGCCGCAGCGCCAACCTGATCCTGCGCGACCCGCCGCTGCGGCAGACCGTCATCGCGCTCACCGCCGGCACCTCGCTCGACGAGCACAACACCCCGCCCGCCGCGTCCCTCCAGGTACTGCGGGGCGTGGTCAAGGTGACGGCCCAGTCCGGCGACACGGAGCTGACCATGGGCTCCCTGTACCTGCTCCCGCCGGAGCGGCACGGACTGACGGCGGTGACGGACGCGGCGGTCCTGCTCACCGCCGTCAACGACTGACGCCGCAGGACCGGCCTACGGGGCGTCCCCCAGGAACACCGGGTTGGTGAACGCCGCCAGAGCGCCCGGGAGGCCCGGGACCGTCGCCGGGTGGCGGAGCTCCGCGCGGACGTAGGTGGCGTACGCGGGCGTCGTCGTCCACTCGGCCGTGCCCGTGCCCGACGCGGGCAGGGGCGGCGCCGTGTGCAGGACGCCCTGGTCGGTGACGAAGCGGGCCGTGCAGCCGGGGGCGCCCGTCACCTCCAGGCGCACCGTCACCGGGGCGTCGGGCGGTACGGCGAGCCGGTCACCGATGCCCGCGTGGGCGCCGCGCCCGCCCGTGGCCGTGAAGGACAGCGACACGGCGGCCGACTCGGCGACGTACGACCGCCCCGCGCGCAGCCCGGCCAGGATCGCCTCGCGGGTCAGGTCGTCGGCGAGGACGACCGTCTGCGGCTCGCCCACCTTCTGGGGCTCGCGGTGCGCGTCGCTGCTGCCCATCGCCGGGGTCCAGCGGCGGGAGGCCAGCGTGGCGTCCCAGTCGGCCAGGGTGACCTCGTCGTCCGGGGTGTACGGGCCGTTCCACACCTCCACCACGTCCGCGTCGGCGAACCCGAACTTCCAGTTGCAGCCGATGCACGTGGCGTGCGGGTGGGCCGGGACGACCAGGCCGCCGGCGCGGCGGATCGCGCGGGCGAAGTGCCCGAAGCGGTTGTCGCGGGCCCGGTAGCGCCAGTCGACGAACGTGCCGGGATCGGTGCCGACCGCGACGACGTGCCCGTTGCGGGTGGTGACCTCCTCGCCGGTGAGGATCAGCAGGTCGTCGCCCCACAGGCCGTCCCACGCGCGGTGGGCGGCGTGTGTGTTGTGCTCGGAGGTGTTGATGAAGTCCAGCCCGGCGGCGCGCGCGGCGGCCGCGATCTCGGCGGGGGTGCGCCGCCCGTCGGAGTACACCGAGTGCAGGTGGCAGTCGCCCCGGTACCAGTCCCGGCCGCGTCCCCGGGCGCGCTGCGGCGGGTACACGGGCGCGGGCGTACGACCGGGCGTGCCGTACGTGAGGCGGACCGTCACCGTGTACGCCAGGCCCTCGGGGGCCACCGTGTACGGGCCGAGCGCGATGTGCCAGGTCCCGGCGCGGACGGGCCCCGGGAGGTAGCCGGGCGTGGCGTCGTCGGCGCGGAGGAAGAACTCGGTGCGGGCGCCGCCCGACCAGCCCCGGAAGCCGCGCCCGCCCAGCTCGGTGCCGTGCTCGTCGAAGACGCCGATGTCCAGGGCGTTGCCCTGCGTCCCGGGCGGCACGGCGGGCCGTTCGTACGCGTACGACACCCGGACCTCCCGCACCCCGCGCGGCACCTCGACCGGCACGTACACGTAGTCGGGCGAACCGGGCGGCAGGGTGCCGCGCAGCACCTGCTCGGTCTGCCCGGCGGCGAAGCGCACGCCCGGCGCCGCGAAGGCGCCCGCCGCGCCCGTCACGAATCCTCGTCTGCCCATCATGGGTGCCACCCTCCTCGCGGCCGGTCAACTCCCCGCCAACCTGAGGTGAAGGTCTCGGAATTCGCCACCGGACGCCATACGTTGGGCGGTCATGCGCATCGCGACGACGATTTTCCTCACGGACCAGACCATCACCCCGGTACGGCTCGCACGCGAGCTGGAACAGCGCGGCTTCGCGGGCCTCTACCTGCCCGAGCACACCCACATCCCCGTCGAACGCACCAGCCCCTACCCGGCGGGCGGCGACCTGCCGCCCGAGTACGGCCGCACCCTCGACCCGTTCATCGCGCTCGGCCAGGCCGCCGCCGTCACCGAGCGGCTCGGGCTGGGCACCGGCATCACGCTCGTCGCCCAGCACGACCCGATCGACCTGGCCAAGCAGGTCGCCACGCTCGATCACCTCTCCGGCGGCCGCCTCACCCTCGGCATCGGCTACGGCTGGAACAGGGAAGAGGCGGAGGACCACGGCGTCACGTGGACCACCCGCCGTGAACGCACCCGCGACCGGATGGCCCTGATGCGCGCCCTGTGGGCCGCGGAACCCACCGCGTACGAAGGCGAGACCGCCTCCGTACGCGCCTCCTTCGCCCACCCGAAGCCGGCCGGCGGCGCTCCGCGCACCCTGATCGGCGGCGCGGCCGGCCCCAAGCTCTTCGCCCACATCGCCGAGTACGCCGACGGCTGGCTCCCCATCGGCGGCCGGGGCCTGACCGAGACGCTCCCCGTGCTGCGGGAGGCCTGGGAGAAGGCGGGCCGCGACCCCGAGGCCCTCCAGGTCGTCCCCTACGCCGTGCGCCCCTCGGCGGGCAAGCTCGCCCACTTCGCCGACCTCGGCATCACGGAGGCCGTCGTGCAACTCCCGCCGTCCGGCGAGGCCGAGGTGCTGCGGACGCTGGACGAGTACGCCCAGTACGTGTAGGAGCCCCGCGCTCGTATGCTCGGGTCCATGACCGATGACCAGTCCGGACGCCCCGCCAGCAACGCCATGCGACGCGCCCTCAAACGGGCCAGGGACGGTGTGGCGCTGGACGTCACCGAGGCCGCCGTCCTGCTTCAGGCGCGCGGCGCGGACCTGGACGACCTGGCCGCGTCGGCCGCGCGGGTGCGGGACGCCGGGCTGGCGGCGGCCGGGCGGGCCGGGGTCATCACGTACTCGAAGAGCGTGTTCGTCCCGCTCACCCGGCTGTGCCGCGACACGTGCCACTACTGCACCTTCGCGACCGTGCCCGGCAAGCTGCGGCGCGCCGGGCACGGGATGTTCATGTCGCCGGACGAGGTGCTGGACATCGCCCGCCGGGGCGCCGAACTGGGCTGCAAGGAGGCCCTGATCACGCTGGGCGACAAGCCCGAGGACCGCTGGCCCGAGGCGCGGGAGTGGCTGGACGCGCACGGGTACGACGACACCGTGGCGTACGTACGGGCCATGGCGATCCGCATCCTGGAGGAGACCGGGCTGCTGCCGCACCTCAACCCGGGTGTCCTGTCGTGGACCGACTTCCAGCGGCTCAAGCCGGTGGCGCCGTCCATGGGCATGATGCTGGAGACGACGGCGACCCGGCTGTGGTCCGAGCCGGGCGGCCCGCACTACGGCTCCCCCGACAAGGAGCCGGCCGTGCGGCTGCGGGTCCTGGAGGACGCGGGACGGTCGTCGGTGCCGTTCACCAGCGGGCTGCTCATCGGGATCGGCGAGACGTACGAGGAGCGGGCGGAGTCGCTGTTCGCGCTGCGGCGGGTTTCCCGGGCGTACCACGGCATCCAGGAACTGATCATCCAGAACTTCCGCGCCAAGCCGGACACGGCGATGCGCGGCATGCCGGACGCCGAACTGGACGACCTGGTGGCGACGGTCGCGGTCGCCCGGCACATCATGGGGCCGTCGGCGTGTCTGCAGGCCCCGCCGAACCTGGTCGACGGGGAGTACGGGCGGCTCATCGGCGCCGGGATCGACGACTGGGGCGGGGTGTCGCCGCTCACCATCGACCATGTGAACCCCGAGCGGCCCTGGCCGCAGATCGACGCGCTGGCGGAGAAGTCCGCGGCGGCCGGTTTCGAGCTGCGTGAACGTCTCTGCGTCTACCCCGAGTTCGTCACGCGCGGCGAGCCGTGGCTCGACCCGCGCCTGCTGCCGCACGTCCGCGCGCTCGCCGACCCGGCAACGGGGCTCGCGAACCCGGACGCGGAGGTGCGCGGCCTGCCCTGGCAGGAGCCCGACGAGGGGTTCACCGCGTCGGGGCGTACGGATCTGCACCGCGCCATCGACATCACAGGGCGTACGTCGGACCGGCGTGACGACTTCGACGAGGTGTACGGCGACTGGGAGGCGCTGCGGGAGGCCGCCGCACCCGGCATGGTGCCGCAGCGCATCGACACCGACGTACGCGAGGCCCTCGCGGTCGCAGCCGACGATCCGACGCGGCTGACGGATGAGCAGGCGCTGGCGCTGCTGCACGCGGACGGGCCGGCGCTGGACGCGCTGTGCCGGATCGCCGACGGCATCCGGAAGTCGGCCGTGGGCGACGACGTCACCTACATCGTCACCCGCAACATCAACTTCACCAACGTCTGCTACACCGGCTGCCGCTTCTGCGCCTTCGCCCAGCGCCGTACCGATGCCGACGCGTACACCCTGTCCCTGGACCAGGTCGCCGACCGCGCCCAGCAGGCGTGGGAGGTGGGCGCGGTCGAGGTGTGCATGCAGGGCGGCATCCACCCGGACCTGCCGGGCACGGCGTATTTCGACATCGCCCGGGCGGTCAAGGACCGGGTGCCGGGCATGCACGTCCACGCCTTCTCGCCGATGGAGGTCGTCAACGGCGCGACCCGTACGGGCCTGTCGCTCCGCGAGTGGCTGACCGCCGCGAAGGAAGCCGGCCTGGACTCCATCCCCGGGACGGCCGCCGAGATCCTCGACGACGAGGTGCGGTGGGTCCTGACCAAGGGCAAGCTGCCGACGGCGACGTGGATCGAGGTGGTGAAGACCGCGCACGAGCTCGGCATCCGCTCGTCGTCGACGATGATGTACGGCCACGTCGACCAGCCCCGCCACTGGCTGGGCCACTTCCGTACCCTCGCGCGGATCCAGCAGGAGACCGGTGGCTTCACGGAGTTCGTGACGTTGCCCTTCATCCACACCAACGCCCCCGTCTACCTCGCCGGCATCGCCCGCCCCGGCCCCACCACCCGCGACAACCGGGCCGTCACCGCCATGGCCCGGGTTCTGCTCCACCCGCACATCCCGAACATCCAGACCAGCTGGGTGAAGCTGGGTACCGACGGCGCCGCCGACATGCTCCGCTCCGGCGCCAACGACCTCGGCGGCACGCTCATGGAGGAGACCATCTCCCGTATGGCGGGCTCCAGTTACGGCTCGTACCGCTCGGTCAAGGACCTCGTCGCCATCGCGGAGGCCGCCGGCCGCCCGGCCCGCCCCCGTACGACCCTGTACGGCGAGGTCCCCGAGGAGCGCCGGCGGACGGCGGCGGCATCGGACGGACACCTCCCGGAACTGCTGCCGGTCCTGACAGACTGACCGCATGAGGACCGGGGCGGGGGCGGCGCGGCCATCGATGGGAGAGCTCATCGAGCGCAGGCGCCGGGCGGGCTTCGTGGGACGGGAACGTGAAAAGGCGCTGTTCCGTGGGAACTTCGACACCGAGCCGGACGACGAGCGGCACCGCTTCGTCTTCCACGTCGTGGGCAACGCGGGCGTCGGCAAGACGACGCTGGTGCGCGAGCTCCAGGAGACGGCCGACAGGCTCGGCGCCGTCACGGCGTACGTCGACGAGGACGTCAACAGCGTGCCCGAGGCGATGGCGGCGATCAGTGCCCGTTTCGCCCGGCGGGGCCATGCCCTCAAGGCGCTGGACCGTCAGCTGACGACCTACCGGCAGCGCTGCCACGAGGCGGAGCTGTCGCTGGTCGCCGATCAGCCGGACGCCTCTCCGTCGCCGGGCAGCATGGCGCTCGCACAGGCCGGGCTGATCGGAGCGAGCATGCTCCCGGTCGTCGGAGCGCTCACCGGTGCCGTCGACCCGGCGCGGGTGGCCCGGCGCGCCGACGAGCTGAGGGCCGCGCTCAGTGCCCGCTTCCACAGCCCCGAGGACGTCCAGCTGGTTCTCGACCCCCTCAAGGTGCTCACGCCCGTACTGGTGGCGGAACTGGACCGGGTGGCCGCCGAGGCCCCCTGGCTGGCGCTCTTCTTCGACACCTACGAGCGCACCGCACCGTTCCTCGACATCTGGCTGCGCGACCTGATCACGGGCGCCCGGTACGGGGCGCTGCCCGGCAACGCCGTGCTCACCCTGGCCGGTCAGCGCCGCCTCGACCCCGCCTGCTGGGCGGACGTCGCGGAGCTGATCGAGGAGCTGCCGCTTCAGCCCTTCACGGAGCCCGAGACCCGCCGCCTGCTGTCCGCGAAGGGCATCGTGGACGAGCCGGTCGTCCAGGACGTGCTGCGCCTGTCCGGGGGCCTGCCGGTGCTCGTCACCACCCTGGCGGCCAAGCCCGGTGAGCCCAGCACCGCGGGCGCGACCGCCGTGGACCGCTTCCTCAAGTGGGAGAACGACCCGGCCCGCCGAGCCGCCGCCCTGGCGTGCGCGCTGCCGCGCCGGCTGAACGAGGACGTGTTCATCGCGGCGACCGGGGAACCCGCCGGTCTCTTCGGGTGGCTGCGAACCCTGCCCTTCGTCTCCGAGGGCGACGGCCACGCCAAGTACCACGACGTCGTACGCGACCCCATGCTGCGCCTCCAGCGGACCGACTCCCCGCGCCGCTGGCGTGAGGCGCACCAGGGGCTGGCGGAGACCTTCGCCGGGTGGCGGGCGTCGGCCGCCACCGGGCTGGACCCGGAAGGGCTGTGGCGGGACCCCCACTGGCGCGAGCTGCGCGAGGAGGAGCTCTACCACCTGCTGTGCGCCGATCCGCGCGGCGCGCTGCCCACCGCCCTGGCGGGCGGAGCGGACGCCTGCAAGGAGGGCCCGGCCGTGGCGCGCCGCTGGGCGCGCACGCTCGCCGCGGCGGGCCATGACACGGACGCGGAGCTCCTGCGGCAGTGGGCCACCGACTGCCTGGACGCCCTCGGAGACGAGGAGCGCGGCGTCGTCCGGGTGCTGGGTCTGCTGCTGGCGCGCGGCGGGCTGGACGTCGAGGGCCAGGTCCGGGCGCTCGACGCCCGGTCGTTCCACCACCGGGTGGCCGAACGGTACGACGAGTCGCACGCCGACTGCGCGCGGATGATCGACCTGGCGCCCGGCGACTGGCGCGGCTGGTTCGACCGGGGCCTGACGCACCGCCTTCTCGGCGCCTGGGACGAGGCCCTGGCCGATTTCGCGCGGGCGGCGGAACTGCGCCCGGACACACCGCGGATCATCCGCGAACTGGGCGAGGCCCACTACGGCGCGGGCCGCCCGTCCGACGCCCTGCGGGAACTGGACCGGGCCCTGGCCCTGGACCCCTCCGACGCGGCGGCACTCGCCTCCCGTGCCGCCGCCCACGAAGCCCTGGGGCGGCCCCGCGAGGCTCTGGCGGACGTCGACCTGGCCCTGGACATCAGGCCGGACTACCGCTGGGCCCTCCACCGTCGCGCACATGTGCTCCGTGGCCTGGGTGACACGGAGGGCGCGCTGAGGGACCTGACCCGGGCCGAGGCGCTGAAGCCGGACGACCCCTGGACCCTCGGCGAGCGCGGGGAGACCTACCGGTACGCGGGGCGGTACGAGGAGGCGATCGCCGCGTACGACCGGGCGATCGCCCTCGACCCCGGGTACGCCTGGGCCTTCGGCAGCCGCGCGATGGCGCACGACGCCCTGGGCAGGACCGAGGAGGCGCTGGCGGACCTGGCGCGGGCCGTGGAGCTGAAGCCGGACTATGTGTGGGCGCTCGTCAGGCGGGCGGAGATCCTCGCCCGGCTGGGCGACACGGCCGGCCGGTTCGCCGCCCTCGACCGGGCGGTGGGGGTGGCGCCCGGCGATTCCTGGGCCCGCTGGATGCGGGCGGACGCCCTCGAGGAGGCGGGCCGCCACGAGGAGGCTCTGGCCGACCTCGACCGCGCGGTGGAGGCCGGCGGTGAGCGGGCGGAGAACTGGCGGATGCGGGGGTTCGTGCTGTACCGGGCGAGGCGGTACGAGGAAGCCGCCGCCGACCTGGACCGCGCCCTGGAGCTGGCGCCGGACAACGCGGCCGCCCTTTCCACGCGTGCGTCGATCCACGAGCGGCACGGGCGCGTGGAGGAGGCCCTCGCGGATCTGAACCGTGCCGTGGAGCTGGACGGCGGCGACGTATGGGCGCTCATCGTCCGGTCCTCCCTCCGGGAACGTACCGGTGACGTCGAGGGAGGGCTGGCGGATCGGGTGCGGGCGGCCGAACTCGCCCCGGACGACGCCCGCGTGCTCACGCTCGCGGGGGAGGGACACCGCAGGGCCGGCCGGCACGAGCAGGCGATCGCGTTCTTCGACCGGGCCATCGGGCTCGCGCCGGACAGCTACTGGGCCGTGGGCAGCCGGGGCCAGGCCCTCCGTGCACTGGGCCGCCACGAGGCCGCCCTCGCCGACCTCGACCGCGCCGAAGCGCTCGCCCCCGACAAGGCCTGGATCGTCGCCGAGCGGGGTGCCGTCCATCAGGACCGGCGCCGGTACCACGACGCGCGACGGGAGCTGGACCGGGCGGTCGCCATGGATCCGTCGGCGGGGTACGTCCACGAGCGCCGGGCCTTGTTCCACCGGGCCACCGGCCGGCTGCCGGACGCGCTCGCCGACCTCGACCGGTGCCTGGAGCTCGGGCACGAGACCGCCTGGGCACACCGCGCCCTGGCCACCGTCCAGCTCCTGCTCGGCCGCCCCGACGAGGCACTCGCCGCCCTCGCCGACGTGCCCGACCACGCTCTGGGCAGCGAGGCGCACCGCAGGGCGGGTCGTCTCGACATCGCCCGCGGGGAGGCCGAGCTGCTGTCCGCCGAGGACCCCGGCGCGGGTGCCCCGCTGCTCGCGATGGCCGTGAGCCGTATCGAGGGCCTGTCCGCGGCGGCCGGCCACTGGCGGGCCGCCGGCCTCACTCATCCGCTCATCGCCGCCTGCTCCCTCGGGGAGTGGTCGCACGCCGACGACCTGCTCGCCGGCTTCCTCACCGCCGCGCCGCCCTGGGACGAGTTGGCCCGCACGGCCCACACCCTGGCCGAGCTCCTCCAGTGCCCCGGCGCCGACCCGGACGAGCTGGAGCCCCGGCTGCGCCGGGTCGAGGCTGCTCGGGACGCCTTCGACGCAGACCGGTGAACCCCTCAAACCCACCCCTGACGGGCGTCCGCGCCCATAACACTCCGGCCCCCGGGCGCCCCGTTCCCTTCGATTACAGTGCTGCGCGCCGACAGTGACATCGGCGGGCGACGGGAGGGACGCGAGGTGAGTGCAGCAGCCGCGGCTGTCTGGGGCCGGGCCGAGCAGCAGGACTTCCGTGCCCGGGTGCGTGGCTGCCTCCTCGGCGCCGCCATCGGCGACGCCCTGGGGGCGGGCGTGTCCGGGTTGTCCGTCGAGGCGATCCGGGCGGCGCACGGGGCCGACGGGCTGACCGACCTGGCGCCCGCGTACGGGCGGCGCGGTGCCGTGACGTCCGCGACCCAGCTGACCCTGTTCACCGTGGACGGTCTGATACGCGCCCAGGTGCGCCGCGACACCGGTGCCTGGCATCCGCCCACCGACGTGCACCGCGCCCATCTGCGATGGGCCGCCACCCAGCGCGACTGGGGTCCCGACGAGCGCCGCAAGGACAACGGCTGGCTCGCGTGCGAGGAGTGGCTGTACGCCCGCCGCGACCCCGCGCACGCCACCCTCACCGGGCTGGGCGACGAGATCCTCGGCACCCTGGACAAGCCGAAGAACCCCGCCGCCCGCGACGCCGGCGCCCTGGTGCGCTCCGCGCCGTACGGGCTGCTGGTGGGCTGGGAGCCGCAGCTGGTGTGCCAGCTCGCCGTCGAGTGCGCCGTCCAGACGCACGGCCACCCCACCGCGTACCTGTCGGCCGGTGCCTTCGCCGTCGTCGTGCACGGCCTGGCCCGGGGCGAGAGCGTGGACGGCTCCGTGCAGCGGGCGCTCGCGCAGCTGGCGGCCCGCCCCGGTCACGAGCCGGTCAGCGACGCGCTGAAGCACGCCCTGGGTGCCGTACGGCAGGGGATCCCGAGCCCCGCGCGGATCGCGTCGCTGGGCGACACCGACGGTGAGCACGCCGAGGACGCCCTGGCCATCGCGGTCTACTGCGCGCTCGTCGGCGAGGACGTACGGCACGGGCTGCGGCTCGCGGTCAACCACGACGGCCCGTCGGAGACGACCGGCGCCCTCACCGGGGCGCTGCTGGGCGCCCTGCACGGCGAGACCGCCCTCCCGCCGGCCTGGCTGGCCGAGCTGGAGGGGCGGCCCACGATCCTTCAGTTGGCGGACGACTTCGCCATGGAGATGACGCAGGGCCCGGCCCTGCACGGCCCGGCGGTCTCCGCGCCGGGCTGGCTGGCCCGCTACCCCAGGGGCTGACGCTCGGGGACGACAGCGGCGGGGCTGCCGTCGTCGGAGTGCAGCTTGTCCAGCACGGCGTCCCGCTGCGGGGTGTCCTCCGGCTTGATGAAGCCGATGAGTACGTACAGGATCAGCGACGTGGCGAGCGGCGAGACGATCTGGATCTGGAGCTCGATGCCGTCGAGCCCGTAGTTGGTCAGCCAGAACGCGAACAGGCCGGCCGCCCACGACACCAGCGCCGCCGTCGGCCCGGACCTGCGGAACGTACGCAGCAGACCGAGCATGAACGGGATGGCGATCGGCCCCATCAGGCCGGCCACCCACTTGATGACGACGGTGATGATGTCGCCGAAGGTCGGGGAGTTGACCTGGGTCGCGATCGCCATCGACAGGCCGAGGAACGCCACGGTCGACCAGCGGGCGGCCAGCAGCCCGGCCCGGTGCGACCAGGAGCGGGCCGCCTTGGAGAGGGCGGGCGCGATGTCCCGGGTGAAGACGGCGGCGATGGCGTTGGCGTCGGAGGAGCACATGGCCATGGTGTGGGAGAAGAACCCGACGATGACCAGGCCGAGCAGCCCGTGCGGCAGCAGCTGTTCGGTCATCAGGGCGTAGGAGTCGGACGCGTCGGGCTTCTCGGGCGTGACCAGCAGCGGCGCGCACCACATGGGGAAGAAGAGGACCAGCGGCCAGATGAACCACAGCACCGCCGACAGCCGCCCGGAGCGGGTGGCTTCGCGGGCGGTGGGCGTGGCCATGTAGCGCTGGGCCTGGTTCCACATGCCGCCGCTGTACTCGAAGGTCTTGATGAAGAGGTACGCGAGGAGGAAGGTCACCGTGTACGGTCCGGCGGTCGGCGCGGTGTGCCCCTGGAGCTCGGGCCGGTCCCACACGGTCCACAGGGCGCTGAAGCCGCCGAGCTCGGCCATGACGGCGACGAGCATGGCGATGCCGGCGAAGAACTGGATGATGAACTGGCCGAGTTCGGTGAGGGCGTCGGCCCACAGCCCGCCGACGGTGCAGTAGATGCCGGTGATGACACCGGTGATGAGGATGCCCTGGTTGAGCGAGATGCCGGTGAAGACGGACAGCAGGGTGGCGATGGCGGCCCACTTGGCGCCCACGTCGACGATCTTCAGCAGGACGCCGGACCAGGCGAGGGCCTGCTGGGTCGGCAGGTTGTAGCGGTTCTTCAGGTATTCGAGCGGCGAGGCGACATGCAGCCGTGAGCGCAGCCGGTTGAGCCGGGGCGCGAAGAGGTGGGCGCCGATGGCGATACCGATGGCGATGGGGAAGGACCAGGTGACGTACGAGGTGACGCCGTACGTATAGGCGATGCCCGCGTATCCGGTGAACATCACCGCGCTGTAGCCGGACATGTGGTGCGAGATGCCCGACAGCCACCACGGCATCTTGCCGCCGGCGGTGAAGAAGTCGCTGACGTTGTCCACGCGTTTGTGCGACCAGACGCCGATCGCGACCATCACACCGAAGTAGCCGATGAGCACGGCCCAGTCGAGAGTGTTCATGTGCCCCCTCCAGGGGTCCGCCTTGTGAACGTCGAAGCGCGTCGTCAGTGCGTCCGGTCAGCGGCGCCCCCGTGCGGGAGCGGGGACTTCGGGGATTGAACCGCCAGTTCGAGCAGCCGGTCAAGGCATCCCATGGTCACGAATATGAACGTGGATCAGAAAGCAGAACAGTTTTACCTTTTCTTGACCCACGCGGCCGTTGTCGCGCCCGTGACGGCGGCCACACGATGATCGGGCGCTTCGTCAGGTCCGTACGACACATGGCACAGCGACCGCACGGGATGCGGGTCCCGTGCGGTCGGCGAAAGGGAGGGCGCTCTACCTCATCAGCTCGCCCGCGTTGACCAGCAGCGACTGGCCCGTGATCGCCCGCGCCCGGTCGGAGGCGAGGAACACCGCCGCCTCGGCCACATCGGCGTCCGTGGCGAGCTCCGGCAGGGCCATCCGCTCGGCCAGCCGGCCCAGCACCTCGTCCTCCGCCACGCCCTCGGCCTCGGCCGTCAGGCGCACGTACGCCTGGACCGGCGGCCCCCACATCCAGCCGGGCAGCACGGTGTTGACCCGTATCCGGTGCGGCCCCAGCTCGCGCGCCAGCGAGTACATCGCCGACGTCAGCGCGCCCTTGGACGCCGCGTACGCCGCCTGCCGCACCTGCGACGGGGCGGCCACCGCCGACTGCGTACCGACGACGACCACGCAGCCCCCGCGCTTCTTCAGCGCCGGCAGGCAGGCCCGTGTCATCCGCAGCGTCCCCAGCAGGTTGACGTCCAGCACCCGCTGCCAGGCGGCGAAGTCGGCGTCCTCCAGCCCGCCGAAGTGGCTGTCGTACGCCGCGACATGGACGACCGCGTCGATCCCGCCGAACCGCGCGACGGCGAGCGCGGCCAGCGCCTCGCACCGGGCCTCGTCGGTGATGTCCGTGGCGAGGTACGCGGTGCGCCGCCCCTCCGGGTCGATCCGCTCGGCGCAGGCGGCGAGCTTCGCCTCCGTACGCGCACCGAGCACCGCGTGGCCGCCGTCCCGCACGACGGCCGCGGCCACCTGGTGACCCAGGCCGGGCCCGACGCCGGACACGATCACGGTCTTGTCGCGCAGCAGCATCCGGCGCCTCCCCGGCTCTGGACGAGTTATCTGACGCACCGTCAGAGTAGGCCGCATGAGCGACGACGACAATGACACGCGGAGCGAGGATTACGCGCGGCTCGCGGCCGTCGGCCCGTACGGGGTGCGTCCCGGCCACGCCCTGATCACCATGGTCGAACCGCACCCCGGCCACGAGTACGCGTACAACCGCTGGTACGAGGACGACCACTACTACGCGGGCGCGATGGCCATGCCCTGGATCCAGGCGGGCCGCCGCTGGGTCGCCACCCGCGACCTGCAACTGCTGCGCCACCCGGCCACGTCGGCGGTCGCCCGGCCGGTGACCGCCGGGTGCTACCTCTCCACGTACTGGATCACCGAGGGCCGCTACGACGACCACATGAAGTGGACCGTCGCCATTAATAAGCGCCTGAACCGCGACGGCCGCGTCCACCAGGCCCGTACGCACGTCTTCACCGCGTTCCACGACCACGCGGCCACCGTCTACCGCGACGGCGCGGCCGGCCCACGCGACCACCACGCTCTGGACCACCCCTACGCGGGGCTCGTGCTCCAGGTCATCGACACCGAGGGCCCCGAGCGGCGTGCGGCCCTCCTGGAGTGGCTCCGCTCCCGGTACCTGCCACGCCGCCTCGCCGGCTCACCGGCCGCGATGGTCACCCTCTTCCGCCCCACGCCGCTGCCGGGTGACCGTATGACGTACGTCAAGCAGGTCGAGGCGGTCGACACCCGCCTGACCCTGCTGTGGTTCCTGGAACAGGACCCGCGCACCTGCTGGCAGGACCACTTCACCGACCTGGACCCGGGTGACCGGGGCCGGGTGGAACTGGTCGCGCCCTTCATCCCGACGGTGCCGGGGACGGACCGGTACGTCGATCAATTGCGCTAGCGCATGGCCGAGCCCCCTCGGCCGGGACGGCGGACCAGTCGAGAGGGCTCATCGGTGACGCGCCGGCGGACTTCAGAGAGCCCCCGTGCTCACTTCACGCACGAACGCGTTCCACGACTCGGGGACGAACGTGATCGACGGACCGGCGGGGACCTTCGAGTCCCGTACCGCGATCGCCGCGACGACGGGGGACTTGACCTCGACGCACGCGCCGTTCCCGCCGGAATACGAGGACTTGGTCCAGGTCTCCGTGGCGCCCTGAATGATTGCCATCTTCTCCGCTCCGGTTCTCGACAGTGACAGCAGTGACTCGCACCGGCCCGACCTGCAGGCTGGCGTGATCGACGCTACTCGTCGAGATCTGTGTGCGGGGCGGGCGTTCACTCGACCGGATGGCATATTCCATGCGGGTCTTCCGCTGGAAGCCGGTGGGGGTGTACCGTACCGGCTTCTTCCCCGGCGGCCTGGGCCAATCCCTGTCATTCCGGCCGTAATCGAGGCATTCGGAAGCAGGGGCAGTATGGGCGCAACAGGGACGTCACTGCGCCAGGTCCGTGTAGTCCTTGATGACCTCGCCGATGAACTGCCGCGTCTGCTCCACGTTCAGCGCCTGGGCGCGCAGGTGCTCGTACATCACGCTGTACCGCTGCACGTCGTTCGCCTTCTCCAGGTACAGATCGCTGGTGACGCCCTCGATGTAGACGACCGAGGAGTCGGCGGCGTCAGGGAACTCCAGGATGGCGTAATGGCCACTGATGCCCGGGTGCGCGCCCATGTCGAACGGCAGTACCTGCACGGTGACGTGCGGCAGGTGCGACTGCTCGACCAGGTGCTCCAGCTGCTGGATCATCAACTGCTTGTCGCCGACCACCCGGCGCAGCGCCGACTCGTCGATCACCGCCCACAGGCGCAGCGGCGTCTCGGCGTCCTTGATGCGCTCCTGGCGGCGCGCGCGGACGTTGACCCGCTTCTCGATGTCGGCCGGCGACGACTCGGGCAGCGCGCCGGTGATCAGCGCCTCCGCGTACTGCCGGGTCTGCAGCAGGCCCGGCACGACCTGGGGCTCGTACACCCGCAGCGAGGCGGCGTCCGTCTCCAGGCCGATGTAGACGCTGTACGGGATGTCGCCGAAGGCGTGCCACCAGCCCTGCTGGCGCGAGTCCTTCGCCATCTGCATCAGCGAATCGACGATACGGTGGTCCTCGACCTCGTACACCCCGCACAAGTCACGGACATCGCGCTGGCTGATCGAGCGACGGCCGTTCTCGAGGCGGCTGATCTTCGACTGCGAGACGAGCAGGCGCTCCGCCACCTCCTCCGCCGTCATGCCCTTGAGCTCACGCAGCCGGCGCAGCTCCTGGCCCAATCTGCGTCGCCTGACGGTGGGGTTGACGTTGGACGCCACGGGAAACTGCACCTCCGGCTGCTTGGCTGCGGTAGCTGGCGTAGCTCTACGTATCTACTGCTCAGCAGACTGCCACCAATGGGCTGTGCGCGCTGGAAAATGGCCACACGAGCGCCTGTGCGTACGCACGTACGGACACGCGCGAGCGCGCGGGGCGGCCCTCGCGGCTGCCCCGCGCGCTCATGCGGCTCCCGGAAAGCCGGGGCGTGGGGGTGGTGCGTGCGCTCAGTGTGCTCGGTGCGTTCAGCGCGTTCAGTGCGCCACGGCGCGGGCCATCGACCCGCTGCGTGACTGCGGCTGCATCGGTACGGCCGTGGCCGGGCGGCCACCGCCTCCCGAGCCGGGGCTACGACGTGGCTGTGCGCCCACGCCGTTCTGGACGTCCATCACGGCGTGCGCCACGAGACCGCCCATCGGGTCGTGCCTGATCAGGTCCCGGAGCCGCGAACGCGATGAGCGCCCCTCGTTCCCGGGATAGAGGTGCTTGCCGAGACCGACCGCGTGGGCCAGCGCGGCGAGCGCCGCGGTCCGCGGGTCCGGCGGTACGCCGGTGCGGATCGCACTGTCCAGCCGGGCCCTGATCTCCCGGCTGATCGCCGTCTCCGTCGCCTGGTAGCGCGTCGTCGGCAGCACCCCGCACATCTGGCCCTCGACGGCATGCACCATGCCGCACCGCTCCAGATGCGAGAGATACGTCTGGCGCAGCCCCAGTCGGGGCCCGCCGATCCAGTGGACGGCCCGCACCGGACTGCCACGCCTGCGCAGCAGCTCGAGCGCGGAGTCCAGTGTCGGATCTCCGGTCGGCCGTGGCATCACCACGGCGATACGATCCCCGTCAGGGGCTATCCGTCCTGCCAGAGCCAGCTCCACTAGCTGTGCTCCGGCCAGGCCGAGGTCGAGCGACTGCGGCTGCGCTGTGGTACCCGTGGCCGGGTCCAGAGCGAGCAGCAGAAGCTCCTCCGGAAGTGTTCTGCGGCTCCTGCCCATCCATGCCTCCCCGCGTGGATGAATGACAGGGTGACCCCTCTCACATTGGTCTGTCGAGAGCGCCTGGGTGCTTCGTACGGGAACCAGTAGGTATGTCGTTCTCGTCTTGCACGGGGGCCAAGCGCTCACACAGGACACTGATACATGGTTCGGACAACGCGTTGATTGAAGGAGGCACGGTGGCGGGCGAGTCCCCCGACAAGTCGGAGCAGCAGAAGTCGCCGGGGGAGACGGCTTCGAACGAACGCGATCCGAGGCTTGCCGTGCTCGGTGACGCCGGGTCTCCGGAAGGGGACGCAGAGGTCCGGGTCGACCAGCCGACCGCGGTGTTCAGGGCGCTCCCCCGGGACGAAGCCGACCGGGAGGGCGGGGACGCGAGGGACGCCGACCGGGAGGACGCCGACGCGAAGGACGGGGACGCCCGCCTGCGGGACGCCGTGGCGGCGTGGGTCACGAAGGCGGACGGCCCGGCTGCCGCCACTGCCACCGACGACGACGAACCGGGCGAGTCCGCTGCCCCCGAGGCGCCGGCGGCGGGCAAGGCCGACGAGCCGGGCGCCGAGAGCGTTGAACCATCCAGCCAGGCCGGCCCCTCCGCCCAGGCCGAAGAGTCGGCTCGTACGGCGGAGACGGCCGCGACGGCCGCCGAGCGTGGTGACTCGTCCGGCAAAGCGGACGTGCCGGTGAAGGCGGACGTGTCGCCCCGCGCGAGCGAGCCGCCCGCCAAGGCCGACGAGCCGGCCCGAGAGGCCGCCGAGGTGTCCGCCGCGGCCGGCGTGCCGGTCCGTGAGGCCGCCGAGCAGCCCGCCAAGGCCGACGAGCCGGCCCGCGCCGGGGTGGCCGCCGAGCAGCCCGCCAAGGCCGACGAGGTGTCTGCCAAGGCCGACGTGGTCTCCGCCGCGGCCGGCCGGCCGGTCCGCGAGGGTGACCAGCCGGTCCGCGAGGCCGACGACCCGGTCCGTAAGGGTGACCAGCCGGTCCGCAAGGCCGACGACCCGGTCCGCAAGGGCGACCAGCCGGTCCGCGAGGCCGACCAGGTGTCCGCCGACGCCGACGAGCCGAGCGCCGCGACGGGCGATGAAGCGGCCCGCAAGGCCGACGAGCCATCCACCGAGGCCGACGAGCCGGCCCGCGCCGGGGTGGCCGACGAGCCGTCCGCCGAGGCCGACGAGCCGTCCGCCGAGGCCGAGGCGTCCGCGGAGGCGGCAGCGGCGTCCCGCGAGGACGAGCAGCCGCCCGTCGACCAGCCCACCGCCGTGTTCCGGGCCGTGCAGCGGAAGCCGGTGGACCAGCCGACGACCGCGCTCAAGGCCATCACGCCCGAGTCGCCCGCCGAGCGGACGAGCAAGTTCGTCCCGCTGCGCGCGGACGACGTGCGCCCCGCCGCGAAGAAGCCCGAACCGCAGGCCCCGGCTCCCGCCCCGGCCCCCACCTCTTCCGCCCCCGCCAAGGCCGGCGGCCCGCCCGCCTCACTCACCGAGGCCGAGCGGACCAAGCAGCAGCCCCTGCCGCCCCGGCCGCCGCTCGACATGCTCGCCGAGCTGACGAACACGCCGCCCCCGCCGGAGACCCCGGTCCGCACGGTCGTCCGGCGCGTCAAGATCTGGACGCCGCTCGTCGTCCTCCTGGCGATCGTCTTTGCGATCGTGCAGTTCGTGCGGCCGCTGCCCGCACCCACCCTGGCGATGACGGCCAAGCCGTCGTACACCTTCGAGGGCGGCAAGCCGTCCCTGCCGTGGCCGAACGAGGGCCAGGGGTACATGTCGGCGACCGGCCTCGGCACCGTCGACTCCTTCGGCGAGCAGAAGCCCGTACCCATCGGCTCCGTGGCGAAGGCCATGACCGCGTACGTGATCCTCAAGGAGCACCCCCTGAAGGAGGGGTCCAAGGGCGAGATGATCGAGATCGACGCCCTGGCCGAGACGGAGGGCGGCTACGACGCGCAGAACGAGTCGACGCTGAACACCGTGAAGGCCGGCGACAAGATCTCGCAGTACGACGCGCTCGCCGCCATCATGATCCCCTCCGCCAACAACATCGCCCGGCTGCTGGCGCGCTGGGACGCCGGTTCCGAGAAGGCGTTCGTCAAGAAGATGAACGACACCGCCAAGGAACTCGGGATGAAGAACACCACGTACACCGACCCCTCCGGCCTGAACCACACCACCGTCAGCTCCGCCGAGGACCAGGTGAAGCTGGGCGAGAAGCTGGTGGAGATCCCCGCGCTGCTGGAGATCACCGCCAAGCCGTGGTGGACGGACCCGTCGGGCAAGAAGTGGCGCAACTACAACGACCTCGTCCCGTACGACGGCGCGCTGGGCATCAAGACCGGCAGCACCACCAAGGCCGGCGGCAACCTGCTCTTCGCCGCGCACAAGAAGGTCGGTGACACGGACCAGCTGATCGTCGGTGCCGTCCTGGCCCAGTACAAGACGCCGATCCTCGGCAGCGCGATCGCCGCCAGCAAGGAGGCGATGAAGGCTACGCAGGCCCTGCTGGAGAGTCAGACGGTCGTCAAGAAGGGCGATGTCGTCGGGCACGTCGACGACGGTCTCGGCGGCAGGACCCCGGTGGTCGCGACCAAGGACGTGACGGTCGTGGGTTGGTCCGGTCTGACGGTCAGGCTGGAGCTGGGCAACGGCGGCCGCGCGCTGCCCCACTCGGCGCCCGCCGGCACGCAGGTCGGCGTCCTGACCGTGGGCGAGGGCGCCAGCCAGGTCCGGGTGCCGGTGGCCCTGAAGAGCGCCATGGCCGAACCGGGCCTCGGCGACAAGCTGACGCGTCTCGGCTGAAACCTCCCTGGGCGCCCCGGATTTCCGGGGCGCCCGCGTGTTAGCGTCCGGACACGTCCGGGCAACGGAAGGCGCCCGGACGACGTCTTCGCAGACAGCACGTAGCAGGGACGTGGGGGACGACGCAGAGAGCAGAGAGCCGCAGTGACCACCACTGAGCCGACCCGCGCTGAGCCGACCCGCGCGGAAAGCGCCTCGACTTCCCGGGCGCGAATAAGGCCACCGGCCGCCTCGGCCGCCTCGGCCGCGCCCGAGGCTCCGGCGCACCCGGCGGATCCCGAGGCCGCCGCCGCGCCCGGGGTGGCCGGGACGACCAAGGCACCCGCCAACGCCCCGGCGCCACCCGCCGCGCCCGGGGTGGCCGGGTCACTCGCCGTACCCCGGACCCCCGACTCGCCCGTACGCCCGGCGGACGTCAAGGCTCCTGCCGAACGGAAGGCGTCACCCGCCGTTCCCGCGCCGTTCGTCCGCCACCCGGTCACGGTCGCGACGGCGCTCGCCGCGCTCATCCACATCGTCTGGTTCTTCGTCTTCGCGAACAGCGGCGGCGACCTCGCCGCGCAGGACGCGTGGGCCGAGTTCGTGGGGCGGCACCCGGATTCCGCGTACAACCTCGCCTGGTACGGCGGGATGCATCCGGTGTCGTACAGCGTCGTGTCGCCGTACCTGATGTCGCTGCTCGGCGTGCGGACGACGATGATGATCGCCGGTACGGTGTCCGCCGCGCTGACCGCGCTGATCCTGGTGCGGGTGCGGGCGGTCCGCAATCCGCTGGCGTGCTCACTCGCCGGGGTGTTCGCGTTCCTGTGCAACGCGCTGTCCGGCCGCGTCACGTTCGGCCTCGGCATGATGTTCGCGCTGGGTGCGGTGGCCGCCGTCTTCTGCTGGCCGCACCGGTGGCGGACGAGGCGGTGGGCCAAGGCCGCCGTCGCCGCGCCGCTCGCGGGGCTGGCGACGGCCGCGAGTCCGGTGGCCGGGCTGTTCCTGGGGGTCGCGGCGGCGGCGTTGTTCCTCAACAAGCGGCGCCCCGGCGCGTACGCGCTCGGGCTCGCGCCGGTCGTGGTGGTCGCCCTCTCGTCCTGGCTGTTCCCCTTCTCGGGTACGCAGCCGATGTCGTTCGGGTCGACGATGCTGCCGTTCGCGTTCGGGGTCCTGGTCTTCGTCCTCGTACCGGAGGACTGGCGCACGGTCCGTACCGGCGCGGCCGTGTACGCGCTCGGCACGCTCCTCACCTGGCTGATCGACTCGCAGATCGGGTCGAACGTCTCTCGGCTGCCGATGCTGTTCGCGGGCGTCGTCCTGCTGGCGGCCCTGCCGTACACCGCCTGCCGCACCCGCAGGTGGTACGCCCTGCTCCTGGCGTTCGTCGTCCTGAACGGGTGGATCGGCTTCAAGAGCGCCGACGACATCATCCGTACCGCGCCCGACGCGTCGTGGGCGCGCGAGGCCGCGCCGCTGATCAACCAGTTGCAGCAGCTGGGGGCGGAGAAGGCGCGGGTGGAGGTGGTTCCGGCGCGCAGCCACCGGGAGGCGTCGGCGCTGGCCCCGTACATCAACCTCGCCCGCGGCTGGAACCGCCAGGCGGACATGGAGCGCAACCCGGTCTTCTACGACGACACGCTCAACTCCGTCACCTACCGCGACTGGCTGCACCGCTGGGCCGTCCACTACGTGGTGCTGCCCAAGGGCGATCCGGACACCGGTGCCGAGCAGGAGGCGGAGCTGGTCAAGGACGGCCAGCCGTACCTCCGGCCGGTGTGGTCCGACGCCAACTGGCGGCTGTACGCGGTGGAGGACCCGACCCCGCTGGCCGACCCGCCGGCGACGGTGGACCGGGCGGGCGCCGGGGAGGTCACCATCCGGGTGCGGACGGCGGGCCGGGTGCTGATCCGCGTCCCGTACTCGCCCTGGCTGGCGCTCCTCGACGAGGACGGCAAGAAGGTGGAGCCGCCGCAGGAGACGAAGGCGTCGCTGGAGCGCGAGGACGGCCCCAAGACGTTCCTCAACCTCCACGGCTGCCTGCTGAAGGCGGAGGAGGACCGGGAGGGCGACGAGTGGACGGAGCTGCTCGCGCCGAAGCCGGGGGTGTACCGGCTGGCCGCACCGTACAAGATCTTCCCGCGCGGCACTCCCTGCCCGGAGGAACTGCGCTGACCCTCACGGTTACCGAGGGTCGCGCTGCATAGTGGTCGGCCATGGCGAGCGTACGCACTGTGCTGGCAGCGGGAACCGTCGTGGCCGCGGGCTGCCTGATCGCCGCGGTGACCCTGCTGGGCGGCGACACCCGCCCGGACCCCGGCCTGGACGGCCGGTTCCCGGAGCGGAGCCTGCCGTCCCGTATAGCCCCGACGCGCCCGCCCACGTACACGGCGTGGGCGGGCCCGGGGTGCGAGGACGGCCGCTACGTGGAGGGCGGCCGTTTCGAGAACGGCGACGCCGCCTGGTACACGGTGGCGTCCGGCGGCTTCCGGGGCGGCGGCTGCGACGGCCGGTTCACCGCCCTGCCGATGTCGGGCAGCCCGGACAGGGACGGTACGGGCACGGCGACGTGGACGTGGCCGGTGGGCACGGACTACGAACGGTGCGCCCTGGCGGTGTTCGTCCCCAAGGGGCCCCGCGACATCGATGTCGCCGGCGACCCGGCCGTCTACCGCGTCCTCGCCGACCCGGACGACCCCAGCTCCACGTACGCCGCCTTCGGCGTCCGCCAGCCCGTGCACCGCGGCACCCTGGTCCAGGTCGGCACCTACCCGGTCAGGTCCCCCACGTTCACGGTCCACCTCACCGACCGCGGCCGCGACTGGGGCGCCGCCCCCCTCACGGGCGCCCACCACGCGGCGGCCCAACTGCGCCTGACGTGCCGGGGCTGACCAGGGGTGTGGTGGTGTAACAAGTACTAAAGCGTGTTGCAGAAGGCTGTGGCGCGGGCATTTTCCCTGTATGGGTGGGGTGC